>NZ_JBSTYL010000010.1:0-154487 GCF_054052465.1 Aeromonas enterica | reverse complement strand
TATCCATGATGGTAGACCTCAAGGAGATGGCCTACTTCAAGATTAGCCTTTCAACACGTAATTGGGACAGAGCCTTTTTTTATGGCCGGCGATCGTCCTCTGCAGACGGTCAACCTTGGTCCGCGCAGCAATCAGGTCATGTAGCCAGTGCAATACATCAGCACTGCACAGATAAAAAAACGGCCCCATTACGGGGCCGTTTTCAATGGATTGCAACCGGTCGGGTTTATTCGACTGTGGCTTCCACATCGGTGAAGTACTCGATCTTGGCCGCTTTGCGCAGCTCGTCGATCAGCGACTTGTAGCTCGCCTGAGCCTTGCCCTGGCCAAGCTGTCCTTGCAGCAGGCTGACCATCTGGGATGGCTCCTTGCTCACGTTGACCTTGTCCAGCGCCACTACGACGCGATCGCCGTTGGCTTCGGTCACCAGCTCGACGCTCGGCTTGCCATCGATCGGATGGGGCATGCGGAACGCCTGGGCCAGCAGGTTCTGATCCATGTCCTGAGTGAAGCGAGCAACACCCTTGTGCGTCTCCACCTTCAGACCCAGCGCAGTCAGATCGGCCTGGATATTCTCACCGCCCTTCAGCTTGTCCAGCAGACCCTGCGCCTTGCCACGGGCCACTTCACCAGCCTTGTCGTGCTTGATGGCCGCAATCACCTGCTCCTTGATCTCCGCCAGCGGTTTGGCCGCTTTCGGTTGATAGCCTGTGATATGCATGACCAGCGCCTTGCCATCAGCCAGTTCGATCACATCGGAGTTGGTGTTGTCATCGCGCAGCTGCTCGGAAAACGCAGTGGACAGCGCTTTGGGATCATTGAGCGGTGCCGGCGCATCGGCCTGGCTGAAATAGCCGGTAGATTGTACCTTCAGACCCATGGTATCGGCAGTCAAGTCCAGCGAATCCGGGTTCTCAAAGCTGCTGTCAGCCATCTTCTGCTGCTCGGCAAAAAACTGCTCCTTGGCCTTGTCAGCCTGCAAACGGCTGATGGTCTCCCCTTTCACATCGGCAAACGGCTTGGTCTGGGCCGCTTCAACCCCCAGCAGCTTGATGATGTGGAAACCAAACGGGCTCTTCACCACGGCGGAGAGATCACCCGCCTTGCCGAGGGCGAAAGCCGCCTTCTCGAACGCCGGATCCATCACCCCTTTCTCGAACCAGTCGAGCTCGCCGCCCTTCTTGGCGGAGAAGGTATCGGAAGAGTCGGCCTTGGCCAGCGCGGCGAAATCGTCACCGGCCTTGGCTTTGGCCAGCACGGCCTCGGCCTTCTGCTCGGCGGCTTTCTCGTCCTTGCCAAACGGGATCAGAATGTGTGCCACCTGACGGCGCTCGGCACGCTGGAACAGATCCTGATGCTGATCGTAATAATCTTGAGCATCCTGTTCGGTGACCTTGATCTCTTTGCCGAGGGTGGAGGCATCCAGCAGCAGATAGTCAACCTTGACCTTCTCATCGTTCATGAAACGGGCACTGTTGGTCTTGTAGTACTGTTCCACTTCCTCATCAGAGACTTGTACATCCCCCATGTAAGAGTCGGCAGACAGACGAACCAGGCGCAGATCCCGGGTCTGGTTGTAGAGCTTGTCGAGTTGCTCGGCTTCACCCTTGAGCGCAAATTCGGAGCCCAGCAGGGCGCCCATCAGTTGCTGGCGCACCATGTCCTGTCGCAGAGAGTCACGGAACATCTCAGGCGTCATACCGGCACGACGAATGAGCTGCAGATAGCGGTCATTGTTGAATTTGCCATCTTCGGCAAACTCTGGCATGGCGACGATGGCCTGCTTGATCTGCTCATCGCTGACGCGCAGACCCAGTTCACGGGCCTTGCTGTCAAACAGGGCCTGATCGATCAGGCGGTCCAGCACACCGCGGCGGAACTGCTTCATGTAACCAGGATTGGCGGCCAACTGGCTGAAAGACTCGCCCATTTGGGATTCCATGCGGGCCCGCTCATTGCGATAGGCATTTTCCAGCGCAGCCGAGCTTATCTCATTGCCGTTGACGGTGGCGGGGGCGGTACGTGCCGGGCCATTGAGGTAGCTACCTACACCGGCCAAGGCAAAGGAGAGGATGATCAGGCCCAAGATAACCTTGGCTACCTTGCCCTGCGCCCCTTCGCGTAGTTTATCCAACATCATGTTTGTACTTATGCTCCCGAACTCGATGGGCGTAAATAATGAAAAGGCGCACCGATTGCGATGCGCCTTGGTCAATCAGTATGAGGGAGAGCCCTCTCACTTGTCTGGTCTGCGACCAAGGACGGTGGCCGATGTGATATCAGCGCCCGGACTTAGTTGACCGAGTCTTTCAGGGCCTTGCCGGCTTTGAAGGCAGGAACTTTACCAGCAGCGATTTCGATGGTCGCGCCAGTTTGCGGGTTACGGCCAGAACGGGCAGCACGCTCGCGTACGGCGAAAGTACCAAAACCCACCAGAGCAACCTGGTCACCCTCTTTCAGAGCTTCACCCACGGCGTCAATGAAAGCATCCAGCGCACGGCCAGCAGCGGCTTTGGAGATATCAGCACCGTCTGCAATCTTGTCAATCAGTTGAGATTTATTCACTCTTATATTCCCCTTTTATCGAACATCGCTGCGGCGCCGATTTCCCTGGCCACAACAAGTGGAAGTTTTATAGCAAGCCTCCTGATCAGTTGCAAGTGACAATCTAGCGCAAACCCGCGCCACATCACGCATTGCGACTCATCACGAGTACCCGATCGGTGGTCAAGGCTACTTCCGTTATCCGGCGCATGCAAGCCTTAACCACCCTCCGAATGCGCCAAATTTGCGGCGCATCAACATTTACACGACAGAAACGCGCTCAAACCCCTGCGGATTGTCCTGCAACGCCAGTTCCAGCACCTCGTCAATCCAGCGAACAGGATAGATTTCAAGGTCTTGTTTGACGTTGTCCGGGATCTCTTCGAGATCGCGCTCGTTCTCTTTCGGGATAAGCACACGCTTGATGCCACCGCGATGGGCCGCCAGCAACTTCTCTTTGAGACCGCCGATGGGCAAGACTTCGCCACGCAAGGTGATTTCCCCCGTCATGGCTACATCAGCACGGACCGGATTGCCGGTCAAGCTGGAGACCAGGGCGGTACACATGGCGATACCTGCGCTCGGACCGTCTTTCGGGGTCGCCCCTTCCGGCACGTGCACGTGGATATCGCGCTTCTCGTAGAAGTCCGCATTGATGCGCAGCTTCTCGGCACGAGCACGCACCACCGTCATGGCGGCCTGGATGGACTCCTGCATCACGTCACCGAGCGAGCCGGTGTAAGTGAGCTTGCCCTTGCCCGGCATGTTGGTGGTCTCGATGGTGAGCAGATCGCCGCCCACTTCGGTCCACGCCAGACCACAGACCTGACCCACCTGGTTCTGATCGGTGGCCTTGCCGTAATCGAAACGCTGTACCCCGAGGAACTCCTTGAGGTTGGCCTGATTGACCTGAACATGCTTGATGCTCTTGTCCAGCAGGATGCGCTTGACTGCCTTGCGACAAATCTTGGAGATCTCGCGCTCCAGATTCCGCACCCCCGCCTCGCGGGTGTAGTAGCGGATCACCCCGACCAGAGCAGAATCTTCGATGGTGATCTCGGACTCTTTCAGGCCGTTGCGCTGGATCTGCTTGGCAACCAGATGCTGCTTGGCAATGTTGAGCTTCTCGTCTTCGGTGTAACCGGACAGACGGATCACTTCCATCCGGTCCAGCAGCGGACCCGGAATGTTCATGGAGTTGGAGGTGGCCACGAACATCACGTCCGACAGGTCATAATCCACTTCCAGGTAGTGATCGTTGAAGCTGTTGTTCTGTTCCGGATCCAGCACTTCCAGCAAGGCGGAAGCGGGATCGCCGCGCATATCCGAGCTCATCTTGTCGATTTCATCGAGCAGGAACAGCGGGTTCTTCACGCCAACCTTCGCCATCTTCTGGATGAGCTTGCCGGGCATGGAACCGATATAGGTGCGACGGTGACCGCGGATCTCCGCCTCGTCACGCACGCCGCCGAGCGCCATGCGCACGTACTTGCGACCGGTCGCCTTGGCGATGGACTGGCCCAGCGAGGTCTTGCCCACACCGGGAGGACCGACCAGACAGAGAATGGGGCCTTTGAGCTTGTTCACCCGCGCCTGCACCGCCAGATACTCGAGGATGCGATCCTTGACCTTCTCCAGGCCAAAGTGATCCGCGTCCAGCACCTCTTGCGCCTTGCCAAGGTCTTTTTTGACCTTGGAGCGCGCCTTCCATGGCACCTGCACCATCCAGTCCACGTAGCTACGCACCACGGTGGCTTCGGCAGACATGGGGGACATCATCTTCAGCTTGGAGAGCTCGGCCTGGGCTTTTTCACGAGCCTCCTCCGGCATCCCCGCCTCTTCAATCTTGCGATTGAGGGCTTCGAATTCGTCCGGGCTGTCTTCCAACTCACCCAGCTCTTTCTGGATGGCCTTCATCTGCTCGTTGAGGTAGTACTCGCGCTGGCTCTTCTCCATCTGTTTCTTGACGCGAGTGCGGATGCGTTTCTCGACCTGCAGCAGGTCAATCTCCGACTCCATCATCGCCATCAGAAACTCGATGCGCTCGGACACAGAGGCGATTTCCAGCACCTTCTGCTTGTCTTCGAGCTTGAGCGGCATGTGCGCGGCCATGGTATCGGCCAGACGCGCAGCATCGTCGATCGCCGAAATCGAGGTCAGCACCTCGGGCGGGATCTTCTTGTTGAGCTTGATATAGCCTTCAAACTGACCGATGGCGGAGCGTACCAGCACATCCTGGTCCTTCTCCTCGATGGCAGTGGAGGCGATGTACTGCGCCTCACCGACGAAGAAGTCCTTGTCATCGATCATCCGCTCAAGACGGGCACGCTGGCCACCTTCCACCAGCACCTTGACGGTGCCATCCGGCAGCTTGAGCATCTGTAGAATATTGGCCACTGTCCCGACGGAGAAGATCTCCTCCACCGTCGGCTCATCGGTTGACGCATCCTTCTGGGCCACCAGCAGAACTTTCTTGTCCTGCTCCATGGCCGCTTCCAGACAGCGAATGGATTTTTCCCGCCCCACAAAGAGTGGAATGACCATGTGGGGGTAAACCACCACGTCACGAAGAGGCAGGACGGGAATCTCGATGCGTTCTGAACGCTCTAGGTTCATATATGTCCTCTCGGCTTGTTATACCGTTGGCAAAGCGCTTGGCTGAGTATATGGGGGCGTAGAGATGAGATTCAATCGCCGAAACCGTAAAAAGCATGAAAGGGGCAAAAAGCCCCTTTCATTTGATTAAAAATCAGACTGTTACTCTGATGCAGCGGCCTGGGTCTCGGGATTTTCATAGATCATCAAGGGCGCGGAGTCCCCTTTGATCACCGTCTCGTCGATCACCACCTTGCTGACACCGTCCAGAGACGGCAGGTCATACATGGTATCGAGCAGCACGGCTTCCACTATGGATCTCAAACCACGGGCACCGGTTTTCCGCTCCATCGCCTTGCGCGCAATGGCGTTAAGGGCGTCGTCACGGAACTCCAGCTCCACCCCTTCCAGATCGAACAACGCGGCATACTGCTTGGTCAGCGCGTTTTTCGGCTCTTTCAGGATCTGGATGAGGGCAGCCTCGTCCAGCTCGGTCAGGGTCGCGACCACCGGCAGACGACCGATGAACTCGGGGATCAGACCGTACTTGATCAGATCTTCCGGTTCCACCTTGGCGAAGTTCTCGCTCAGGGTCGCTCTGGCGTTCTTGGATTTGACGTCAGCGCCAAAACCTATGCCGGTGCCCTTGACGGAACGCTGCTCAATGACCTTGTCCAGACCGGCAAAGGCGCCACCACAGATAAAGAGGATCTTGGAGGTATCGACCTGCAAGAACTCCTGCTGTGGGTGCTTGCGTCCACCTTGCGGCGGGACGGAAGCGATAGTGCCTTCGATCAGCTTGAGCAGGGCCTGCTGCACCCCTTCCCCGGACACGTCGCGGGTAATGGAGGGGTTGTCTGACTTGCGGGAGATCTTGTCGATCTCGTCGATGTAGACGATGCCACGCTGGGCCTTCTCTACGTCGTAGTCACACTTTTGCAGCAGCTTCTGGATGATATTCTCCACGTCTTCGCCCACGTAACCGGCTTCGGTCAGTGTGGTGGCATCGGCCATGGTGAAGGGTACATCCAGCAGACGAGCGAGTGTTTCGGCCAGCAGCGTCTTGCCGCTACCGGTCGGACCAATCAGCAGAATGTTGGACTTGCCCAGCTCCACACCACCGGCTTCGCTGCTGTTGCGCAGACGCTTGTAGTGGTTGTAGACGGCCACGGCCAACACCTTCTTGGCATATTCCTGCCCGATCACATAGTCATCCAGGTGAGCACGGATTTCATGAGGGGTCGGCAGCTCGCTACCATCGCGCTTGGGAGAGATCTCGCGGATCTCTTCGCGGATGATGTCGTTGCACAGCTCGACACACTCATCACATATGTAGACGGAAGGGCCAGCGATCAGCTTGCGCACTTCATGCTGGCTTTTGCCGCAAAAAGAGCAGTAGAGCAGCTTATCACCCTCACCCTTGCGTTTTTCTGTCATTCAGCAACCTCGTTTTATCAATAGAGGATGGATCGTCCTGTTGAGTTTACAACAGTCCGGGACACCCTGCTCAGCCGCGCTGGCTCAGGACACCGTCTACCAGGCCATAGGCCACGGCTTGATCGGCCGACATGAAATTGTCACGATCGGTATCACGCTCTATGGTGGCCATGTCCTGACCGGTATGGAAGGCCAGACGCTCGTTCAGGGTATTCTTGATCTTCAGGATCTCCTGGGCATGGATCTGGATATCAGATGCCTGGCCCTGGAAACCGCCCAACGGCTGATGGATCATCACGCGAGCACTGGGCAAACAGAAACGCTTGCCCTTGGCACCACCGGCCAGCAGGAAGGCACCCATGGAGCAGGCCTGCCCCATGCAAACTGTGCTGACATCCGGCTTGATGAACTGCATGGTGTCATAAATGGACATGCCGGCCGTGACGGCACCACCCGGAGAGTTGATGTAGATGCTGATGTCCTGATCAGGGTTCTCTGACTCCAGGAACAGCAGCTGGGCTACCACCAGATTCGCCATATGATCCTCGACCTGACCGGTCAGGAAGATCACCCGCTCCTTCAGCAGACGAGAATAGATGTCGTAGGAACGCTCCCCTTTTGCAGTTTGCTCTACCACCATCGGGATGAGCGCATTGCGTGGGGATTCAGTCACATCGTTATAGTTCTTGTACATAAGGCATTGTCCCTAAAATAAAATGGCCCGAGTGGAGATCACACGAGCCATTATACTTAACAGTCTTGACCTTAAGTCAAATGTTCTTAGGCAGCGGCACCGGACTTGTTGATCACTTCGTCAAAGGCAACTTCTTTCTCGGTCACTTGCGCCTTGGACAGGATCAGGTCGATGGCTTGATCTTCAACCGCCAGATTGCGCACGCCATTCAGCATTTGCTCATTCTTCTGGTAGTACTCGATCACTTCCTTCGGATCTTCGTAGGCAGTAGCCATGGACTCGATGATGCTGGTCACGCGGGCATCGTCAGCCTTGATCTCGTTGGTGCGAATAACGTCACCCAGCAGCAGACCGACGCGAACACGACGCTCGGCTTGTGCCTGGAACAGCTCGGCCGGCAGCTCAGGTGCGTTGCCGCCCTGGAAACCACCGAAACGCTGCAGGGCCTGTTGACGCAGGGTATCGATTTCCTGAGCAACGGCAGCCTTCGGCAGATCGATCTGGTTGGCTTCAACCAGGCCGTTCAGCACTTGCTCTTTCACGCTGTTTTTCAGGGCCTGAGCCAGTTCGCGCTCCATGTTCTTGCGCACTTCGGCTTTCAGCTCTTCAACGTTGCCGCTCTCGATGCCGAAACGCTTGACGAACTCTTCAGTCAGCTCAGGCAGGATCTGCTCTTCAACCTTGTTCAGCTTGGCAGCGAACTTGGCTGCTTTGCCTTTCAGGTTTTCGGCGTGGTAGTCAGCCGGGAAGGTCACGTCGATGGTGAACTCGTCGCCTGCTTTCTTGCCCATGATGGCGTCTTCGAAGCCTGGGATCATGCGGCCTGCACCCAGTACCAGGTTGAAGCCTTCGGCTTTGCCGCCGTCGAACTCTTCACCATCGATGGAACCGATGAAGTCCATGGTCACACGCATGCCATCGGCAGCGGCGGCATCAACATCGGCCCAGGTAGCGTGCTGCTTGCGCAGGGTGTCGATCATGTTGGCCAGATCTTCATCCTTGACGGTCGCAACCGGCTTCTCGACCTTGATGCTCTCGAGGCCAGCCACTTCAAACTCGGGGTACACTTCGAAAGTGGCGCTGAATACGAAGTCCTGACCTTCCTGGATCTCTTTCGGATCCATGGTCGGGGCACCGGCCGGGCTCAGTTTGTTTTCGATGATGGCCTTGATGAAGTTGCTCTGCATCATTTCATCAGCAACGCGAGCGTGAGCCATGGCACCGAACATCTTCTTGATGATGGTCACCGGAGCCTTGCCAGGACGGAAACCGTCGATGCGACGGGTTTTGGCCAGGCCATTCAATTCTTTACGCACGGCAGCGTCAACGGTAGCAGCCGGTACAGTGATGGTAAGACGGCGTTCCAGACCCTGGGTTGTCTCTACAGAAACTTGCATTCTTTTACCTCGTTCAACTCAGCACTGTGTGCTGACCCTTATTGCCCCTGGGCAAAGCCCGGAGTCTTCCTGTTTATAAAGACAACGACTGTCTTTGTGATGAGAAAATATGACGCGACATTATAGCGGCGCACTTTGGTCGAGTCGAGCCACACATCCCCCAACGGGGGTGTCGATGGCACAATTCGCGCAAATCTGACTCTTATATGGGGAAGCACAGGCCCGACTTCAAGCGCGCAATGCACAAGAATTTGCACTTGCTCACCTTTTTTCGCACAAAAGCCTACTTTTTCACCTCATTTCCCACTAAAAAGCCGCCCTGTTCGCGGGCTGCGACCCAAATTGTCCACCCCATCACATCAACCATTGCGTCCATGGCTGCTGCTCGCTATGGTGACAGCCAAATTTATGAGTCTGGAGTGACCAACATGGCCTTTTTCCGCTTCTTGTTTAACCTGCTCTGGTTTGTACTGGGGGGCGTCTTCATGGGGCTGGCCTGGTGGCTGGCCGGGCTGCTCTGCTTTGTCTCGCTGATCGGGATCCCCTGGGGTCGCGCCTGCTTCGTCATCGGCACCTTCACCTTCTTCCCGTTTGGCAAGCAGGCAGTGAGCCGCAAGAGCATGACGGGGCAGAGTGACATAGGCACAGGCACCCTGGGGCTGATTGGCAACATCCTCTGGTTCCTGGTGATCGGGATCTGGCTGGCCATCGGCCACATCGCCTCCGCACTGGCCTGCTTCGTGACCATCATAGGCATTCCGTTCGGTATCCAGCATCTCAAGCTGGCGCTGATTGCCCTTGCCCCCATCGGTCAGATGGTGGTGACCAACCACGAAGCCGAATCCGGTCGCTACATTCGCTGAGCACCACGAAAATCGCACAGGCAGGCTGCCTGCGCCGCAAAAAAAGGGCAGACTAGGGTCTGCCCTTTTTCATTGCCACCGTCCGAGGCCAACCATGCTTCCCAGCCACTTTTTCGCCAATCTCGCCCGCATGAAACTCATCTATCGCTGGCCGCTGATGCGCAACATCCAGCCCGAAAACATCGCCGAGCACAGCCTGCAGGTGGCCATGGTGGCCCATGCCCTCGGGCTCATCCACAATCGGCTGTTTGGGGGCAAGGTCGATGCGGATCGCGCCGCCGTGATGGCGCTCTATCACGACAGCAGCGAGGTACTGACCGGCGATCTGCCCACCCCGGTCAAGTACTTCAATCCCGAAATTGCCAGGGAGTACAAGAAAATAGAGCTGGCAGCCGAGCAGCGTCTGCTCGCCATGCTGCCGCCGGAACTGGTGGAGGATTTTCGCCCCCTGCTGGACTCGGGCGCGCAGGATGCCGAGCTGGCACGGCTGGTGAAGGATGCCGATACCCTCTGTGCCTACACCAAGTGTCTGGAGGAGATCAACGCCGGCAACCGGGAATTCGAGCCAGCCAGGAAACGCCTCGAAGCTATGCTGGAAGCAAGGATGAGCCCGCAGATGCGCTACTTCATCGACGTCTTCGTAGCCAGCTTCTCGCTGCCGCTGGATGAGCTCAACGCCCACTGATCCCGTTGCCAAGAAGAAGGGCCCGCGGATTTGCAGCGGGCCCTTCTCGTTTCAGCCATAGGTGCGATGGATCAGTGTCCCAGCTCCCGGGACGGTACCAGACCGCTCGCCCGCCAGGCGGGGTAAAGCGTCGCCAGCAGGCTCATCAGTATGGCCGCCCCGGTCACGATCAGCAGATCCTGCAGATGCAATTCGGTGGGCAGGAAGTCGATGAAGTAGATGTCGGGGTTGAGGAACCGGTGGCCTATCAGCCCCTCGATGAAGCTCAAGATCTGGGTCAGCTTGCTGGAGAGCAGGCCACCGAGCAGGGCCCCGAGCAAGGCGCCCGCCACCCCGTTCACCATGCCCTGAATGACGAAAGTGAGCCTGATCTGGCCCGGGCTCGCCCCCATGGTCTTCAAGATGGCAATTTCGCTGCGTTTCTCGTTCACCGCCATCACCAGGGTGGAAACGATGTTGAAGCAGGCTACCGCCACCACCATCAGCATCACCACATACATGACGGTGCGCACCATCTGGATGTCCTGATAGAGATAGCCCTGGCGGCTCATCCAGCTGCTGATGTAGACGTAGTGCGGAAATTTCTGGGCAGCGGCCACCGTGATGGACTGCGCCTTGAGCACGTCGTTGACCTTGAGGCTGAAGCCCTCCACCGCGCTGCCCATGCCGGTGATGGCCTGGGCATCGGCCAGGTGCATGAAGCCGAGCACACCGTCAAGCTGGCCGCCGATCTCGAGCAGTCCCACCACCTTGAGGGATTCCCGCTTCGGGTTCTTGATGGCGGACGCATCGCCCCCCTGGGGCAACAACAGGGCGACGGTGTCCCCGATGGTGACCCCCAACTTGTCGGCAATGGTCTTGCCAAGGATGAGCCCGCGCTCACCGGCCTGCAGCTCGCGCAGACCGCGCCCCGTCATGTATTTGCCCGCATCGGACAGATTGGCTTCAAGCTCGGGCAGCACGGCGCGCACCTGCAATCCCTTGAGAGCATTGCCGTGTTCCAGCAACCCATCTAGCCGGATGACGGGCGCGGCGGCTTCCACACCGGGCTGGGCCAGCAGGTAATCCCGCAACTTGGGCCAGTCGGGCAGCGGCGCCTCCATCCCCATCAGCTCGCCGTGAGGCACCACGGAGAGCACCCTGTCTTTGAGCTCCCGCTCAAACCCGTTCATGGCAGACAAGCCCAGAATGAGCGCCATCACCCCGAGGGCGATGCCGATGAGGGAGGAGGCGGAAATAAAGGCGATGAAGCCGTTGCGACGACGGGAGCGGCTGTAACGCAGGCCCAGAAAGAGGGGCAGCGGTTTGAACATCAGGCGACCTCCGCCATGATGCCGCTCACCAGGGTCACTCGCCGATGGAGCTTGGCAGCCAGGCTGAGATCATGGGTGACCACCACAAATGCCGTGCCCAGCTCGCGGTTGAGCTCGCACAAGAGCTCGTAGACGGCGGTGGCACTGGCGTGATCCAGGTTGCCGGTAGGCTCATCCGCCAACACCAGACTCGGTTCGTTGACCAGGGCGCGGGCGATGGCTACCCGCTGGCGTTCGCCACCGGAGAGCTCGGAGGGTCTGTGATTGAGGCGATGGGATAGCCCCACCCGCCCCAGCATGCGAGTTGCCTTGTCGGTGGCGCTGGCCACCGACTCGCCGGCGATCAGCAGCGGCATGGCGGTGTTCTCCAGTGCGGTGAACTCGGCGAGCAGGTGGTGGAACTGGTAGACGAAGCCCAGCTCCTGATTGCGGAATCTGGCCTGGGTGCGACTGTCCCAGTGATGGATATCCTGTCCCTTGAACAGCACTGCGCCGCTCGACGGATTGTCCAGCGCCCCCATCAGGTGCAGCAGCGTGGTCTTGCCCGAGCCCGAGCTGCCCACCACCGCCAGCATTTCGCCGGGGGCAACGGACAAGTCGATCCCCTTGAGCACCTGGGTCTCCAGCTCGCCCTCTTGATAGACATGATTCAGTGCCTGACAACGCAGCAGAGGTTCACAGGAGAAGGGTTCATTCATAAACGGGGCTCCACTAACGCCGGATGTAACAATAGAAGATGAATTATTCATAACGCAGCGCCTCGGCCGGTTTCACCCGCGCCGCACGGGCCGCAGGGTAGAGGGTGGCGCTGAAGCTGAGCAGCACGGCACCCAGCAAGATGATGATGACCTGAGCCGGCTCCACTATCACCGGCAGGCCACTGCCACCGGCCGTCATGTAGAGGTTTAGCCCCACCGCATCGAGCAAGGGGTTGATCCCCAGCGAGAGGCCGAGCCCGGCAAAACCGCCGAGCAGGGCACCGATCACACCGCTGGAAGCGCCGAGCACCATGAAGATCTTGACGATCCCTGCCTCGCTCATGCCCATGGTGCGCAAAATGGCCACCTCACCTTCCTTGTCAGTGACCACCATCACCAGGGCGGAGAGGATATTGAAAGTGGCAACCGCGATGATCAACACCAACATCAGCCCCATCATGCGCTTCTCCATGGCGACGGCCTGGAACAGCTCGCCACGCTCACGGCGCCAGTCCTGCCACTCCAGCCCGTCCGGCAGCGCCGTCTTTATCACCTGATCGGCGGCGAAGGGATCGTCCAGCCAGAGCCGAATGCCACCGACGGTTTCTGCCGGCAGACGCAGCAGGCGCTGGGCATCCCCCAGCGAGATGAGCGCAACCTGACTGTCCACGTCGGCACCGACCCCGAAGATCCCGGAGACGGTAAACAGCCGCTGGGCTGGCACCCGGCCAAAAGGCGTGAAACGGGTGCCCTCGGTCAGGATCAAACGGACCTGATCGCCCATGGAGACCTTGAGACGATTGGCCACCCCCTGCCCCAGCACTATGTGGTATGCACCACGCTGCAGACTGTCGAGGCGCCCCATCTGCATCTGGGCGTGCAATATGTCATCCTTTGGCCACTGGGCGGGATCGATGCCCTGCACGCTGACGCCGGTGAGCTGACCCGGACTCTGCAGCATACCTTCGCTGTCGAGCATGGGGGCGCTGGCGATCACATGGGGCAACTTGGCCAGATCGGGCAAGCCTGCGGGCTGGGCGTCGATGCGGCCAGCCTGATTGGTCACCACCACATGGGGGATCACTCCCAGGATGCGCCCCTTGAGCTGCCCCTCGAAGCCGTTCATCACGGATATGACCACCATCAGGGCCGCGACCCCGATGGCGATACCAAAGGTGGAGAACAGGGAGATAAATGAAACGAAGCGGTTACTGCGTCGTGAGCCTGCGTAGCGAAGGCCAATGGCCAGCGGCAGCGGCTGAAAAAGTCCAGTCTTCAAGGATATCTACGTTGCCAACAAAATAAGATACCGGATAATAAAGGGAAACCGTCCATGACAACAAGGGATAGCCTCCATGCAGGAACAGTTCTTCAGCGTCACCCATGCCACTCCGGTCAATGTGATCCCCATGCCCGGTGACTTTCATCTGCCAACGCTGGAGGCACTGGAAGCTGAACTGCCCGAACCCTTTCGCATCGCCTCCTCCATCACCTCCATCGACATGGTGACCAGTCGCCTGATGCGCAACCAGAACGAGTCGATGCACGACCTGGTGGAGATAGTCAATCAGCAGTCCCGCAAGATCGACATGATCATGGGTTATGTGCTGTCGGTACAGGATCACGCCGAGCATCGCTTCCACACCCTGCGTTTTGGCGCCGGCCAACTGACTTACCTGCATCCGCACCAGGGCCATGGCGAGCCGCCGCACCTGCACCAGATAGTTCGGCTCAAGATCTTTCTGCGGGAAGAGGCCTCCGCCATCTATTGCTATGGTCAAGTCAAGCAACTGGAACCGAGCGAGCACGGCATGCACGTGGTGCTCGACTATGTGCGGATCCGCGAGGATGACCGTGAACTGCTGGTGCGTGCCAGTCTGCATGTGCAATCCAAGCAACTCAAACTTCGCGCTCAAGACCGTCAACGTTAAAAGAATCGAATGATGCCAATCAAGCTTCCCGCCTTGCCCGCCAAGGCGGGCCAAAAGTTAACGCTCGGCCAGTTGACAGGCAGCAGCCTCTCGCTGGTTGCCGCCCGCCTCACTCAGGAGGCCAACCGCCACGTCCTGCTGGTGACCGCCGATACCCCGAGCGCCCTGCGCCTCGAACAGGAGCTTCAGTTCCTGTTGGCAGACAGGGGCTCACCCGTACTGCTGTTTCCGGACTGGGAGACCCTGCCCTACGATACCTTCTCTCCCCATCAGGACATCATCTCCCAGCGCCTCGAGACCCTCTACAAGCTGCCGCAGATGAGCAGCGGCGTGTTGATCGTGCCCATCTCCACCCTGATGCTGCGTTGCGCCCCCCGGGTCTACCTCGACAAGTACAGCCTGATGGTGAAAGCCGGCCAGCGTCTCAACCTGCAACAGTTGCGGGGGCGCCTGGCCGAAGCCGGTTACGTGGCGGTGGAGCAGGTGCTGGAGCACGGGGAATTTGCCGCCCGTGGCTCACTGCTCGACCTGTTCCCCATGGGCAGCAACAGCCCCTATCGCATCGACTTCTTCGATGACGAGGTGGACTCCATCCGTCCGTTCGATCCCGAGACCCAGCGCTCAAGCGAACCGGTCAAGACGGTCAGCCTGCTGCCAGCCCGGGAGTTTCCCACCGACGAGGCCGCCATCGAGCTGTTTCGCGGCCAATTTCGCGAACAGTTCGAGCTGTCGCGCGCCGAGGGCTCCGTCTATCAGGAGGTGAGCAAGGGGCGCTGGCCCGCCGGCATCGAATACTATCTGCCACTCTTCTTCAGCCAGACCGCCAGCCTGTTCGATTATCTGCCGGACAACACACTGCTGCTCACCGTGGGGGATATCTATCCCGCGGCCCAGCGGTTCTGGAACGACATAGGCCAGCGCTATGAAGACAGGCGCTGGGACAACACCCGCCCGCTGCTGCCCCCTCAGCAGATCTACCTGCCGGTGGAGCAGCTGTTTGCGGCGCTGGGTCACTATGGCGCCGTGCGGTTGCAGGAGACTGCCACCGATGGCGGGGCCGGCCAGCGGGATCTCCCCATCGTTCCCCTGCCCGAACTGCAGCTCGATCACAGCAAGGAGCAGCCCATGCTGGCGCTGGGCCAGTTCCTGGACAGCTTCACGGGCCGCACCCTGTTTGCGGTGGAATCCGAAGGGCGACGCGAGGTGCTGGGCGACTTGCTGGCGCGAATATCCTTGCAACCCAAGGAGTTCGTCTCGCTGGATGCCTTCATGGCGAGCAAGGCGCGCCACGGCCTGCTGGTGGCGCCGCTGGAGCGTGGCTTCCTGTGGCAGGAGGCAGGTCAGGAAGCGTTGGCTCTCATCACCGAAACCGAGCTGCTGGGGGGCAAGGTACGCAGCAAACGCGCGCGGGAAAAGAGCAAGAACCTGAGCTCGGACGCGGTGATCCGCAACCTCGGCGAGCTGACCCAGGGCCAGCCGGTGGTGCATCTGGATCACGGGGTCGGCCGTTACCTCGGGCTCGAAACCATTGATGCCGGCGGTCTGCCCACCGAGTTCCTGACCCTGGAATACGCCGGTGGCGACAAGCTGTTCGTGCCGGTTACCAGTCTGCATCTCATCAGCCGTTACACGGGTTCCGACAACCCGCCCAGCCACAAGCTCGGCGGCGAGGCCTGGGTCAAGGCGCGGCGCAAGGCGGCGGAGAAGGTGCGCGACGTGGCGGCCGAGCTGCTGGATGTGTATGCCCTGCGGGCGGCCCGCCACGGTTTTGCCTTCCAGCACGACAGGGAGGCCTACCGCCAGTTTGCCGCCGGTTTCCCGTTCGAGGAGACAGAGGATCAGCTCAACGCCATCAATGCGGTGCTGGGGGACATGTGTCAGGCCAAGAGCATGGACCGGCTGGTGTGCGGCGACGTGGGCTTTGGCAAGACCGAAGTGGCAATGAGGGCCGCCTTCGTGGCGGTCCATGGCGGCAAACAGGTGGCCGTGCTGGTGCCCACCACCCTGCTCGCCCAGCAGCACTACGACAACTTCCGCGATCGCTTCGCCAACTGGCCGGTGCGGGTCGAGGTGTTGAGCCGCTTCCGCTCCGCCAAGGAGCAGAATGCCGTCATGAAAGAGCTGCGCGAGGGCAAGGTCGACATCATCATAGGCACCCACAAACTCTTGGGTTCAGAGCTCACCTTCAAGGATCTGGGGCTGCTGGTCGTCGATGAGGAGCACAGATTCGGGGTACGCCAGAAGGAGAAGATCAAGGCGCTGCGGGCCGACGTGGATATCCTCACCCTCACGGCGACGCCGATCCCGCGCACCCTCAACATGGCGATGGCCGGCATGCGGGATCTCTCCATCATAGCCACCCCGCCCGCCAAGCGGCTCGCCATCAAGACCTTCGTGCGCCAGCAGGACCCCGCGGTCACCCGTGAGGCGGTGCTGCGTGAGCTCAAGCGCGGCGGCCAGGTCTACTACCTGCACAACGACGTGGAGAGCATCGAAAAATGCGCCAGCGATCTCGCCGAGCTGGTGCCGGAGGCGCGCATCGGCATCGCCCACGGCCAGATGCGCGAGCGAGATCTCGAGCGAGTCATGTCGGACTTCTACCACCAGCGCTTCAGCCTGCTGGTCTGCACCACCATCATAGAGACCGGCATCGACGTGCCGAGTGCCAACACCATCATCATGGACCGCGCCGATCATCTGGGGCTGGCCCAGTTGCACCAGTTGCGGGGCCGGGTTGGTCGCTCCCACCACCAGGCCTATGCCTACCTGCTCACTCCCCATCCCAAGCTGATGAGCAAGGATGCGGTCAAGCGGCTGGAGGCCATTGCCTCGCTCGAAGATCTCGGTGCCGGCTTTGCGCTGGCGACCCACGATCTGGAGATCCGGGGTGCAGGCGAGTTGCTGGGCGACGATCAGAGCGGCCAGATCGAATCTGTCGGCTTCACCCTCTACATGGAGATGCTGGAGCAGGCGGTCGAGGCGCTGAAAAATGGCAAGGAGCCGTCGCTGGAGCAGCTGATGAGCCAGCACACCGAAGTGGAACTGCGCCTGCCCGCGCTCTTGCCGGACGACTACATACCGGACGTCAACATGCGCCTCTCCATGTACAAGCGCATCGCCAGCGCGGCGGACGAGCAGGAGCTGCGCGAGTTGAAGGTGGAGCTCATCGATCGCTTCGGCCTGCTGCCGGAGGCAACCAAAACCCTGATGGAGCTGGCCGCCTTCCGCCAGCGCGCCACCGCCCTTGGCATTCGCCGGGTGGAGATGAGCGAGCGCGGCGGTTATCTGGACTTTACCCAGGAGACCCGGGTCAACCCTGGCTATCTGGTCAAGCTGCTCTCCGAGCAGCCGCGCATCTACAAGATGGATGGGCCGACCCGCTTGCGCTTCCAGGTGCCAACCCCGGACCGCGCCATGCGCCTGAAACTGGTGGATGGCTTGCTGGCGGATCTTGCCAGCCATACCAGTCACTGAGGCAAGCGACCTCACCCAAACAAAACGGGAGCCAGATCGGCTCCCGTTTTTTTATCTGCTCATCGCAGGCACAACATCCGGGCATCACTCCTGATTGGCAGGATCCTCATGGGCGGAAAACTCCCGCATGAAGGCCTCGGCCCGCTCCACCATCTTGGTGGAACCGACGAAGTAAGGGGTACGCTGGTGCAGTGCGGTGGGCTGGATATCCATGATCCGGCCAAAGCCGTCGGAGGCCTTGCCACCGGCCTGCTCCACCAGAAACGCCATGGGGTTGCACTCGTAGAGCAGGCGCAGCTTGCCATTCGGAGAGTTGGTGCCGGACGGATAGATGTAGATGCCGCCCTTGAGCAGGTTGCGATGGAAATCCGAGACCAGCGAGCCGATGTAGCGGGAGGTGTAGGGTCTGTGGGTCGCCTCATCCCGCTCCTGGCAATATTTGAGGTACTTCTTCACCCCGTCCGGGAACTTGATGTAGTTGCCCTCGTTGATGGAGTAGATCTTGCCCTCTTCCGGGATGCGGATGTTCTCGTGAGAGAGACAGAAACAGCCGATGGAGGGGTCATAGGTGAAGCCGTTGACGCCAAAACCGGTGGTGTAGACCAGCATGGTGGAGGAGCCGTAGACCACATACCCGGCGGCGACCTGGCGGTTGCCCGGCTGCAGGAAGTCTTCCAGAGTAACACCTGCTCCGGGTGTGCTGACGCGGCGGTAGATGGAGAAGATGGTACCGACCGAGACGTTGACATCTATGTTGGAGGAGCCGTCGAGCGGGTCGATCAGCACCACGTATTTGGAGTGACGGGAAAGCTCGGAATCGAAGGAGACGAAATCCTCCTCCTCTTCAGAGGCCATGCCACACACTTCGCCGCGGGCTTCCAGCGCCGCCTTGAAGCGCTCGTTGGCGTACACATCCAGCTTCTGCTGCACCTCGCCCTGCACGTTTTCAGCACCCATGGAGCCGATGATGTCTGCCAGCCCCGCCTTGTTGATCTCCCGGTTCACCACCTTGGCGGCCAGGCGGATGGAACTGAGCAATGAGGTCAGCTCCCCGGTCGCGGTGGGATAATCCGCCTGCTTTTTGACGATGAACTCGCCCATGGTGATCATGTTTCGCATTATTGTTCCTTTAAGATCGTTTCCGTTGGCTTTGAAAACGTTTGCACGCGTCGACAAAAAAAGTGCCGATCCTCGGCAGCCTTGTTTTGTAACCTAATGTAACGTCTGTTTTTTGTTTTTGCAGCGAATTAAGCCGCTGGATTAATGCGCATCATGGCCATCGAGTCCCCGTCACCCCCCCCTTTAATCAGTCCCAATCGGTAACTTTTGCCATGTTAATTCGTGGTAAAAAGTCACGAACAGGCCGCCATGGTGGGTGCAAACAGCACACTTGGCCCCCTATCTGGGTAGCTGACGGTGAGACCCGTGCCCACCGCTTGAGATCTCCAGATCAATCCAGCACACTGGCCAAGCTTTGGAAGCAAAAAAACATAAGGATATTCAATGAAAAGGACACTCATTGCCGGCACGGTCGCCGCCCTGTTCGCGTTACCCGTCCTGGCTGCCCAGGTACCGCCGGGCACCAGGCTGCTGCCCGGCGATCAACAAACCTTCGTGCGCAACATAGGCACTGAACCCGCCTCCATCGATCCCCAGATGGTGGAAGAGAGCTCAGGCAGCGACATAGTCAACGATCTGTTCGAGGGGCTCTACACCCTGGACGGAGACGGCAAGTTGCAGCCTGCCGGCGCTCTGGGCTACGAGCTCGACAGCACGGGCACCGTCTACACCTTCAAGCTCAGACCCGAGGCCAAATGGTCCAACGGCGAGCCGGTCACGGCAGCGGATTATGTCTATGGCTGGCAGCGGGCGGCGGATCCCAGAAACGCCTCCAACTATGCCTGGTTCATCGAGCTGACCGGCGTCACCAACGCCAGTGACGTGGTGCAGGGCAAGAAGAGTCCGGATGCCCTCGGCATCAAGGCACTGGATGCACATACCCTGCAGATCACATTAAAGAACCCGGTGCCCTTCTTCCTCAAAACCCTCTCTCACTACACCACCTTCCCGGCGCCGAAGGCGACCATAGAGAAGTTCGGTCATGAGTGGGTCAAGCCGGGCAACATCGTCTCCAACGGCGCCTTTGTGCTCAAGGAGTGGACCCCCAACGAGCGGCTCATCTCCGAGCGCAATCCCCATTACTGGGACAACCAGCATACGGTGCTGAACAAGGTGCTCTATCTGGAGATAGTCTCGGATACCGCCGCCTACAACCGCTATCGCGCCGGTGAGCTGCACTACACCACGTATCCGCTGGAGCAGTACAAGCAGCTCAAGCAGCAGAGCCCGCAGGAGCTGATCAATGCCCCGCTGCTCGCCACCTATTACTATGTGTTCAACACCCAGCGCAAACCGTTCGACAACCCCAAGGTGCGCAAGGCGCTGTCGCTTGCCATCGACCGGGACACCATCACCGAGAAGATCCTGGGACAGGGCCAGATCTCCGCCTTCAGCCTGACCCCGCCGAGTGTCGACGGTTTCGAGCTCAAGCGCCCTGCCAGCCAGTTGCTGAGCAAGGAGGAGCGGATCAAGCAGGCGAAAGCGTTGCTGAGCGAGGCGGGCTACGGCCCGGGCAAGCCGCTGGATGTGGACATCCTCTACAACACCAGCGAGGGGCACAAGAAGATAGCCCTGGCCATCTCCTCCATGTGGAAGCACAACTTGGGCGTCCAGGCCAAGCTCAACAACATGGAGTGGAAAACCATGGTGTCAGTGCTCAACGAGGGGGATTTCGGCGTCAGCCGCTACTCCTGGAACGGGGATTACAACGATGCGTCGACCTTCCTCGACATCATGACCTCCAGCAGCAGCGCCAACAGCGGCAAGTGGTTCAACAAGCAGTATGATGCCCTGCTGGCCAAGGCCCATGACTCCAAGGATCCGGCCGAGCGCAACCAGCTCTATCAGCAGGCCGAGGCGCTGATCGATGACGAGGCCCCCATTGCCCCCGTCTACTTCTACGTCAAGTCGCGGCTGCTCAAGCCCAACATCAAGGGCTATCCCTATCAGAACCCGCAAGACGTGGTCTACTCCAAAGACCTCTATCTCACCGCGCAGTGACGCCCTGACCCTCCTCAAAAAAAGACCGCCTCGAGGGCGGTCTTTTTTTCAATCTTCCCGACAGCTCGCCAGCGCCACCCGGCGCCGACGCAGCACCACAGGCTGCACCAGCAGCTGGGCCAGCAAGACCCCGAGCAGCGTCATGCCGCCCCCTATCAGGTGATAGCTGGTCAGCTGCTCACCGAGCCAGCTGATGGCCAGGCCTGCAGTCATCACCGGCAACAGGTTCATGAAGATGGCGGTGCGGCTTGCCCCCAGCAGGGCTATGCCCTGCATCCAGAGCCAGGGCGACAAGGCCGACGTCGGGATCCCCGCGTAGAGGATGAGCCAGAGCGCCCGACCGTCCGGCCAGTGGCCATCCACCAACAGGTAGAAGGGGGTGAGAAACAGCAGACTGCACAGCACTTGGCCGTAGAGCATGGACCAGTTGTCGAGCCCCAGATCCCACTTCTTGAGCAACACGCTGTAGAGCGCATAAGTGCCCGCCGACAGCAGCATGTAAACGGAACCGATATGGATGCCCTGGGTAAAGAGACGGGCGGGATCTCCCTGTCCCAGCAAGATGGCCAGCCCCAGAATGGAGATGACGCCACCGAGCAAGGCACCCCAGGTGGGGCGTTCACGCAGCAGCCAGATGCTGAGCAGCACCGTCATCAGCGGGGTCAACCCCATCATCAGGCCGATCTCGGTCGCCCCCAGGGTTTGCGCCGCGTAGTAACCAAAGGTCTGGTTCAGCACCATGCCGAGCAGAGCCAGCGCCGCCAGCTGATAGAAGCCGGCCCGCAGCTTGGCACGATCCCGCCAGGCCCGGTGTGCGAGGAACGGCGTCAAGATGATGGCGGCTACCATCCAGCGCGACCAGGCCAGCGCCGCGGGTGACAGCACCCCGACCGCCAGCTTGCTGACAATGGCATTGCCAGCCCAGATGGCCATGCAGGAGAAGGGAAACAAGAAGGCAAGGGGCATCACTATATCCAGAAAAAACCAACGGGTATTTCCGGCGGGAGTATAGAGAGGCAAACAGGATTAGCAAGCGCTTGCCGGCCTTGCCCATGCAGGTGGGTTTGAAACGGAATCGAACAGAACCAATTTGGGCAGATCAGGGCCAAAAACAATCATGCCCGCACGGTGGCGGGCATGAAGTGACTGGCTGGGCTGGTGAGGCAATCACGCCGCATCCATGTGCAGTCTGGAGATCATGGCGTTGACCTCGACCACGGTCTGGCGGTGGGGAATGTCAGCTGGCGTTGGCATCATCAGCAAGCCTGACTGGAAATCAAAACGCCCCCTGCCGTGGATATAGATCCGTCCCTTGAAGAAGGTTTTGACATGTTTTGCCACCATGAGTGGCAGGTACTTCTTGAACACTCTCATCGTTTGCAACCTCTTGCAGTTGTATCCGTATGACAGCAGCTTCTGCGAAATAATTCCGTAAAATCTGTATAAAAATCCGGAAAAATCGCGTCTCTCTTCCCCAAAAAACCAATCTATAACTTTTTATTAACTTTTAGCGTATTGTATGTGGTCCTTCCAGCCAGAGCAAGACCCCCTTGCCATCTTGCCATTCGATGCAGGCCAGACCCGAGGTGGCAAACATGGGCGCACCTGCCGCCGGACAGAGGCTTTGCACCAGATACCCCACCAGTGGCAGGTGGCTCACCATCAGGATGCTGTCATGTTTGTCCGCCAGCGCAGTGAGGTAGCTCGCCACGAAGGTCGGATCGCCATAGGGGGTGATGTCACCGCTCTCTTCGACGGCACCCGCCTTGGGCAATTCATTGCATATGCTCTGCCAAGTTTGTCTGGCACGCAGGTAGTTGCTGTGAATTACCCTATCCAGCTTGCCGTTGAGCTGGGGAGCCAGCCAGCGAGCCATGTGGATGGATTCCTCGATGCCCTGCTCGGTCAGTGGACGCTGTTCATCTGTTTTCGCATTCATGCCAGCCTGGCCATGACGCATGATGTAGATTTTCATTACAACCTCGCCCAACGGGCCTGTTTTGATAGCGGGGGGATCTTACCCCGCCATGCCGGGGGAAACAATTGCGCTACCTCTCAGAAAAGGGTTTGCCTCACTGGATAGCGGGGTCGATAATCATGTTTAAATTCAAATAAATCCAACATGAGTCACGCCCCAATGAGCCCATATGCCAGTCCTAATGACCATCGGCAGTACCACTATCTGGAGCTGGCAAACCGGCTCAGGGTCTTGTTGATCTGCGATCCCGACACCGACAAATCTGCCGCTTCCCTGGCCGTCAATACGGGTCATTTCGACGATCCGGCCGATCGGCAGGGGATGGCTCATTTCCTTGAGCATATGCTGTTCCTTGGCACTCGTACTTATCCCAAGCCTGGTGAGTACCAGCAATTTATGAGCCGTCATGGCGGCAGCAACAATGCCTGGACCGGCACCGAGTTCACCAACTTCTTTTTCGAGATAGACAACGGCTTCTTCGAGGCCGGGCTTGACCGTTTTTCCCAGTTCTTCATCTGTCCTACCTTCACCCCCGAGTGGGTGGACAAGGAACGCAACGCGGTCGACTCCGAGTACCGCCTCAAGCTGCAGGACGATGTGCGCCGTAGCTACCAGGTACACAAAGAGACGGTCAACCCGGCCCACCCCTTCTCCAAATTCTCGGTCGGCAACCTGGATACCCTGGCGGATCTGCCCGGCCGGGATCTGCGCACCGATCTCATCCGGTTCTACGAATCTCACTACAGCGCGGATCGCATGGCACTGGTGATGATCTCGCCTGAATCCATAAAGACCCAGATGGCTTGGTGCGATCGCTTTTTCGCTCCCATTTTGAATCGCAATCTGGGAATACCGACCCTGACGGCCCCCCTTTATCGCCTCGACGATCTCGGTATCCGCATCCGCATCAATCCGGTCAAGGAGACCCGCAAGCTGGCGCTGACCTTTCCGCTGCCCAACGTCGACGAGTTTTATGACAAAAAACCCCTCACCTTCCTGAGCCACCTCATCGGCTATGAAGGGGATGGCAGCCTGCTCTCCCTGCTGAAAGCGAAAGGCTGGGTCAATCAGCTCTCAGCCGGCGGCGGCATCAGCGGTGCCAACTTCAAGGATTTCGGGGTGAGTTTCGGCCTCACGCCGCTCGGACTCGAACACGTCAACGAGATAGTGGCCGCCCTGTTCGGCTATTTGAAGCTTATCGAGCGCGGTGGGGTGGAAAGCTGGCGCTACGAAGAGAAGCGCACCGTGCTCGAGTCGGCGTTCCGCTTCCAGGAGCGGGGCCGGGCACTCGACACCGTCTCCGGGCTGGTGTTGAACCTGTTCAGCTACACGCCCGAAGATCTGCTCTACGGCGACTACATGATGCGCGAGTACGACGAGGCGCTGATCCGCCGGCTGCTCGCCAAGCTCACACCACACAACCTGCGCATGACCATCACGGCGCCGGAGCTGGCCACGGATCGCCTGGCCCGCTGGTATCAGACACCCTATGGCGTCGACATCATCACGGAGGCGGAGAAGATCCACTGGCAGCAGAGCGAACCTGAACCGGCCCTCGCCCTGCCCTTGCCAAATCCCTTTATCAGCAGCCGGCTCGATCCACGCCAGCCGGCGCTGCAGGCCGACATGCCCGCCTGCCTCATCGACAGGCCCGGGTTTCGGCTCTGGCATCTGCACGAGCATCAGTTCAGCGTGCCCAAGGGCAACCTCTACATCTCCATCGACAGCGAGCACGCGGTCAGAAGTCCGCGCCACATCGCCATGGCACGGCTCGCGGTGGAGCTGCTTACCGATCACCTCAACGCCCTCACCTACCCGGCCGAGCTGGCGGGGCTCGGCTACCAGATCTATGCCCACCAGGGCGGCTTTACCATCAACCTGAGCGGCTTTGCCGACAAGCAGCCGCTGCTGCTGGATATGATCCTCGGCAACCGCACCCTGGGCTATCCGGATCCGGGCCGCTTCGCCGAGATAAAAGAGCAGCTCATCCGCAACTGGGACAACCAGTCCAAGGCGCGGCCCATCTCCCAGCTGTTCAACCAGCTCACCAGCCTGTTGCAGCCGAACAACCCGCCGTTCGAGCAGTTGCTGCGCCATCTGCGCACCGTGGAGCTTGGTGAGATGCCGGCGTTTGTCGCCCAGCTTTTTGGCGAGGTGCACATAGAAGCCCTGGTACACGGTGACTGGGACGCCGCCGAGGCGCTCGAACTGGCCGCCCTGCTGGAACGCCATCTCGGTGCCAACAGCCAGCCCAGTGCCGAGACCCGCCGCCCGCTCATCGCCATCCAAGACAGGGGGACGCTCATTCGCGAGCAGGGGTGCGATCACGAAGACTCGGCCCTGCTGGTCTACTACCAGTCCCGCACCACCCGGGCGCGGGATCTTGCCTGCTTCACCCTGGCCAACCACATAATGTCATCCACCTTCTTCCACGAACTGCGCACCCGCCAGCAGCTCGGCTACGTGGTGGGTGCCGGCAACCTGCCCCTCAACCGTCACCCCGGCCTCATCTTCTATATCCAGTCGCCGGTGGCAGGCCCCCAACACCTGCTGGATGCGGTGGAAGAGTTCATCGACCTCTTCCCGCTGGCCATGCTGGAGCTCACCGAGCAGCAATGGCAAGACAGCAAGGTAGGCCTGCAGGCCCAGCTGAGCGAGCGGGATGCCAACCTGCGCAGTCGCGGCCAGCGGCTCTGGGTCAGCATAGGCAACAAGGATCTGGGCTTCGATCAGCGCGAAAGGGTGTGCGAGGAGGTGGGCACGCTGAGCCGCGCCGATCTGGTGCGCTTCATCATACAGCTGCGCTCACGCACCTCGGATCGGCTGATCCTCTGCAGCTATGGCCAGGGTCACGAACACGACGAGCGCATCACGGGCCAGTTTATCGATGACCCTAGGGCGTTTCGGCTCAACGCCAGCACCTTCGAGGCCTGAGCAGGCATGCTTGCCCATCAGCCAATCCCGCCCAATAAAAAGCCGACCCCTGGGGGTCGGCTGGAAAAACCATAATCAATTGCGACCTAAGCCGCCAAAAGTGAACATGAGCGTGAAAATCAGACACTGAGTTGATGATCGGCCATATGGTTCAAACCAGAGCTCATCTGCCGATGCCAACAGTGATTGAGAAACAGGCTCATCTTAGGGATTCGCCTCCCTTGCCACGTTGATCTATGTCAAAGGAGGTAGCAAAGAGTCCGTGACCTGCGGCTTTGTCGCGCGGGATCACACTTTCATCCGCCCCTCAGCCCCGGCGGATAAGGCGATAGGCCACTTCATCGAAGTAGGAGAGCTGGCCGGAGAGCACCCTGGGGTGATCCACCTCTGCCGCCCTGCCCAGCACCTCCACCCGAAAATCGCGCTCGAACAGGGTGCGCACTTCCATCTCTCCCACCGAGAAGGGCGGCTGTTTCTGCTGCTCCGGCTGATATTCCAGGGTCACCAGCAGGATCTGGCCACCGGTTACCATCAGGCGGCTCATCAGCTCCGAATACTGGCGGCGCATCTGCGTCGGCAAGGCAATCAGGGCGGCCCTGTCATAGGCCAACCGGTAGCGGCGCCCCAGCTCGGGGGCGGCGAAAAAGTCCCCCTGATGGATGCACAGGGAGCCGTGCTGATGACACTGATAGGGGCCCAGCTCGCTGAGGGTATCGGTGAGCTGGTTTTCACTGAAAAACTGCTCGATGGCGAGCGCTGAGAGCTCGAAACCATCGATGGGGTGGCCCAGGCCATTGAGCCAGAGCATGTCGCGGGATTTGCCGCACAGGGGCACCAGCACGGGTTCATCCTGTTGCTGGGCAGACCACCAGGATTGCAGCCAGCGATTGAAGTCTGCCTGATGAAAGCCAATCCGGTTTTCTTCCCAACGCTGATGCCAAAACGCAGCTTCCATCCTAATACCCCTGTTATCTGAAGATGCCTCAATATCACAACTTAACCCGGCGCACGCAAGCCTTGCGCCGGGCCGGCGGGTGATTTTTGCCAGAAAAACGATCGCAACATGAAAAGACGCCCCAAGGCGTCTTTTTGACATCTTTGTGTCATGGGGATCTGCTGCATGCTGTGCAGCCCCCTGCGCCGCCGTCAGTCAGATACCAGCTTACTGCGCGGGCTCAGGCACAGACAGGCTCGGTCGCCACCGCCGCTATCCTGGCCGAGATCTGCGCGAACGAGGGTCGCTGCAACACCTGATCGCAAAGGCATGCCTGGGCCAGCTGAGCAAGATCCTGCAGCGCCTCGCTCTGCGGCTGGCAACGCGCCAGCAGCTCCTCCAGCAGGCAGCCAAAGGCGCGCACTTCCAGTCGTTCAAGACCCAGTGCCAGTTCGCGGTTGCTGCGGCCATACAAGGAGGCCGCACCGAAATCCCCCAGCAGGGCGCGAGCCGGGGCATCAGACCCACGGGCAAACAGAATATTGTGGCCATAGAGATCGCCGTGCATGATACCCCGCTCATGCAGATGCTGTGCGGCAGCCGCCATGCCCTGCGCCATGGCGAGCACGGCGGCCGGGGTGAACGACAACCCTGCGGGATAAACGTCGCGAGTGCAGGAGTCCAGACTCGGCGGCCCGGCCAGATTGGCAAACTCGGGGTCTATCAGCGCCATCACCAGCGCCGGCATACCGGAGGGATGATCATTCACCCTCCCCAGCACCCTGATGAGATTGGGATGGGTGCCGGCCGCCAGCGACACCGCCATCTCGCAGCGGGGCAAGCCATCGCTGGTCACGGCACCCTTGAACAGCTTGACCGCCACCTGACTCGGCTCGGCGGTATCGCCCGCCTGACTCGCGTCATCGACACTGGCATCAGCCACGTCACCAACAAGGGTGGCGCGATGGATAACACCGGATGCCCCCTGTCCCAGCAGCTCACTCAACTCAAGCGCCAGCCACGGCACAGTGGCGATATGAGCCACATGATCTACATCGATGGCCCGCGCCTCCTCGATTTCGCTAAAGGGGTTGCCGGAATAGGCGAGCCAGGCGAGGCGTGGCAGTGTGAGCAGCCAGTCGGGGAAGCGTTCGATCCGGTTGGCGGCGATGCGCAGCAGCTCCAGATTGCGGCAGTTGGCAAGGCTGGTGGGCAGCTCACGCAGGCGGTTGCCCGCCAGCATCAGCTTTTGCAGGCGGCTGCACTGACCCAACTCATCGGGCAACTGTTCGATGGCGTTGTCGGTCAGGATCAGCCAGCGCAGCCCCGCCGGCAGCGACGCGGCGGGGACTGTGGCGATCCGGTTGGCCTTGAAGCCCACCATGGTGAGCGCCGGGCAACGCCCCAGCACCTCAGGCAACTCGGTGAAGCGATTCTCGGAGCAGAAAATGATGCGCAGCTTGGTGAACCCGGCCAGCTCGTCCGGAAGGGTGCTTAGCTGGTTGCCGGTGAGATCCAGCACCTCCAGCGTCTCTTTAAGGCTCAAGATCTCGGGCGGGAACTCCGTGAGGTTTTCACAAAGCTTCAGATGGCGGGCACCGTACAGTTCACCCGCGCGCAGCTGTTCCAGAGTATGCATAACCGTTTCTCAATCCTGATGATCTGCCTGATGGCGCAACGCAGCCATCAGGGCGCGCCGAACCTGCGTCCGGCGGTTTTAAAGGGGGGCATTATAAAGAATTCGGGGCGCAGATCGCCCCTTTTGTTGCCTTGGTGACGGGGCATGGCGATCAGCAACACAGTCCCATCGGATTGACGAAACACGTAGGGTGCAATAAGCGCAGTGCATTGCACCGTTTGCAGCGCGGCTGTTGTGCAAGCTATAAGGAACAAGATTAGCGGTGCAATTAAATTGCACCCTACGGCACTAATAAAAATACCGAATATAAAAAAGCATGTGGCTGAAGCGATTGTAAACAACCCCATTACCCATAGGGGAAAGAAGGCAGTAAGGAACCAAACAGCAAGGTATAGCAGAGTAAACGCGCTGATTGTAAACCAATTAATCCACTTTAAGTTAAGTGCTCTATTGCATTGTTCTACTGTTAGCTCACTTTCCGACATGTAAACATGAGCAATAGCAAAGGCAGTAAATATCGGTAAGCAAACTGAGAAAAGTAACGTTGATATGAACAAGCACAAAGATTTCTCTATGCTTTGGGAGTTACTAAAAAGCGCAAGAAAATACGCAGGGCAAAAACCACTCAGCACCGCGTAAAGCCACTTTAGTTGGTTTTATTTATGATTTTGACTAGCCGTCATTAACGCTCCAATTCTCGACTAAGTGGATATAATGCCACGCGCATGCGCGCGAACTTGATAGCGTCGCAGGGGCCGAAGGCCCTGAATGACGCGGATTGTTATGTTTCACTGAACTCGGAGCGGAGCAAGCCGAAACATTTGAGATCATGAAACTCATTCTTCCAATATCCACACTCACGCCGAAGTTCTTCCTCTTTAAACCCAAGCCGACGGAGCAATGATTCAGAAGTGCAATTCCCCACAGGGCAAAGAACCCGAAAATCCAGCAGCAATAATGGTACGCACAGCCTCTAATGAATAACCTTGCCGCCAAAAATCAGGAAGCAGATCATAACCAATAACGGCGTTACGTATTTTTCCACTCCATGAGTTAAATCCGCAAGTGCCTATCAATCGGCCTGATGACTTTATCCGGATTGCCCATCTGATGCCTTGCTGCTCCTCATATCTTGACCTGAAAAAACTAATTAAACTAGCCGCTTGACTGTGTTCACGAAACACATCTAAATCGTAATATTCGACCACAGATGGATTGGAAAACAAATGGAACAGATCAACCTCATCTTCAATGCGAAGCTCTGTGAGTAATAGCCGTTCCGTTTCTAAATAATGGAAATGCCATCTAAATTCCTTTTAAAATATAACGCCTCAAGCAAGGGCAACTTTTAAGCTGGCCAAAATTAGGGGAGAAGCGACGGGAGCCAGCTAAAAATTGTCCCACTGACTTGGTCTTTTTGAATTTACTGGTAATGAACACCAGCCAACAATGCTGAGTTAGTTAAACTTTCGTCAAATTCAATGTTATGAGCCTTGAATATATCGTTGTACGCTTCAGCGACAAAATACACAAACATAATCAAATGCAAACTATCGTTCTGAGTAACTTCAATTTTAGCGGTAAGTTTATTAACTATTGAGTTATGGATTTCATTACCTAGAGCATAAATAGAGCTAAACTCAACTTCCTCTGTATTAACAGATGAAACAGTGGATTGCTTTGAAAAAGCCAAACCAAAATGCTTTGAGCTATATCTCTGCAATATTTGAGATAGTTGTTTTGGTTACAATTATTGTGAAATTTACTTTTTTGATGCTCATTTAATTGTAAATGCTTGACAATCCAATCTCTCAATGAATGACCTGTAACGCAAAAATTAAATTCTGAATCAAGAATATCAGTTTCGTTGTTTGACAAATTAGCTCGACGCCCTTCACGATGCAATTTGTACAGTAATTCCTTAGGGTGATCGAATTTTTTAATCGCGGACATAATTGCTCCTTGTAAATGCTAACGCTTGGTTAAGGGGCGAGCTTTAGCCCGTCCCAGTGAGCGAAGCAAACGGTTTGAACCATTTATTAGAGGCCGGCTCACCGAGCTCCTTCCCTTCTAAAAGGCTCCACCTCATGCAGATATCGAGTGAATGTATCTTTCGGACGCTCAAGTCCATTTGATGCTAATGTTCGCGAAGCCATGCCTCTGTGATTGCTACCGTGAGTTAATAGGTGAAGCATGACTTCTTCTATTGATAGGTTTCCATGCTCACCGTCAGTAAATGTAAAAGAGATGATTTGGCTCAGGATTTCTGGAGTGGCTGTTGAGGAGAAATGCACAAGCCATGAGTCATTCCTCTCAATTCGTTCTTTTAGCTCTGGGTACGTTGGTGTTTCTACCGTGTTGTCAGCAGAGTAAAGCTCTGGGGTTCCTGACATTCGGCTGATAAATAAACTGTCAACCACCGTGGTGTGGTTAAGGATTCTAATGAAGAAGACTGCATCGCTCTCCGGAAGCAAGTGCAACTGGCGCTCTCCGAAAGTCAGCAGTTCAGAGTTAGCCCATTGTTTATACTTAAATGCGTTTGTAAGCAGCAACTTGGAAGTCTCCATTTTCTGTTGAGGGCAGTGCTTTCTCGCTCCAGCACCTAACAATGATTAGATGGAAGGCGGTACTCATCCAATAGCAGAGCCTTCCGTATAACTCCGCTTCATCTTCATAACCACCTAAAAAAACTTATTTAAATCATTACATTACCACACCATCACTGGTATCTGAACGTATTCACTTGACTTCTTCTTTTTGCTCTACCATTACCACTGTATAAAAAAACAGTTGGGGAGTCAGCCATGGAAAGCACCACCAAACTCCGCCTCCGTGAACAAGTCAGTACCGTGATGCTCTGACATCAACTGTGGCTTCGACTGGCCTCGGCTTGTCCGTGCCATTCCCGAATAACAGCCAAGCTAGCGCCAGACAGCCTCTAGTTTGTGGCTTTTTATCCACGCGACGTCCCTAGCCTGATTCATTGATGACTCAAAAGAGGCTATATCCAGACGGATATCCTAGCGAGCAAGGCAGATAAGCAAAAGCGGATGATGATAATTTTCTGAGCAAGATCAACAAATTAAATAATAAGCACCAATGCTGGCCACATACCAAAGGTGCCGGATAGTAGATAAAGAAAAGACGCCCGCTGGCGTCTTTCTTAGTAGTGGGTTTGGATCAAACCGGTTGGACGCTCAACGCCTCCCCGCCTTGTCCCACAGTCGGATCAGATCGGGGTAATGGAGGTGATATGAGCCGACCCATCCAGAGACTGGAAGATCTGCACCACGGCTTCCCCGTGAATGGGATTGGGCAACGGCACCGTGGTCTTGCATTTGAAACGGTAGTTGGTACCGGCGACGACCTGAGTGGAGACTTCAAAGGGTTGGTACTGCACCCCGACAAATCCTTTCAGCGCGTCGTTAAATACCGCCTGATCTTTTGCGCTCAGCTTGTGGTAGGCAGTCCATCCGCCCAACAGCACTGCTTGTTCTGACATAACAAACCCTCCGTGATTTCTTGTCCCTACTCGTATGGCTGTTCGGGATCCGCCCCGTTGATTCAAGTGGTTTCCGGTCTCCACCGGGGTGACATACCGACCGCTTGGCGGTATGGCGATGTGCCATCTTGCTCTGGTTAACCCGCGTGCTGGCACTCCCCTCTTGCCACCGCCGCCGCCTCACAGCGCCGGTCTCAATTGGCATGACAGAGCCTAGTACCGGATCCATAACGCATCTCTGTCACATCTGACAGAGGCGCGGAGGCGAGAAAGCGGCTAGCGAGCAGAAAATTGGGGCGCAAACGATTGGAAAAAGAAAAGACGCCGCAAGGGCGTCTTTTTTGCATTTTTATGCTCGAAGGGCGAAAGGGCGTGCGCCGCTTATTCCCATTCGATGGTTGCGGGCGGCTTGCCGGAGACGTCGTACACCACGCGTGAGATACCGTTGATCTCGTTGATGATGCGGTTCGACACGTGACCGAGGAAGTCGTACGGCAGATGGGCCCAGTGGGCGGTCATGAAGTCGATGGTTTCGACGGCACGCAGCGCAATGACCCAGTCATATTTGCGACCATCGCCCATGACGCCGACGGAGCGCACCGGCAGGAAGACGGCGAACGCCTGGCTGACCTGGTTGTAGAGGTCGGCCTTGCGCAGCTCTTCGATAAAGACCGCATCGGCTTTGCGCAGCAGATCACAGTACTCTTTCTTCACTTCGCCAAGGACGCGCACGCCCAGACCCGGGCCCGGGAACGGGTGACGGTAGAGCATGTCGTAGGGCAGGCCCAGTTCCAGACCGACACGGCGCACTTCGTCTTTGAACAGCTCGCGCAGCGGCTCGACCAGACCCATCTTCATCTCGGCCGGCAGGCCGCCGACGTTGTGGTGAGACTTGATGACGTGGGCCTTGCCGGTCTTGCTGGCGGCCGATTCGATCACATCCGGGTAGATGGTGCCTTGTGCCAGCCAGCGGGCGTTTTTCAGCTTCTTGGCTTCGTCGTCGAACACCTCGACGAAGACGCGGCCGATGATCTTGCGCTTGGCTTCCGGCTCATCTTCACCCGCCAGAGCGGAGAGGAAGCGCTCTTCGGCTTCGACCTTGATGATGTTGAGACCGAAATGATCGCCAAACATCTCCATTACCTGCTCACCTTCGTTCAGACGTAGCAGACCGTTGTCGACGAAGACGCAGGTCAGGCGCTCGCCGATGGCACGGTGTACCAGCATGGCGACCACGGAGGAGTCGACACCGCCGGAGAGGCCGAGGATCACCTCGTCGTCACCCACCTGCTCGCGGATGCGGGCAACGGCGTCGTCGATGATGGTGGCCGGGGTCCACAGGCATTCGCAGCCGCAGATGTCCTTGACGAAGTGCTCCAGCATGCGGGCACCCTGGCGGGTGTGGGTCACTTCCGGGTGGAACTGCACACCGTAGAAACGCTTGCCTTCATTGGCCATGGCCGCGTGCGGGCAAGTCGGAGTGCTGGCAATGGTGGTGAAGTCGGCCGGGATGGCGGTGACCTTGTCGCCGTGGCTCATCCAGACGTCCAGCAGCGCATTGCCGTTGTCGGCGATGGCATCTTCGATGTTGCGCAGCAGGGCGCTGGTCTTGCCGGAGTCACCCAGCACTTCCACCTTGGCATAACCGAATTCACGTTCGGTGGAGGATTGCACCTTGCCACCCAGCTGCTCGGCCATGGTCTGCATGCCGTAGCAGATACCGAATACGGGTACGCCGGCGTTGAACACATAGGCGGGGGCGCGCGGGCTGCCCGCTTCGGTCACGGACTCGGGGCCACCGGAGAGGATGATGCCGTTCGGATTGAATTCGCGGATCTGCTCTTCCGTCACATCCCAGGCCCACAGTTCGCAGTAGACACCGATCTCGCGCACACGGCGGGCAATCAGCTGGGTGTACTGGGAACCGAAGTCCAGGATCAGGATACGGTGAGCGTGAATATTTTTAGTCATTTTATTCCTGCATCAGGCTGGTGTGGGGATAAAAACTGGTGGAGAAACGGGGCCGCAGCCCCGTTTTATCAGCCCATCCGATAGTTGGGGGCTTCTTTGGTAATGGTCACATCGTGGACGTGGGACTCTTTCATCCCGGCACCCGAGATGCGCACGAACTCAGCCTTGGTGCGCATGTCGTCTATGGTGGCGCAACCGGTCAATCCCATGGAGGAGCGCAAGCCGCCCATCTGCTGGTGAATGATCTCTTTCAGGCGACCCTTGTAGGGGACGCGCCCTTCGATCCCTTCCGGCACCAGCTTGTCGGCAGCGTTGTCGGTCTGGAAGTAGCGATCGCTGGAGCCCTTGGACATGGCGCCCAGAGAACCCATGCCACGGTAGGACTTGAAGGAACGGCCCTGATAGAGCTCGATGTCGCCCGGTGCCTCTTCGGTACCAGCGAACATGGAGCCCACCATGACGCAGCTGGCGCCAGCGGCGATGGCCTTGGCCACGTCGCCGGAGAAACGGATGCCACCATCGGCAATCACAGGCACGCCAGTACCTTCCAGCGCGTCAACGGCGTCGGAGATGGCGGTGATCTGGGGTACGCCGACACCGGTCACGATGCGGGTAGTACAGATGGAGCCCGGGCCGATACCGACCTTGACCGCATTGACACCAGCGGCGACCAGCGCCAGGGCGCCAGCGGCAGTGGCCACGTTGCCACCGATGATTTGCAGCTCAGGGTAGGCATCGCGGGTTGCCTTGATGCGATCCAGCACGCCCTGGGAGTGGCCGTGGGAGGAGTCAATCAGCAGCACGTCCACACCGGCCTCAACCAGGGCGGCGACGCGTTCTTCGTTGCCGGCACCGGCACCGACGGCGGCACCGACGCGCAGACGGCCACGCTCGTCTTTACAGGCGTTCGGCTTGCGCTCGGCTTTCTGGAAGTCTTTGACGGTGATCATGCCCTTGAGTTTGAAATCGGCGTTGACCACCAGCACCTTCTCGATACGGTGCTTCTGCATCAGGGCAACCACCTCTTCACGAGGGGCCCCCTCACGCACGGTCACCAGACGATCTTTCTGGGTCATGATCTGTTCGACTGTCTGGGAGAGATCGATCACGAAGCGCACGTCGCGGCCGGTGATGATACCGACCAGCAGGTTGCCCTCGGTCACGACCGGGTAGCCGGCGAAGCCATTCTTGTGGCTCAGCTCCTTGACCTGGGCAATGGTCATGTCAGGACGTACGGTGACGGGGTCAGTGACCACGCCGCTCTCGTACTTCTTGACCTTGCGCACTTCTGCAGCCTGCTGCTCGATGGACATGTTCTTGTGGATAAAGCCGATACCGCCTTCCTGGGCCAGTGCGATAGCCAGACGGGCTTCGGTCACTGTGTCCATGGCAGCGGAAATCATGGGGATATTCAGGCTGATAGAGGAGGTCAGCTTGGTACGCAGATCGGCAGTATTGGGAAGAACATCGGAGTGGGCGGGAACCAACAGTACATCGTCGAAGGTTAACGCTTCTTTGGCAATCCTGAGCATGGCAATATCTCACCGTTGAGGAAGTGGGGGTGTAAAATATTGCCGACGAAGTTTACTCACCGATTGGTCACTGGTAAAGAAGTTTTTTGAATTTTTTATGGCGTAGCCCATGTCTGACGTGCCAAGGGGTCAAAAAACCAAGATTATCAGTCCTAAAAGGGCGCTTTGGGGGCAGAAGAGTTGCCAGACTGCAGTTTTATGCAAAATGATCTCATGCATGTTTCCTTGCCAACAGAGCGGAGCTCCAGTGCCTCTTGCCAACATCGGCATCCTGAACCAGCGCCCCTCGCCGGCTATGTTATCTGCCGCCAATATAGCGATGCTTATTTAACGGGTATACCACCGTGAACAGAATAGCTATTTCATTTTGAATATCACCAAATAAAGATTGCCACTCACAAGACGCCTTTTGATATTTTTATAGATTAAACCATAAAATACACAAACATTTGTAATTAGGTATTTCAACCTCGCTCACCCTCTTCTATAGCAAGCATATTCACAGGATAAAAGACTGTTATTTCGTCCAGCATGGACACTCAGAAAATGAATAACCTCTCTTTTTCATTATCAGTCAAAGCCAATCCATGAATATGTCTGCTATATCAATAAAACAGGCCCAAGCAACACCGTTGATCATATTGGTCAGCCCTGTCTTTGCCTCTGTTCATTCCCCGTCTCCCATTAAAGTACCAGCCTGATAGTCACAAAGCGTGGTTCTTCGCGATTAAAACACGATTGATAATAGTTATTGTTTGAGTTGTGCCTTGTGGGGCATGCTTCCGCCATCAGGGCCTTGACAGCAGGCCAAATAATGGCCGTTTGAGTATGAATATGATGATTTGGAATGAAGGGCTGTGATGGATGCCTGCAGCCCGGGGCCAGCACTGCCCACCCCACACTCAGGATCCGTCCGCCTGCTCTGTCTTGCCATCGCCATCACGCTGCATCTTGCCGTCCTGTGGCTGGTGTATGACAACCGCCCTGCAGCCATCACCCCGCCCCTGCCGCTGACCCTGTCGGCGCGCTGGGTCGGCGAGGCCAGCGCCAATGACGCGCCGGCCAAGGCACCCGCGACCACCCCGGTGCAACCCGTGGTCAAAAAGCCCGTACCGGTTCAAAAGAAGGCCGTTAAAAAACCGGTCAAAAAAACCATTGCCAAACCCGCGCCCAGGGTATCGGCGCCGCCAACGTCCAAGGCCACCCAGGTTGCCAAGACAGAACCGGTCGCGGCGCCCTCGGCCCCCGTCACGCCGGTGGCGGCCAATGCCCAACCGGGCGACAGTGGCGCTCCCCCGGTCAAGTCCCGGCAGAGTGGCAGCGGGGCCGGCAGCAGCGCCCCCATCGCCCGCGATGCACGGCTGAACAACCCTGAGCCACCCTATCCCTATGAATCCAGAAGACGGGGTGAAGAGGGACGCGTCATCCTGAATGTACTTGTAGCAGCCGATGGCACCGCGTCCTCGGTAGACGTAGACAAGGGCAGCGGTTATCGGCGGCTGGACATGACGGCGCGCAAGACGGTCAGTCGCTGGCGCTTTATTCCCGCCAAACAGAACAATACGGCCGTCGAGGCCTGGGCAAAGGTCACCATCATTTTTAAATTAAGGGCTTGAATATGGATCCGGAAATCGCAAACAACGCCATGGGCGTCGCCCATCTGCTCAGTCAAAATACCGGCGTGGGGCTGCTGCCATTCATTTTGCTGGTATTGATGTCCCTCGGCACCTGCTATTACACCCTGCTGAAAATAGTGATGGGTCAGCGCGAGCGCCGCCTCAACGCACAATTCGTGACCCATTTCTGGCAGCACGAAAACGTGCAGGATATGGAGCGCCAGCTGGCCCATCTCCCGCCGCAGGAGGCCTATGGTCGCGTGACCAACACGGCGCTGGCGACGGTGGCGCAACTGAACCGGGCCGGGGAGCGTACCGTGTCGCTCAAGCTGGGTTCACCCGACGAGTATCTGCTGCGGGCACTGCGCCAGGCCATTACCCACGAGCGGGTCAGGCTGGAGCACGGCCTGGCTTTCCTTGCCTCCGTGGGCTCGGCGGCCCCCTTCATCGGGCTGTTTGGCACCGTCTGGGGCATCTATCATGCGCTGCTGGCCATAGGCGCCGCCGGCCAGAGCAGTCTGGACAAGGTGGCAGGCCCGGTAGGCGAGGCGCTGATCATGACCGGCTTTGGCCTCGCCGTCGCCCTGCCGGCGGTGCTTGTCTACAACTTCTTTGTGCGGCGCAATCGCCTCAAGCTGGCCGCGCTCGAGGCCTTTGCCTACGACCTGTTTGCCCTGCTGGTGACGGGGTTTGAGCAGGCCCCCTCCAACGTAACCCAGCTGACCGAGCGGGAAGCGAAGAAGGGGCACGGGTAATGGCATTTGGCAAATTGTCGGACGACGGAGACGATCAGCCCCTCTCCGAGATCAACATGATCCCCATGATCGACGTCATGCTGGTGCTGCTCATCGTCTTCATGATCACGGCCCCCCTGCTCACCAATGCGGTCAAGCTCGATCTACCGGAGGCCAGCAGCCAGCTCAATCAGCCGGAGAAGGAGGACATCACCCTCGCCATCGATGGCACCGGCAAGATCTACTGGAACGACAAGGAGGTCGATGAGGCCGCCCTGCTCGCCCAGATGGAGACTGCCGGCAAAGCCGATGGAGATCTGCCCGAGATCCAGCTGCGCATCGACAAGCGGGTCGAGTACGGCATCATAGCCAGGGTGATGGCGCAGGCGTCCCAGCATGGATTGCACAAGATTGCCTTTGTGAGCCAGCCGGACGCAGGCTGACCCTGTAGCACCTTCCACCTGGCAATGTGCAAAGGGCATCACCCCGGGTGATGCCCTTTGCACAAGGACGCCCCCCATACACGCAGTTGCCATTCCACGCCCGGGCCCGGCATGATGCCGAGTCTGACCCGTATCAGGTTGGCCCGCAGCCATCCTTTCAAGGAAGCAAGATGAGAACATCGGATTATGTGAGACTGCTGCTCCTGGCCGCGATCTGGGGTGCCAGTTTTCTGTTCATGCGCATTGCCGCGCCGGTCTTTGGTTCGGTCAACACCGCCTTCCTGCGGGTCTTCTTCGGCCTGGTGGGGCTTGGCGTCATACTGCTACTGCTGCGCTCCCCCATGCTCTTCCAGGGCAAGCTCAAGTCCGCCATGCTGCTCGGGATCATCAACTCAGGCATCCCGTTTCTGATGTACGCCATCGCCGCACTCTGGTTGCCGGCGGGTTACTCGGCCATCCTGAACGCGACGACGCCGCTGATGGGGGCCCTGATCGGCTTCTCCTGCTTCAACGAGCAACTGAGCGGGCGCAAATGGCTGGGGGTCATGCTGGGCATAGTCGGCATCACCCTCATCACCACTACCAGCGAGGTGAATGTGAGCGGCAACCTGGTCACGGGAGTGCTGGCCTGCCTGATCGCCACCGCCTGCTACGGCTGCGCCGGGTTTCTGACCCGGCGCTGGATCTCGGAGCGCGGCGGCCTCGATGCCAAACTGGTGGCCTTCGGCAGCCAGCTGGGGGCATGCGTGTTCCTGCTGCCCTTCTTCGGCTACTCGGTGACGGCGGGGCCCGCCGTCAACTGGGCCATCCCCGAGGTGTGGGCCAGCGTGCTGGCGGTCGGCCTCATCTGTACCGCCCTCGCCTACCTCATCTACTTCAGGTTGATCGCCGATATCGGGCCGCTGCGCTCATTGACGGTCACCTTTCTGATCCCTCCCTTTGGCATCTTGTGGGGTTATCTGGTGCTCGGGGAGACCATCACTGAGGGTTTTGTGGTCGGCGGCGCCATCGTCTGCCTCGCGGTCTGGCTGGTGGTCAGCCCCGCCAGACGACAGGCGCCCGCAGAGCAGGAGCTGGAGCGCTGACCCCTGCCGAGGAGAGCCGAGCCACGCCCGGACTCGGCTCTTTCGCCGAACTGCGCTAAGATGGCGCCATTGTTTTCTCCCCTTGTCCGGGGCACAGCAGCAGGATCCTCCTTGAATCGCCTCAATCCATCTAGCCAGCAACAACAGGTCTTTACCGTCACCCGCCTCAATAGCGCAGTGCGCATGATCCTGGAACAGGATCTCGGCCTGGTTTGGCTGACCGGGGAGCTCTCCAACCTAGCGATGCCAAGCTCGGGCCACTGGTACTTTTCGCTCAAAGATCTCGGTGCCCAGGTGCGCTGCGCCATGTTCAAGGGCAACAACCGGCGGGTGGCATTTCGCCCGCAGGATGGCATGCAGGTGCTGGTGCAGGCACGGGTCTCCCTCTACGAGCCGCGTGGCGACTATCAACTCATCATCGAATCGATGCAGCCCGCCGGTGATGGCGTGCTGGCCCTGCGCTTCGAGGAGCTCAAGCGTCGCCTCGGTGCAGAAGGGCTGTTTGACGAGGGCCGCAAGCGCCCCCTGCCCCGCGAACCGCGAGCCGTGGGGCTGGTCACCTCCGCCACCGGCGCCGCCCTGCACGACATGTTGACCGTGCTCAAGCGCCGCGCCCCGGATCTGCCCGTCTTCATCTACCCGACCCAGGTGCAGGGCAGCGCCGCCATCGGCCAGATAGTGGCGGCCATTGCCCTGGCCAACCGCCGCGCCGAGGTGGACGTGCTGATCGTCGGTCGCGGCGGCGGCTCGCTGGAAGATCTCTGGTGCTTCAACGAAGAAGCGGTGGCCCGCGCCATTGCCAACTCAGCCATCCCCGTCATCAGCGCTGTGGGTCACGAGGTGGATGTCACCATCAGCGACTTTGCCGCCGACTTGCGCGCCCCTACCCCTTCCGCCGCTGCCGAACTGGTGGCGCCGGACAACCAGGCCCGCATCCAGCGCCTCGCCCATCTGTGGCAACGGCTGGCACAGGGCATAGGCCGCCATCAGACTGCCGCCCGCCACGGCTTCGCGCTGCTGCAAAAACGGCTCGACCATCAGGATCCGAAACGGCGGCTGGAGCAGCAATCCCAGCGCCTCGACGAGCTCTCCGCCCGCTTGCAACAGCTGATGAATCAACGGCTGCATCAGGGGGAGCGGCGCCTCGCCAACCTGGAGCTGCGCCTGCAAGGCAAGAGCCCGGAGCGGTTGCTGGCCGCCGGCAAGCGTCGCCACCAGCTGGCCGAGGAGCGGCTCTATGCGCTGATCGCCAAACGCCAGGATCTGGCCAGCCACCGCCTCGCCATGCTCACTGCCCGCCTCGACGGTGTGAGCCCGCTCGCCACCTTGGGGCGGGGCTACTCCATCACCCGCACCCAGAGCGGTGAGGTGATCAGCCGCGCCGCTCAGGTGAACGCCGGGCAAACTCTGGTCACCACACTTGCAGAGGGGCATCTGCAGGTGCGGGTGGAAGAGGTGCACAACCGATAACTGAACACGGGGGCGCTTTGCTGCGCCCCCGTTTCATCCCCTTCCCTGTCGTTGCCGCCTGTCCGTCACACCAGCGAATGGCGCACCATGTCGGCCAGCGCCGCATCAGATCCCGCCAGCGGATTGAGTTGCAAGTACTCGAACAAGCCTGCCTGCAGATTGACGTTCCAGAAACGCCCCGCCAGGGTCAGCTCAAGCCGCGCCGGCGTGAGCGTCGCCAACCCGTGCCGCTGCCAGGCCTCAAACAGCGGCAACAGGTGGGCCCGCAGCGATGCAGGCAGACGGTCCAGCGTCAACCAGCCGCTGTCGAGGGCACCGCGCAGCAGGCCGTCCATGAGGGCATTGGGGTTCTTCTCCATCACCATGCCAGGCGCCCGCACACCGCCTGCCAGCGCCTCGTGCCAGAGGGCAAGATCCCGGCCATACATGAGACCGTGGCCGTGCACGCTGCCTCCGGCCCCCGCCCCGAAGGGGAGGATCTCGGCGCCGCGCTTGGCCATCTGGTTGTAGCGGCTCTGCTCGGCATTGCCACGCCGCCAGTGGCTGCAGGAGAGCCGCTGCCAGCCGCCCTGCTCCAGCGTCTGGGCGCCATAGGCATACATGCCGGCCCGCTGCTGACCATCGGCCGTCCAGCCCTGCTTGCCGCTCGCCTCGGCCCGTTCCAGGTTGGTGCCCGCCATGGCGATCAGCTGATAGAGATCCACGCCGTGCACCCCGCTTGCCATCACGTCCGCGATATCCTGGCGCCACACGGCATCATCCTGCCCCGGCAGGCCGAAGATGAGATCCGCCACTATCACGGCGGCATCATCCCGGGTCAGCTCGGCCAGACGGGCCAGCAGAGTCTGCCTGTCATCGAAGCGGGCCGCTTGCTGACGCACCCGGGTATCAAAGCTCTGCACCCCGAACGAGAAGCGGTTGAAGCCACCCGCCAGCGCGGTCTGCCACTTGGCATCATCAAAGCCATTGAGCCGCCCCTCCAGAGTCACCTCGGCATCGGCGGTCAGCGGAAAACTCTGGATAGCCCTGGCCAATCGCGCCAGATCTTCGACCGCCATGTCAGTCGGCGTGCCGCCTCCCACATAGACGGCCGAGCAGGGCTTGCTCTGCCCAAAGGGGGTATCCGCCGCCTGCTTCAGGCTGTCGCACAGGGCCGTCATGTAACGGCTCATGCGCGCCGGATTGGCGCCATTTTCGAAGAAATTGCAGAAGCTGCAGCGCTTGCGGCAAAACGGAATATGGATGTAGAGCGCCCGTTCCCCGGCCTCGCTCCCTTGCTGCCACCAGGCTTGCCAGCCTGCATGATCGAGCGTGAAGGGACGAAGGCCACCCCGGCTGGCATGGGCAGAGGTCTTGGCACCGAAGGCAAATTTGAGGGGATCCGGCGTGTCAAGTCCGGTCATGGTCGGGGTCAGTTGTTGTGTCATCACTGGCTGGGTTACCACATGGAAATAATGCAAATGATAACCACTATCAATTAATATCAAGTTTGTGCTGGATCAAGCCAAACGCATACAAAGCACGCTTGCTACTCCAGATTAACTTCTATCATGGATCCAGTTAACAGATAATTTACTCAAGATGGGGTAGGGTGTGCCGATAGAGAACCATCTCCCCCGCCCTGACGAGCGAGCAGGGGAAGAGTCGCCCCGCGTTGACGCTCGCCCACCTGCGCATGGACCCTGCAAACGATGCAAAATCTGTCACTGAACTGGAAAATCTTTCTCCCCCTCACCCTGGTGATAGCCTGTACCTTTGCGCTCAGCTTCGAACTCTCCGCCTGGCTGCAACGGGATCTCGCCATCCGGCTGGCCGGTGAAAAGGTCGAGAGCGCCGCCAACACCTACATGGATCAGCTCAACGTCATGATGATGACGGGAGCCATCGCCAACCGGCAAATCGTGCAGACCAAGCTCAAGAGCGAGGCCGGGATCGTCGAGGCTCGCCTGATCCGAGCCCCCGCAGTGACCAATCTGTTCGGGCCGGGTCATCCGGATCAGCAGGCACAGGATAACTGGGATCAGCGCGCCATCGGGCAAGGGGAGACCATACTCGAACAGCAGGGCAACCGGCTCACTCTGGTCAAGCCCTTCAAGGCTTACAAAGAGTACCGCGGCACCCAGTGCACCACCTGTCACCAGGTACCGGAAGGCACTGTGATGGGGGCAGTGCGGATCAGTTATGATCTCAGCCACACCTTTGGCGAAATTCGCCACAACAACCTGATCCTGAGCGGCAGCCTGGTGGCGGTATTCGGGCTCGGTTTCGGCCTGCTTGGCTGGGTGCTGCAGCGCTACATCAAGCGACCGGTACGGCACCTGCAACTGACCATGACTCGCATGGCCAAGGAGCGGGATCTCTCCCTCCCTCTGCTCAACCCGAGCCAGGATGAGCTGGGCCAGATGACCCGCGCCGTCAGCGACATGGTGCAGGGTTTTCGCCACAGCCTGCAGGAGGTGGAGCATGCGACTCAGCAGCTCTATCAGGAGTCGAACCAGATCCGGCAGGTCGCCACCCAGACCGAAGGCTCGGCCCGTCAGCAGGAGAGCATGACCACTCAGGTTGCCGCCGCCGTCAGCGAATTGGCCGCCAGCTCCCACGAGGTGCGCGAGCACGCCCGTCACAGCGCAGAACTCTCCGCCCTCACCAACCAGGATGCGGCCAACACCAGCCGTCTCGCCCAGCACTCCATCACCGACATGGGCGAGATGTCGGCAGAAATTGAACGGGTCGATCGGGTGATCCAGCAGCTCGACAACCGCTGCCTGGCCGTCGATGGTGTGCTGGAGGTGATCAAGGGGATTGCGGATCAGACCAACCTGCTGGCCCTCAACGCTGCCATCGAGGCGGCCCGCGCCGGCGAGCAGGGTCGCGGGTTTGCGGTGGTGGCCGACGAGGTACGGGCCCTCTCCAACCGCAGTCGCGCCGCCAGCGAGGAGATCTCCCAGATGATCGCCGCCCTGCAGAAAGAGGCCCAAAGCGCCGTTGTGGTGATCGGGGATGCAAAATCCAAGGCGGACGAGAGCATCCACAAGACAGAGGCGACCCTGGCCGCCATGCAGAACATCATAGGTCGCATCGCCAGCATCAACGATCTCAACGCCCAGATGGCGCAATCCGCCGAGGAGCAGGACAGGGTCTGCAGCGAGGTGGACAGCTCGGTGAGCGACATTCGCAACACCTCCAACGACACCCTGGGTCAGGCGCACGCTGCCAACCTCGCCAGCATCCAGCTGGTGGAGCAGTGCCAGAAGCTGGAGCAGTTGCTCAAGACCTACCGCTGGTAAGGTGCAACGCCCCAACAAAAAAGCGCGACCCGAGGTCGCGCTTTTTATTGTCTTGCCGCTGCCGCAGGCAGTCAGTCGGGACAGGATCAGCCCGCGTTGCGAGTGGCCACCGCATCGGCCAGCGTGCGCAGCAGGACTTCGGTATCGGCCCAGCCGATGCAGGCATCAGTGATGCTCTGACCGACGGTGAGCTCGCACCCTTCCACCAGATCCTGGCGCCCTTCCACCAGGTGGCTCTCCACCATGACGCCGAACACCGCCTTGCTGCCAGCACGCAGCTGACCGGCCACATCCTCGGCCACCAGCATCTGGTTCTTGAACTGCTTGCTGCTGTTGGCGTGGCTGAAATCTATCATCACCTTCTGCGGCAGACCGGCCTTGTCCAGTCCCTTCACCACCTCGTCAACATGCGCTGCGCTGTAGTTCGGCTCGCGGCCGCCACGCAGAATGATGTGACAGTCCGGGTTGCCCCGGGTGGCGACGATGGCGGAGTGGCCGTACTTGGTGACCGACAGGAAGTGATGCGGCGCGCTGGCGGCGCCGATGGCATCGATGGCCACCTTGATGGTGCCATCCGTGCCGTTCTTGAAGCCCACCGGGCAGGAGAGACCGGAGGCCAGCTCACGGTGCACCTGGGATTCTGTGGTACGGGCACCGATGGCGCCCCAGCTCATCAGATCCGCCACGTATTGCGGGGTGATCATGTCGAGGAACTCGGAGGCGGTCGGCAGCCCCATGTCGTTGAGATCCAGCAGCAGCTTGCGACCAATGCGCAGGCCGTCGTTGATCTGGCAGGTGTTGTCGAGGTAGGGGTCGTTGATCAGCCCCTTCCAGCCCACCGTGGTACGCGGCTTCTCGAAGTAAACTCGCATCACGATCTCCAGCTGACCTTTCAGCTCGTCACGCAAGGTCTTGAGGCGCTTGCCATATTCCAGCGCGGCCACGGGGTCGTGGATGGAGCAGGGACCGATCACCACCAGCAGGCGCTCATCTTCACCAGCCAGAATGCGGTGAATGGCCTGGCGGGATTCGAATACGGTATTTGATGCGGTCTCGGTGGCCGGAAACTTCTCAAGCACCGCAACCGGGGGTAATAACTCTTTGATTTCACTGATACGAACGTCGTCGGTTTGATGCTGCATGACAAGGCTTCCTGCTAGATGACTGCGATAAAGAAACTTCAATCTAGCCCGCAGCCGGGACGGTGTAAATAGAAAATTACATTATCTCATCAGGAATTTTATGATCGTGTCTTGCAAGTTTGGATATTACTGCTAGCGATCTGGAACGAGTGGGTTGAACAGAGCAAAAACGGGGCAGACAAGCGGGGCAGAGATGAAAAGGCCCGCACCAAGGCGGGCCCGACAGGGTCAAACGGCCTGACTGACGCTGGCCAGTTTATCGAAGTAGTCCGGGAAGGTCTTGGAGGTACAGCCCGGATCATTGATGGTGACGGCGGTATCCGACAGCGCCACCAGCGAGAAGCACATGGCGATGCGGTGATCGTTGTAAGTGTCGATGGCCGCGTGCTTGAGGCTGGCCGGCGGTGTCACGGTAATGAAGTCGTGCCCCTCCTCCACTTCAACCCCCAGCTTGCGCAGCTCGGTGGCCATGGCGTGCAGACGATCCGTCTCCTTCACCCGCCAGTTGTAGATGTTGCGAATGGAGGTGGGCCCCTTAGCAAACAACGCCGCAACCGCTATGGTCATGGCCGCATCGGGAATGTGGTTCATGTCCATGTCGATGCCGTGCAGCGGGGCCTGCTCGGCCTCGATGAAGTCATCACCCCAGGTGATGCGCGCACCCATTTTCTCCAGCACGTCGGCGAAGTGGATGTCGCCCTGGATGCTGTGCTTGCCGATGCCGGTCACGCGCATCTTGCCCTTGATGGCCCCGGCCGCGAGGAAATAGGAGGCGCTGGAGGCATCCCCTTCCACCAGGAAGTCACCCGGGCTGACGTAGCTCTGGTTGCCCTTGATGTAGAACAGCTTGTAGTTGTCGTGCTCGATGACCACCCCGAACTGCTTCATGATGTGCAGCGTGATGTCGATGTAGGGCTTGGAGACCAGCTCCCCCTTGATGTGGATGCGGGTGTCGCCAGCCGCCATGGGCGCCGCCATCAAAAACGCCGTCAAAAACTGGCTGGAGACGGAGCCGTCGACGTGCACATCACCGCCCCACAAGCCCTTGGCATCCACCACCAGCGGCGGGTAGCCGTCTTTTTTCAAGTACTGGATATGGGCACCCGCTTCGCGCAGGGCATCCACCAGATGGCCGATGGGACGCTCTTCCATGCGTGGTTCGCCGCCCAGGGTATATTCACCAGACCCCAGACACAGCGCGGCGCACAGCGGGCGCATGGCGGTACCGGCGTTGCCGAGGAACAGATTGACCGGCTCTTTCACCGCGAAACTGCGGCCAAGACCGTGCACTGTGCACTCTGTCTTGTCGGCGGAGAGCTTGTACTTGACCCCGAGCTGGGTCAGTGCCGCCAGCATATGACGAATGTCATCGCTGTCGAGCAGGTTGGTGAGCCGGGTGGTACCACGGGCCAAGGCTGCCAGCAGCAGGGCCCGGTTGGACACGCTCTTGGAGCCGGGCAGATTGACCTCACCGGCCACAGTAGAAATGGGTTCCAAACGCAACGAATTCATAGACTTCCTGTACTGTCTCAAATAATTCACCTGACCGGACGTTAGCAGCCCGCGCCTTGCTCGGCAAGACCGCGCGTGGCACAAAAACGGGCCAGACCCGCGGTCGATCAGGATCCACTGAAAAAACAGACGCCGGGGAGTCCCCGGCGTTTGCAATGGGGAAAAACGCCTCAGCCGTGACGCTTGGCAAAGCCATCCATAAAGCTCACCAGCGCCTTGACCCCTTCCAGCGGCATGGCGTTGTAGAGGCTGGCACGCATGCCACCGACGATGCGGTGTCCCTTGAGCGCCAGCAGACCGGCGGCCTCCGACTCGGCCAGGAACTGTGCGTCCAGCGCCTCGTTTTTCAGCTGGAACGGGATGTTCATGCGGGAACGGCAGCTGGCATCCACCTTGTTGCCATAGAAGCTCGACTGGTCGAGGTAGCCGTAGAGGAAATCGGCCTTCTCCTTGTTGCGCGCTTCCATCGCCTCAAGCCCGCCCTGCTCTTTGAGCCACTCGAACACCAGACCGGCCAGATACCAGGCATAGGTGGGCGGCGTGTTGAACATGGAGTCATTCTTGGCGGTGAGTTGGTAGTCAAAAATCGAGGGCACGTCGGCTCTCGCCTGGTTCAGCAGGTCGTCACGTACGATGGCGATGGCCAGCCCCGACGGGCCTATGTTCTTCTGGGCGCCAGCGTAGATGATACCGAAACGGCTCACGTCGATGGGACGAGAGAGGATTGTGGAGGAGAGATCCGCCACCAGAGGCACATCGCCGGTGGCCGGGATGTCGAACATCTCTATGCCGTCTATGGTTTCGTTCGGGCAGTAGTGCACAAAGGCCGCATCGGCGCGAAACGCCGGGGTCGGCAACAGGTGGGAGATCCCCTGGGCGTTCTTGGCGACCCCAGGGAAGGTCTGGATGTCACCGTACTTGTGGGCTTCATCCACGGCGCTCTGGGCCCAGACCCCGGTCAGCAGATAATCGGCCTTTTTATTGGCGCCGCCGAGCAGATTCATGGGCACGGCAGAGAATTGGCCACGACCACCACCGTGCATGAAGAGCACCTTGTAGTTGTCCGGTACCGCCAGCAGTTCGCGCAGATCGGCTTCCGCCTTGGCGGCGACCGCCATATAGGGCTTGCCGCGGTGGGAGAGCTCCATGACCGAGGCTCCCAGCCCCTGAAAATTACAAAATTCGCGCTGGGCGCGCTCCATGACTTCAACCGGCAACATGGCGGGGCCGGCGCAGAAGTTGTAAATCTGTTTGCTCATGACGCTTTCCGTGAGTGGATGAGAGTAATCGATGACTTGTCTGGTTTTACACAAGAGCCGCCCCAGGATCAAAGGCTTTTTGGGAGCTGGCTCAACCTTTTGTCGCCCGGCCCGGCTCAGGCCATGATGAAGAAAGCCCTGAACGGGTCAGGGCTTGCAGGGAACATGCATGGAAATGGGGGACAGGCCGCATCAATGACGGACAAGGCCCCTTTTCAACAAATTCACAGCTTGGCGGTGAGCTCGGGCAGCAGGGTGAACAGATCCCCCACCAGACCGTAGTCGGCCACCTGAAAGATGGGGGCCTCGCCATCCTTGTTGATGGCCACGATCACCTTCGACTCCTTCATCCCCGCCAGATGCTGGATGGCCCCCGAGATGCCAACCGCAATATAGAGCTCGGGAGCGACCACCTTGCCGGTCTGGCCCACCTGCAGATCGTTGGCTACATAACCCGCATCCACCGCCGCCCGCGACGCCCCGACCGCGCCGCCCAGCTTGTCGGCCAGCGCCTCGATCAGGGCAAACTGTGCCTTGGAGCCAAGCGCCCGTCCGCCCGAGACCACCACCCGCGCAGCCGCAAGCTCGGGCCTGGCGGATCGCACGGCGCGCCGCTCGATCAGCCGGGTGCGGCAGGCCACATCGGCCACCGGCAGTCGCTCGACAGTGCCCTGCCCAGTCCCGAATTCGGCCTTGGCAAAGGCGGTCGGCCTGATGGTGAGCACCTTGATGGGGGCACTGCTCGCCACCCGGGCAACGGCATTGCCCGCGTAGATGGGGCGCAGGAAGGTATCACCGCTCTCTATGCCGGTCACCTCGGAGAGCATCTCGACCCCGAGCCTGGCCGCCACCCGTGGCAGCAGATCCTTGCCCTGGGTGCTGGCGGCCATCAGGCAGTGCTGATAATCCCGTGCGATGTGGGCGAGCAGGGGATCGACGCCGTCGTTGAGCCCTTCCGCCAGCATGGGATGCTCGGCCAGCAGCACCCTGTCCACCCCTTGCAGGCTGGCGGCCTGTTCACCCGCTTCGGTCAGTCCCTGACCCAGCAGCAACAGGTGCACCTCGCCGCCAAGCTGGCCCGCCGCCGTGACCAGCTGGGCCACGTTGTCGGCAAGCCTGCCCTGATGATGTTCAGCAATAACCAGTACGCTCATGACAACACCCTATTGTTAACAACGCTTTTCATCGTGCCAGCCCTCATCCCAGCCTGGGGCAGGCACCCAATATGTTTCGCCATCATCGATGCGCTCATGGCAGTACCTTGGCTTCGTGCTTGAGTTTGTCCAGCAGCTCGTCCACCGAGCCGACTCTGACGCCGGCACGGCGCACGGCTGGCGCCATCACCCCGAGCAGCCGGGTATGGCCGGCGGGTTCGATGCCGAGGGCGGCGAAGGGGACACTCTCAAGCGGCTTGCGCTTGGCTTTCATTATGTTGGGCAGCGAGGCAAAGCGAGGTTCGTTCAGGCGCAGATCCACCGTCACTACGGCAGGCAGCGGCATGCCGAGGGTCTCCAGGCCGCCGTCTATCTCGCGGGTCACCTGTAGCTCGCCGTCCACCAGCTTGATGGCGGAGGCGAAGGTGGCCAACGGCCAGTCGGTGAGGGCTGCGAGCATCTGGCCCGCCTGGTTGTTGTCAGAATCGATGGACTGCTTGCCGAGCAGCACCAGATCGGGCTGCTCCTGCTCGCACACCTGTTGCAGGGCGCGTGCCACGGTAAGTGGAGTGAGCGTCTCATCGGTCACATAATGGCGGGCCCGATCCGCCCCCAGCGCCAGGGCATGGCGCAACTGCTCGACCGCCGCCTCAGGCCCGAAGGTCACCACCACCAGCTCAGTCGCGATACCGGCTTCACGCAGCCTCACCCCCTCCTCCACCGCAATTTCACAAAACGGGTTGATCCCCATCTTCACATTGGCGAGCTCCACGTCGGAGCCATCGCTCTTGACCCGGATCTTGACGTTGTAATCCAGTACCCGCTTGATCGCGACCAGCAGCTTCATGACGCGCATCCCTCGCTTCGATTGAGTGAATCCATTGACGAGCCCTCGCATTTTTTTGCTTACAATTGCTTTACGTTTACGTAAACTACCAGCACTACCCTAGGCCAAGTCAAGCGCAGAGGCAAGATGGAACGCGAAGCAATGGAATTTGATGTCGTCATCGTCGGTGGCGGCCCAGCAGGGCTCAGTGCCGCCATCGCCCTGAAGCAGCACAATGCCGATCTCTCGGTCTGTCTGCTGGAGAAGGGAGCGGAAGTCGGCGCCCATCTGCTCTCCGGCGCCCTGTTCGACCCCATAGCCCTCAAGGAGCTGTTGCCGGACCGCTGGCAGCAGGCGCCCCTTGGCATTCCCGTCAACGATGATCGGGTTCATCTGTTGCAAAACGACAACCGCGCCCTGCAACTGCCCCGCTGGGCCGTGCCGCCGCGCATGCACAACGATGGCAGTCATATTCTCAGCCTGGGCAACCTCTGCCGCTGGCTCGGTCAGCAGGCCGAGCAGCTGGGAGTCGAAATCTACCCGGGTTTTACCGCAAGCGAGCTCATCATGGAAGCGGGACGGGTGCGGGGTGTGATCACCGGCGATCTCGGGCTGGACAGAGCCGGCAATCCCAGGGCGGATCACGTGCCCGGCATGGCGCTCTATGGCCGCTACACCCTGTTTGCCGAAGGGGCCCGCGGCCATCTAGGCAAACAGTTGATCGCCGAGTTCAATCTGGAAAACAGCGCCCAGCCGCAACATTATGCCATCGGCTTCAAGGAGCTGTGGCAGGTGCCAGCGGATCAGGCCAAGCCGGGCCGGGTGCTCCATGGCAGCGGCTGGCCGCTGGTCGAACGCCGAGCCAGCAAGAGCCAGGGTGGCTTCTACCTCTATCATATGGAGGGCAATCAGGTAGCGGTCGGGCTCATCGTCGATCTCAACTACAGCAACCCCTGGCTCAGCCCGTTCGACGAGTTCCAGCGCCTCAAGCACCATCCCCTCATCGCACAGACCCTGCAGGGAGGCGAGCGCATCAGCTACGGTGCCCGCGCCATCACCAAGGGCGGCTGGCACTCGCTGCCGCGCATGCACTTTCCCGGCGGTCTGCTGATCGGCTGCGATGCCGGCACCTTGGACTTTTCCCGTATCAAGGGCATTCACACCGCCATGAAATCGGGCATGCTGGCGGCGAAAACCGTCGCCATGAGTCTGCGTGGCGGCGATGAGGGTGGCCGGGATCTGGCCGAGTACGGCGATGCGCTGCAACAGAGCTGGCTGGCCTTTGAGCTGAAAACGGCGCGCAACTTCGGCGCAGCCCTGCACCGCTGGGGTCCCTGGCTCGGCGGCGCCTTCAACTGGCTGGAGCAGCGGCTGTTTGCTCGCTCCTCACCGTTAACCCTGCTGGACAAGGAGCCGGACTACCGCCAGCTGCGCATGGCCAGCCGCTGCGATCCCATCGATTATCCCAAGCCCGATGGCAAACTCAGCTTTGACAAGCTCTCTTCTGTTTATCTCGCCAACACCAGTCACGATGAGGATCAGCCCTGCCACCTCAAGTTGCAGGATGCAAGTATCCCGGTCGCGGTCAACCTGCCCACCTGGGCCGAGCCCGCCCAGCGTTACTGCCCGGCCGGGGTGTTCGAGATAGTGGAAAGCGAGAGCCAGCCTTGCTTGCAGATCAACGCGGCCAACTGCATTCACTGCAAGACCTGCGACATCAAGGATCCCAGCCAGAACATCATCTGGACGCCACCGCAAGGAGGATCCGGACCCAACTACCCCAATATGTGATGACGTGCTGCGATACCAAGATGTGGTGACATTAAAGATGCGCAGCCCCAGCACATCGTCTGGACGCCACCGCAAGGAGGATCCGGACCCAACTACCCCAATATGTGATGAAGTGCTGCGATACCAAGATGTGGTGACATCAAAGATGTGCAGCCCCAGCACATCGTCTGGACACTACCGCGGGAAGGGCCCGGGCCCACTATCCCAATCGGTGAGGCCTATCCCCCCAGACGGGTACTCGGCACAATGCAGCAGTCAACAGGCGGTCACTTTCACAGCCAGATCCGCTGATCCGACCTCGCTGTTTTTTTGAGCAAACAGGCTGAACCTCGGATGAATAGGCCCTGACAAGCGCGTCCCGCCCCTGTATAGTTCGCCGCATTCAGGTTTTCCATCGGCCCGTTTTGTTTGTCCACGGGGTCGCTTTCTATGCGATCTAGGCCGCATGACCTGTGCAACCATCCCTGATTATCCATGACTTTTTAAGGGGGGACAGATGATCACCGCCTACATTCTCAATAACAAGGTACTGGACATAGTCACGCTCGGGCCTGACGACATAGTGCCTGACAACACCGTCTGGCTGGATGCCTACAAGCCGGACACGGCGGAGCGAGAATGGTTGACGGGCCTGTTCCTGGAAGAGGTTCCCGACAAGGAAGAGCTGGACGACATCGAAGCATCCGCCCGTTTCTACTGGGATACCGATGGTCTGCACATTCACTCTTTGTTCCCCCAGCGGATCGGCCGTGATACCAAGGGTGTCCACGTCTCCTTTACCCTGCGCAACAACCTGCTGATCAGCATCCGCGAGGATGACATCGGCCTGGTGCGCCTGCTGCGCCATTACATGCGTCAGGACAGGCTGGAGGTGGAGGATGCCCTCGACATTCTGCTGGAGGTGCAAAACCTCAAGGTGGAGTACCTCTCCGATCTCATCGAAGACGGTTACAAAACGTTGGAAAACACCGCCGATCAGATCTTCGAGCCGGATCAGATCAACCCCATGCTCAAGGAGTTGATGGCGCAGGAAGAGGCCAACGGCCAGATCCGTCTCTCCCTGCACGATACCCGTCGCGCCTTGCGTTTTCTCAAGCGCAGCCTGCGCCAGCGCATGAGCAACGAGCAGAACAAGTGGATCGACGAAATGCTGCACGACGTGGAGTCCCTCTTGCCCCACACCCAGTTCCTGTTCGACAAGATCAACTTCCAGCTGGAGGCCTCCATGGGGGTGACCAATCTGGAGCAGAACAAGGTGATCAAGATCTTCTCGGTAGCTGCGGTGATCTTCCTGCCACCGACGCTTATCGCCAGCATCTACGGCATGAACTTTGGGCGCATGCCCGAGCTCGCCTGGGAGTATGGCTATCCGCTCTCGCTGGTGTTGATGGTGATGTCATCGCTCGGCACAGGCCTCTTCTTCAAGCGCAAAGGCTGGCTGTAAACGCCGCCAGAAAGTGCGATAAAAAGTGCGATAAAAAAAGACGATGGATTGGGGGGCACTGGCCCCCCGATTAATTCGTGTCACCCGACACGCCTTGCAAAGGGCGCCCCCCTACCCCATATCCTCTTCATCACTTGCACAACCCAAGCAACGGGCGACCATGACCCTCTACCCCGAACACAGATATGACGATCACGGCCAGTTGCGCCCTCCCCTCTGGTTTTGGCCCATCGCCCTCTTGCTGACCCGCTCGGTCTGGCTGTTTCTGATGGCCGGTGTCACCCGCGAGAGCGGCAGCGAGATCCTGACCCTCTTCTATCCAGACAAGATCAGCCTCTACATCAGCCTGCTGACCGACGTGCCCGCCATGCTGGCACTGCTCGCCTTTGGCGGCACCTATCAGCAGACCAACAGCGTGCGCGCCCGGCTCAGGCGCCACAGCCGCGGCCTCTTGCTCTGCTCCACCGTCAGCGGCCTGGTGATGCAGCTGCACAGCCTCAACCTGCAGAAATGGTCGTTCAGCTGGCCCACCGCCCTGGTGCTGATCGGCAGCCTCTGGGCACTCTGGTATCTGCTGCGCAGCCGCCAGATCCGCGAATACGCCGCCGATCAACCTCACTGAGCATGCAGGGTCACTCATTGACGAGTGACCCGGATCTGCAGGGTCTGGCGATCGCTCTGGCTGCCGCGCCCCCCCCCCTGCAACTGAGTGCCAAGACTGTTTCCTTGCTGGGCCGAGCTGGTGGATAACTCCCCCACCGTCAGCCACTGACCCGGGGTACCGCTCACCTCGGTGGCGTTCTGCCCCGTGCTGATGGTGCCCTGCTCCAGCCTGGCCTGTTCGCTGCTGAGCGCTATCTGCACCCTGTCCCCTATCAGGGTGGCGGTGGCGTAGAGACCGTTGATGAGCGGCATCAGCCCCACCACCTGGCCACCGCGCCACTGATAGAAGGTGACCGGCTGGTAGGAGCCCATCTGCAGCAACACGGGCCGCCCCGACAGGCCGCGCACCTGCCAGCTGTCGTTCTGGCTGCGCTGGTATTGCCGGGCATTGCCCTCCAGCAGCCATTGCCGTTTGGCCGCATCACCACCGATACCCGCTTCTATCTGCTGACCGCTTGAGGCGCCATCCACCCGCCATTCGATAAGCAGACTCTGGGGTGGCTGGTTGAGTTTGGCCAGGGTCGCTTCGGCCTCTTGCAGCTGGGCCGCACTGCCGCTCAACACCAGTTGATTGCCCATGGCACTCACCCCAAGCTCCGGGTAGATCTCCTTGAGGGTCTGCACCGCCGCCTGGGCCTCGAATACCGGGATCACCTTGACCTCGGCCCGCAGCGGCAGGCACCAGAGCCCGCACAGCCACAAGATCCCGCTCCAACGCCACCTTCTCATCTCTCTATCTCCTGTCCGGGAGCCCGGATCACCGTCTCTGCCAGTCTGGCTATCACCATCATGATCCATCTGCCTTGCTTTTCAATGACTTTGCACCCCAGGGGCAATGGCGGCATGGGCCGGAGCGCCCCCCTTGACGGCCTGCGAGCCGAAAGGACGGAGATAGATCAAATAATACAAATAAAAATGATTACCATTTGTTGTCACGGAAAAATCGCTCGGATACAATTCGGACTCATTTTTTCGAGCCAGCCGCTGATGAAGCCTGTTACCGCCACCACCACCCCTGCCATCATCCATCTGGCGATGCTGATCAACATGCTCTCCATGGGCAGCATGATGATGGTGATGCCGCTCGGGCCGGATCTGGTCATCAGCCTCGGCATGCAACCGGAACAGACGGGTTATTTCAGCGGTGGTGCCACTCTGGGCTCGGCCCTGATGGGCCTCATCGCCGCTCCCTGGCTCGATCGTGTCAACCGCAAACCCGCCCTGCTGGTGCTGCTCACCCTGCGTTTTCTGCTGCTGATGGCCTGCGCCCTGGTGCAAAACAGCCAGCAACTGCTGATGCTGTTCATTCTGTCGGGCTGCGTGGCTGGCCCCCTCTCCGCCATCCTGATGGCCGCCGTGCTGGACCTGGTTCCCCCGGCCGAACGGGGCCGCCGCCTCGCCTACGTGGGCATGGCCTTCTCGCTGGCCGCCATTTTGGTGGTGCCCATCGCCCTGGTACTGGCCCAGTGGCTCGACTGGCAGAGCCCCTTCCTGCTGTTTGGCGCTGGCGGCCTGCTGCTGGCCCTGCTCTGCGCCATCCTGCTGCCCTCCCTGCCGGTCAGCCGGGCCCCTCACGGCAGCGGCTTGCGCCAGCTGCTGGGATCGCCGCTCTGCCAGGGCGCCCTGCTCATTCTCTGTTTGCAGATGTTCGGTCACTTCCTGCTGATCCCGCACTTTGCCAACTACTTCCAGTTCAACCTAGATTTCCCGCGCGAGCAGATCGCCGCCCTCTATCTGTGTGGCGGTCTCGCCAGCATGGCGACCATGCGGCTGTGCGGCAGCTGGATCGATCAGGGCCGGGCGCTGGCCGCCATCCTGATCACCAGCTTGTTGCTGGCCCTGATCACCCTGCTCGGCTTCGCGGCTCCGGTCGGTGTGCCCGTCTACCTGCTGTTTACCCTTTTCATGGCGCTGAGCTCGGCCCGCGCCAGTACCACGCTTGCCATCACGGCGGCTATTCCGGCCCCCCATCAGCGCGCCGCCTTCATGTCTTTTCAGGGCACGGTGACCAATGTGGCGGCGGGTCTCGGCAGCCTGCTCTCGGCCAAGTATCTCTTCTCGGATGACACTGGCGCCCTGCACGGCTTTGCGGGGCTCGCCTGGATCAATATTGGCTGTGGCCTGCTGGCCTGCGGCGGTGTCTGGCTCCTGCTCAAGGGGCTGGCGCAGACAAGGAATAACAATAACCCCGAGTCTGGCGCCGCCAGACAAGGAAGTCAGTGAGCTACCGGCCCCAGAGCCGGACCCCATAACCTCTGTTTTATTCATGGAGTTTTGACTATGCAGTTGCAGCCTGGCGTATTTCGCTTGAACCCGATTTTGCTCTCCCTCGGCCTGTTTGCCCTGCCGGGCCTGGCCCAGGCTGAGTTGCCCAAAGCCAACGAGACCATGGTGGTCACCGCCACCCAGACCCAGCACACTGAGCTCTCCGCCCCGGCCAGCGTCTCTGTGGTGACCCGCGCCGATCTGGACAAGATGAACGCCAACAACATAGGCGATGCCCTCAAGCATGTGCCCGGCGTCAACATCATAGGCACCAACCCCACAGGTCGCAGCGAGATCAAGATCCGTGGCATGGGCGGCGACTACACCCTGCTGCTGATCAACGGCAAACGGGTCAATGCCCGCGAGACCCTGGGCAGCTCGTTTGGCAATGACTTCGACTTGAGCTCCATCCCCATGGCGGCCATAGAGCGCATCGAAGTGATCCGTGGCCCCGTCTCCTCCCTGTACGGTGCCGACGCCCTCGGCGGCGTGGTCAACGTGATCCTGCGCCAGGCCAAGGAGAAGACGGAAGCAGCCGTCGGTTACACCCACACCATGCCCACCAAGGGCGACGGTGGCGATGCCAATCAGGGCAGCGCCTTTGTCTCCGGTGCCCTCATCGACAACAAGCTGCTCGGCAGCGTAGTGGTCGAAGGTTATCAGCGTGACCGCTGGCACAGCGATCAGTCCAACAACCCGGATGCCGATGCGCTGGAAAAACGGGAAGTGGTCAACATGCTCTCCAGCCTGAAGTGGCTGGTCAGTGACAACCAGGATATCGATTTCGATCTGGGCTACAACCAGAACGACATGGACAGCTACTTCAACAACGTGCCCCGTGCCCCGACCGCACCGGCCACTCCGCACAACGTGCAAAAGCTCGATCGCCTGAGCCTGGGAGTCACCCACAACGGCCGTTGGGAGCACTTCGACAGCCGCGCCCGCTACTACTTCGAGCAGACGGATCTGATGGATGACTCCCAGCTCAATGGCGGCGCCGCCGATGTCACCCAGACCAACAACACGGTCGATGGCCAGCTGAGCGGCTATCTGGGGGATCACCTGCTGACCTCGGGTGCCGAGTTGCGCAAGACCGAGCTGGAGCACAGCCGCAGCATCACCAACGGCAGCGTGGATGCGAGCCAGAGCGCCCTCTATCTGCAGGACGAGTTCAGCCTGGGGGATCTGGCACTGACCCTCTCCGGCCGACTCGACCACCACGAAACTTATGGCAACGAGTTCAGCCCGCGCGCCTATGCGCTCTACAAACTGACCGACGAGTGGGTGATCAAGGGTGGCGCCGGCAAGGCGTTCAAGGCACCGACCCTGGCCCAGTCCAGCGAAGGCTTCGCCACCACCGCCTGCCGTGGCGCCTGCAAGGTGGTCGGCAACCCGAACCTGAAACCGGAAACCGCCGTCAGCTATGAGCTGGGCACCGCCTACGAGAGCGCTCGCTTCGGCGCAGGTGTGACCGGCTTCCACAACGACATCGAGGATCTGATCCAGAGCGATCAGTGGGGCCCGGGCTACCGTCCGAGCGTCATGACCTACCTCAACGTCAAGAAGGCGCGGGTGAAAGGGCTGGAGCTGACCGGCTGGGTCGACGTACTGGACAATGTCAAGTTGACCGGTAACTGGAGCCTGCTGGATTCCGAAGACAAGAGCACGGGCGAGGATCTGGCCAAGACCCCGGATCACACAGGCAACCTCAGCCTGGATTGGCAAGCCACCGAGATCGTCAGCACCAACCTGGCCTGGCAATACGTGGGCAGCCAGTTCATCAAGGTGCCGATGCACAACTCCCAGGCGTTGAAGTCCGAGCACTACCAGACCCTGGACGTCAACACCAAGTGGAAGGTGACCCCGGCGCTCGATTTCAAACTCGGCATCACCAATCTGACCAATACAGAGCGTGACCAGGTCGCCACCGACGCCGACTTCATCCTAGAAGGTCGCACCGTCTACGCCGGCGTGGATTACAAGCTGTAATCCCCCGTTCGGGAGCCCTGTCCAGGGCTCCCTTTTTCCGTTTTTATCGCTCGACAATAAGGAGTAGCCGGGTGCTCAGACACCAAACACCGCTGTTCTGGCTGGGAGTTGTTCTCCTGTTCCTGCTGATCTGTCTGTCACTGGCCACCGGTGCCGGTGTCTATGGTGGCCGTGAGGTCGCCGGATTTCTGCTGGGCGATCCCGCCCTCATGGCCGACGAAAAACTCGCCATGATCATTTATACCCTGCGTCTGCCCCGCACCCTGTGTGCCCTGGTGGTGGGCGTCTGTCTCGCGCTGGCGGCCTCCATGTTGCAAAGCGCCACCCGCAATCCGCTGGCCGAGCCCGGCCTGCTCGGCGTCAACGCCGGCGCCGTGTTCGCCCTGGTGATAGGGCTGACCTATTTCGGCGTCGAATCGGCCTACGGTTACCTGCTCTGGTCCGGCATGGGTGCCCTGCTTGGCAACCTCATCGTACTGGGTCTCGGCCTCATGGTGGGTCGCTCCAATCCGCTCAAGCTCATCCTGGTGGGGGTCGCCCTCTCCGCCACCTTCGGCGGCCTCTCCAACTTCCTGCTGCTCTCCAACAAGGTGGTGCTGGAGCAGTTCCGCTTCTGGAACCTGGGGTCGCTGGCGGCCTCGGATCTCGACGCCGTGCTCACCGTGGTGCCCTTCGCTCTGGCCGGTCTGCTGCTGACACTGGCCCTGTGCCGCCAGCTCACCCTGATGCAGATGGGGGACAACCAGGCCCAGGCCCTCGGCATACGGCCGACCCGGGTGCGGATCGGCGTGCTGCTGGCCGCCACCCTGTTCACCGCCTGCGCCATCGCCATCGCCGGCCCCATCGGCTTCGTCGGTTTCCTGGCCGCCTACTGCGCCCGCCTGGTGGAGCCGGTGCGCCTCGCCATCCAGGTGCGTTTCTCCGCCCTGTTTGGCGTGCTGTTCCTGCTCGGCGCCGACATCCTGGCCCGCTGGCTGATCCAGCCGTTCGAGCTGCCCAACGGGGTGATCCTGGCGCTGATCGGTGCCCCCGTGCTCATCATGGTGGTGCGCAGCGGCGGCTTCCGCTCCCTGCTGGCCGTCAAATAAGGTCGCCCTGCCTCATGAACAATCCAATGAATACACCGCTGAACGCTTCCCTCCCCTCCGGCACCCTCTGCCTGCGACTGGGTGACCGCACCCTGCTGCTGCACCGCCGTGCCTGGCTTATCACGCTGGGGCTCCTGGTGGCCCTGGTGCTGCTCTCCCTGCTGGCGCTGACCCTGGGTTCAAGCAAGCTCACCATGCTGGGGGTGGTGCAGACCCTGCTTGGTGAGGGGAGCCGGCTCGATGAGGTGACTGTCTTCAAGATCCGGCTGCCGCGCATCGTCGCCGTCTTGGTGGCGGGCGCCGCCATGGGCCTCTCCGGCTGTCTGGTGCAGACCCTCATTCGCAACCGCCTCGCCACCCCGGACATGATAGGGGTCAACGAGGGGGCATCGCTTGCCATCATCGCCTTCTCCCTCTACCTCACCCTGGGCAGCTGGCCCTGGTGGGCCGCGCCGCTCGGCGCCCTGTTTGCCGCCGCCGTGCTCTACGCCCTGTGCAACAAGCCGGGGGAGCAGGGGTATCTGTTCGTGGTGATCGGCATCGGCGTCTCCGAGCTGATGAACGCCATCGGCCAGTTCGTCATGTCCACCCAGTCGCTGGTGCACCTCACCAGCCTCTACCTGTGGAACATGGGCAACTTCGTCGGTCAGGGCTACGGCACAGTCGTGCCGGTGGGGATCCTGATCCTGCTGGTCTGCCCCTGGATCATTTATCTCTCCCGCGCCCTGGGCGTGCTGCGTCTGGGCCCTGTCACAGCACAGAGCCTGGGGGTGAACGTCAACCGGGTGCAGCTCGGCGTGCTGGCCCAGGCCATCGTCGTGGCGGCCCTTGGCACCGCCATCGGCGGTCCTGTGGTGTTCATCGCCATGGCCGCCCCCATACTCGCCTCCTGGATGAGCCGGGATCGCATAGTGCCGCTGTGGATTGCCGCCCTATGCGGCGCCCTGCTGCTGCTGGCGAGCGACACCCTGGTGCGGGTGCTGGCCAGCCCCCATGAGGTCGCCACCGGCATCATGACCCGTATTCTTGGCGGCATACTGCTGCTGTTTATTCTGATCAAAGACAGACAGAGAACCGACTGATGACCCTCACCCTAAATCGCCTCCACTTCGGCTATCAGCAAAAGCCCGTCTTCAACGACATCTCCTTTACCATTCCCAAGGGCAAGCTGGTCGGCATAGTCGGCCCCAATGGCGGTGGCAAATCCACCCTGCTAAAGCTGCTGGCTGGCCAGGAGCAGCCCCAATCCGGTGAGATATTGCTCAAGGGCAAACCGCTGGAGAGTTACGGCATGAAAGCGCTGGCCCGGGAGCTCGCCTACCTGCCCCAGCGCCCCCTAGTGCCCGCCGGCATTCAGGTCGAACAGCTGGTGCAGTACGGCCGCCATCCCCATCAGGGCTGGTTCAATCAATGGAGTGAAGAGGATGCCCGCATGGTGCGCTGGGCCTGCGAGCGGATGCAGCTTGGCGACATCTTGGCGCAGAGCGCCAATTCGCTGTCCGGTGGCCAGGCCCAGCGGGTGTGGCTGGCCATGGTGCTGGCCCAGGACGCAGACATCATATTGCTCGATGAGCCCACCAGCGCCCTCGACATCGGTCACCAGACCGAGGTGATGGAGGCCATCCACCAGATCACCGCCGAGGGCAAGACGGTGCTCATCGTCATCCACGATCTCGCCACCGCCGCCCGCTACTGCGACGAGCTGATCGCACTGGGAGATGGCGGCATCCAGGCCATGGGGCCAGCCCGCGAGGTAGTGACCAAGTCCCTCATCGACCGCCTCTACCAGACCGACGTGGACATACTGCACGCCCCCGGCGACGGCGCCCCCATCATAGTGCCGCGCCGCAGGCCGCACGCCTTTGCCATGCGCCAGCCGGCCTGAGCCCCATCAAAAAGCCGCCGAGAGGCGGTTTTTTATGTTTGCAGCTCGGCGCACCGCCACTCACAGCAGCAGGCTGGTAAGTACCCCGCCCGGCAGTGTTTGCCAGTGCCTTGTTTGCCAATGCAGTGCCTGCCAGTACATTGGCTGCCAGTACACAGTGCAGCGCCAACCGGCGGGCAGATCCGGGGTCAACCCGCCCACCAGTTCGAGGGTGAGGGTCTGCTCCGTCATGGTCAGCCAGCGGGCATCGAGAAAGTCAAAATAGCGCCCCACCCTGGGATAGAGCGCCTTGAACAGGCTCTCCTTGGCCGAAAAGATCAAGGTGAGCGCCTCACTCCTGCTCAGGCCAACGGCGCGGGCAGCGGCCGCCAGCCGGGCCCACTCCTCCCCACTGGCAATGCCGGGCCAGAGCTCGCTCGCCTGCCCCTCTGCCAGCCAGCCCTCCAGATCCAGCCCCATCCCCGCCCGACCGGGGCGTACCGCACACAGCGCCATGCCGCGCCCCTGCAACAGGCTGTGGCTGATGCTGCCCTCAAACCCCGCAGGCCAGCAGGGTTCGCGAGCCGCCCCTATGCTCACCTGCTGCTGGCCCAGACCAAAGGGGTGCAAGGCCCGGCGCGCCGCCAGCCGGCCGGCCAGAAACTCCCCCAACCGCTTGGGGGCCGCACGCTGCAAGCTGGCGGGCAGCAGGATCCGGGCTTGCTCATAGCAAGCCGGAGTGAAAGCGGCGGGATCGAAGCAGACCTGCTGCAGCGACAGCGGCGCGAAACCGGGCAGCGGCAGGCAGTCGGCCTGCAGGATAAAGCTGCCTCGGGATCCGGCAGCCAGGGGAGCGATTGGCATCGAAAAAGCCCTTGGTTCGAGAGCGGCCATGGTAGCAAATCACTCCCTCCCAGCACCACAAACGCAAATGACAATTCTTATCATTTGAATTTGTGATAGTATAAGTCCGCCCGTTTGGGGCCCGGTTTTTCGCTGATTTCACCAAGAAGGATGTAACGATGAAGATCTCCTCCCCCCTGGCCGCCGTGCTGATGCTGGCCAGCCTGGTCGGTTTTCAGGCCCAGGCCGGCACCGAGACCCGTCAGGTGACCGATGCCGATGGCAAGACCCTGCTCGTGCCCGCCCAGCCCAAGCGGGTGGTGGTGCTGAGCGAAATCGATCTGGATACTGCCCTGACCCTGGGGTTGCAGCCGGTCGGCACCGTCAACGGTCGCGGTCAGGGCACATTACCCCGTTACCTGCTGACCAAGGCCGGCAAGGATATCGCCGTGGTCGGCGATCTGGACAACCCCAATCTGGAGCGGCTGATCGATCTGGAGCCGGATCTCATCCTGACCGGCCAGACCAAACCCGAACTGCTGACCCTGCTGCAAGAGATAGCCCCCACAGTGGTCACCGGCAACTGGGGTGATTCCTGGAAGGAGATCTTCAATCGCAGCGCCCACGTGCTGAACCGGGATGCCGAAGCCAAGACCTTCCTCGCCCAGTATGACGCCCGCCTGCAAGAAGCCCGCAGCAAGCTTGCCATGCATCAGGGCGAGCGCCTGAGCATAGTGCGCTGGAACCCGAAGGGCCCGAGCTACATGCACGGCGGCACCTTCGCCAGCAGCGTGGTGGAAGAGATGGGGCTGGCCCGTCCGACCCACCAGATCGGCGACAAGACCCCCCACTCCCCGGCCCTGAGCCTCGAATCCCTCAACCTGCTGGACGGTGACTGGCTGGTGATAGGTACCCTGAGCGCGAGCGGCGATGCGGTGGATGCCATGAAGCAGGCCGAGCAGACCCCGGCCTTCCAGCAACTGAACGCCATCAAGGGCAAGCGCTTTGGCGCCGTGGACGGCTCCCTGTGGACCTCCACCGGCGGCCCCCAGGCGGCGCTCAAGGTGATCGACGACGTCGAGCAGCTGCTCGCCAAACCGGACGCGGCCCCCATCACCCAATAAGCCCGCGCTCATATGGCAAATAAAGAAGCCCGCATGATGCGGGCTTCTTTGTTTATCAAGGCACTCGGACAGAGAGCTTACTCGGGTAACGGCAGCGCCTTTCTGTCCAGCTTGCCGCTGCCGGTCTTGGGCAGGGCATCCAGCAGGATGAGCCGTGCCGGCACCATGTAGTGCGGCAGCGTCGCCTGCAGCCCCTTGCGCAGGGCAAGCCGGTTGAGGGTCACTCCGCTTTTCGCCTCCACGTAGCCCACCAGCATGGCCTCGTCCCCCTCGCCCACCAGACGCACCGCAGCCTCCTGCACCCCGGGTTGGCGGCGAAGGCCCGCCTCCACCTCCCCCAACTCGATGCGAAAACCGCGCAGCTTGACCTGATCGTCGCGCCGTCCCAGATAGAGGAAGCTGTCCGCCCCCAGCCGCCGTACCCGATCGCCGGTGCGATAGAGGCGATGGGTGGCAAGGCGCAGGAAGGCGGCGCTGGTCAAGGCCGGCTTGCGCCAGTAGCCCTCGCACAGGGCCGGGCTCTCGATGCAAAGCTCCCCGCACTCCCCCTCTGATACCGGCAACCCCGCCTCGTCCAGCACCCAGTGGCGATAGCCGGGCAGGCTGTGGCTAATGGTGATCTGCCCCTTCGCCGGTGGCCAGCACACCTCGCTCACCAGCGACCAGACGGTGGCCTCGGTCGGCCCGTAGCAGTTCCACAGCCGCCGGGTACGGGCACAGAGCTGCTCGGCCAGACCTGAGTCCAGCGCCTCACCGCCGCACAGGGCGGTGAGGGTATTTCGTCCCTGCCAGCCCGCCTTGAGCAGCATGCGCCAGCAGGCCGGGGTGGCCTGCAGCCAGTTGATGGAAGGATCCGCCTCGAGCAGCGCCATCATTCCCAACGGATCCTTGTTGTGCTCGCCACCGGCCACCGTCAGCCGGCCACCGCCCCAGAGCGGCCCCAGCATCTCCAGCAGGGAGATGTCGAAGGCCGGGGTGGTGATGAAGAGCCAGTGGCAGTTAGGTGATAGCCCGAGCCGCTCGCGGATCCCGTCGAGGAAGCAGAGCAAGGCCCGCCGGCTGATGACCACCCCCTTGGGCTCACCGGTGGATCCCGAGGTGAACATCATGTAGGCGGCCAGGGCGTCATCCACCTGGGGCCAGGAAACAGGCCCTGCCGCTGCGGGCCCGTCGAGGGTGCGCAGCGGACAACCGAAGGCGGGCACCGGCCTGTCGCCGTCGCAGATCACTGCCGACAGGCGCGCCTGACGGGCGATCCCCTGCAGCCGCTCCACCGGAAAATCCGGCTCAAGGGGCACTAAGGTGAGGCCGAGGCGCAGGCAGGCCAGCAGGCTGGCCACCAGATCGGGGCTGCGGGAGAGATAGAGGCCGACCCGCTCCCCCACCGCCAGCCCCTTCAGGCGGGCGGCAATCTGGGCCACCCGATCATTGAGCGCGCCGTAGCTGAGCCACTGCCCTGCGGTTGCACCGTCACGGCTCTCTGCCATGCCCACACCGATGGCAGGGGCCAGCGGGGTGGCGGCCAGACATGCCGCCAGCCGCGCGCCCAGGTTGGCCGCCCCCTCACGGGGGGCAGGCCGGGTTTGCATGAGCGGAGCCTCATGCTTGATGGTCACTGTCATAGCGCGGCCTCCGTTTGGCGCACCAGCCAGTGCCGATAGAGCCGGCTGGGGGATGGATGGGTCTTGAGCGTCTGCAGGGTAAGCGGCGCCCGATCCTGGCCAAACGCCTCGTTGAGGGTCGCCAGCAGGGCGAGCTGCTGCACCGAATCCACCCCGAGTTCACACAGGGTCTGCTGCCAGATGCCGGGCACGCCGCACTGGCGCTCCCACAGCGCCACCAGCGCGCGGGCCTCGGCCGGGGGCTGAGCCAGGCCGGGCTCAGCCTTGGTGGCGGCCACTTGTGTGACAGTCGCTGGTGTGACTACCGCTTGTGCCGGGGCCAGCGCAGTCGCCGCCACTCTGGCCGGCTGGTTCAGATCCGCTTGCGCCAGCCAGCCAAGCTCGGCCAGCCAGGCAGCCAGCACCGCCTCGGCCTGGACCTCGGGGATCTGCTCGCCGTCGAACTCGAGGCGCAGCTGGAGCGTCTCGCCCCGGCTGCTGACCACCAAGGAAAGCGGCAGTTCCACCTTCTCCACCACGGTGCCAAACTTTGGCACCAGCTGGTGGGGTTCGGGGGCGGCAGGGGCCGCCGGCATGGGGTAGTTCTCGAACACGAACAGGCTCTGGAACAGACGCGCCCGGCCTTTGGTCAGTGCCGCCAGCGATTGGGTGCCGTGCTCATTGAGCGCCATCAGGTCGGCCTGCAACCGGGCGATATGCTCGGCCAGGGTCGCCTCAGTGCGCCACTCCAACGCCAACGGCAGGCTGTTGATGTAGAGCCCGACGCTCGCGGTGATCCCCTCAATGGGGTAATCCCGGCCCGGGGTCACGTTGCCCACCAGGGTGACGGCATCGCTACAGCGGCGTGCCAGCAGACGGTGCCAGGCATATTGGGCCAACAGGCCCGCAGTCACGCCAAGGTCACGGGCACGGCGCGCGAGCAAGGTCGCCACCTCGGCCGTCAACACCGTGGCGCACACCGCCGGTCGCTGCTGGGTATGGCGCCCGCTTGAGCACGCGTCCAACGTCACCCCGAACAGGCAGGCGAGATCGTTAGGCGTTGCCAAGAGCTCGCCGCGCCCCTGCCAGTAGGCGTCGGCGCTGCGGGTTTGGATCGCGATATGGCGGCCAAATTCGAGCCAGGCGGTATCCGGATCGCGCTGGGGCAACAGGCCGTTCATCAGCGCCTGATAGCCGCGATGCAAGGACCCCAGCAACACGGGGCCACTCCAGCCATCCAGCACGCCGTGATGGGCGCTGAAGATCACCTTGTGGTGATCGGGGGCCAGTTTGAAGCAGGCAAGGCGCAGCAGGGGCGCCTGCTCGAGCGGGATCGGGCGGGCCAGATCCTGCTCGCGATAGGCCTGGACCCGTGCCTCTGCATTTCCCACTTCAGACAAGTCCTCATAGTGGAATGGCAACTCGGCACGCTTGAGGATGCGCTGCAGCGCGACCCCGTCCGCCAGCACCAGTTCGCTGCGAAGGGCCGGCCAAAGGGCTATCTGCCCCTGCCAGGCCTGACGGTAGACCGCCACGTCCAGCGGCTGATGATAGTCAAACTCGGTCTGCAGGTGATAGGCGTGATCTCGGGGCAGCAACGCCCTGTGATGGAACATGCTCTGCTGCAAGGAAGTCATGGGCAGCAGAGTCTCCACCTCGCGCCCGCTCAGCACCCGATCGAGCGCGGCTTGCGAGAGGCCAAGCCCCGGGAAGTCGCTCGGGGTGTGGCGGGGGGCCTTCAGGTTGCAGCAGTGTTCCACCAGCGCCGTCAGGTTGTCCGCCAGCCGTGCCATCAGGGCGTCGCTCCCTTGCTGGTTGAGGGCGCCGACCTGGCGCAGGGTGAGGCGGCCATCAAACACGCCCCCGTGCAGACTGACCAGCTCCCTCGGCAGGTTGTCAGGGGACGTGGGTGCCCCCGGCGCCAACGGCAGGGGCTGCCAGGGCTGAGCAGCCTCGCCCTGATGGCTGACCCCCAGGTAGTTGAAGACGATCAGGGCTTCGGGCAGTACCCAGCCACGAGGGTGGTGCAGCCGCAGGGCGTTGAAGCCCACCCCCTTGTCCGGCACGGCGCGCAGCTGCTCCTTGGTGGCGCAGACCAGCGCATCCCACGCCCCGGCATCCGCCAGCGCCAGCGGATAGGTGCTGGTGAACCAGCCCAGGGTACGGCTCACGTCCAGTTCAGCATCGATGGCCTCGCGGCCGTGCCCTTCCAGCATCACGCAGTGGCGGGCACCATAACCCAGCTCGCTCAAGGTGCGAGTCAGGGCGGCCAGCAGCAGATCGGGCACCCGGGTGAAGAAGGCCTGATTGGCGGTGTCGATAAGACGAGCCGTGGTCTCCTGACTCAGTTGCAGCAGGCTGGCGGGGGCGCGGCCATCTTCGGCGCGCGCCGCTTCCAGCAGGTGACCCTGGCTGCCCTCCCCCTGAGCCAGCCAAAAGCCAAGCTGCTCCTCTTCCCGTTTGGCGTAGGCCGCGAGCCCCTCGCCCCACTGGCGATAGCTGCTGCCCTTGGCGGGCAGCGGGTCGCCCCTGCTCACCCGTGCCAGATCCTCGGCCAGAATACGCCAGGAGACCGCATCGATGACCAGGTGATGGAAGGCAAGGAAGAGCCCCTCCACCGTCTCGCGCTCACCCTCCAGGGAGAGATTGTGCAGACGGGCCCAGGCCAGGGTATGGCCGCTGGCGGGATCGAGATCCCCCTGCAGCTCGGTCAGGCGGGCCTGCAGCTCGGCCTCATCGAGGCTGCCGGCATCCAGGGTCGGCAGCGGCGGCAATGGCAGTTCGGCCAGGTAGCGCTGACCGGCCGGAGTCACCGCCAGGCGCAGGGCGTCGTGATGCTGGCGCAGGGTATCCAGCCAGCCACGCAGGGCCTCATCGTCCACCCCTGCCGGCAGGCGCAGGATCACCCCCTGGTTCCAGTGACCGGACTTGGCAAAGCCCTGCTCGAAGAACCAGTGCTGGATGGGATGGAGCGGGAACTCACCGGTCAGGCTGCCCTGCTCGCTCCTGTGGCTGACGGCTTGCTGCTGGCCGAGCTGGCGGCAGAGGCGGCGCACCGTCTTGGCCTCGAACACATCCTTGACGCTGCAGTGCAACCCCGCATCCCGCAACCGGGTGGTGAGCTGGATGCTGAGGATGGAGTCACCGCCCAGACGGAAGAAGTCATCCTCCACCCCGAGCGGTTGCTTGAGCACCCCTTGCCAGATGGCCAGCACGGTCTGCTCCAGTTCGTTTTGCGGCTCGCCCTTGCTCTGCTGCCAGACGATGGCGGGCAGGCGGCGCAAGTCCAGCTTGCCGTTGGGAGTGAGCGGCATCTCGGGCAGCCAGCAGAGGCGCGCCGGCACCATGTATTCGGGCAGGCACTCGCCGGCTCGCTGCAGCAGGGCGTCGCCGTCGGGCTCCCTTGCCCCGGCCTGCAAACAGGCATACGCCAGCAGGCGCCCCTCCTGCACCACCACCTTGATTTGGCGGATGACCGGGCACAATTCGGCAAGCCGGGTCTCTATCTCCCCCGGCTCGATGCGATAGCCGCGCAGCTTGATCTGCTCGTCTATCCGGCCCAGATACTGGATGTTGCCATCGCGGCGCAGCAGGGCCCGATCGCCGGTGCGATAGAGGCGATGGGGTCGATCCGCCAGCGCCAGCTCGATAAAGGCCTCCTGGGTGCGCGCCGGCAGATTGAGGTAGCCGCGGGCCAGCCCCAGCCCTGCCAGGCAGAGCTCGCCGGGGACCCCCACCGGGCAGAGGTTGCCCGCCTCGTCCAGGATCAGCGCCTTCAGGTGGTTGACGGGGCGACCTATGGTGATGGGCGCCCCCGGGGTGAGCCGCGCGCAGAGCGCGGTGACGGTACACTCGGTCGGGCCGTACATGTTGAAGAGGGCCACCCGCTCTCCCCAACGCTCCACCAGGCTGCTCGGGCACGCCTCGCCGCCAAAACCGATGGCCTTGAGGGAGCCGAGATCCGTCGGTGGCAACAGGTTTGCCAACAGCGCCGTGGGCAAAATCATATGGCTGGCACCACAATCGATCGCGGCACCGATCACCCCTTCACCCGGCTCGCCGAAGTGCAGGGCCGCGCCGCAGTACAGGGGCAGCAAGGCGGTCATGTTGCCCGCATCAAACGAGAGGGACATGCAGTTGAACATGGCCCCCCCCTTCCCAAGGGCGATGCGCTCACCGTGATCCGCCATCAGGTTGACCAGGCTACCCTGCTCCACCATGACTCCCTTGGGCAGGCCGGTGCTGCCGGAGGTGTAGATGATCTGGGCCAGCATGGCGGCGTCCCGGGGCAGTGCGGGCGTGCTGGTTGGCATCTTGTCCAGCGCCAGCTGGTGCAGGTTGTGGTAACCGGCATCTGTGCCCTTGATGGCCTCGGCAAGCCGAGCATCCGGCTCTCCCCCGAGCACCAGCGCAATACTGGCGTCGCTCAGGATATGGGCCAGCCGCTCGGCGGGATAGGCAGGGTCGAGGGGCACATAGGCCGCCCCCGCCTTCCAGCAGGCGAGCAGGGCAACCACGAAGGCGACATCGCGTCTGGCCTGGATGCCGATGGCGGCGCCCGGGGTGACGCCCTGAGCCAGCAGCCAGTGGGCCAGCCGGTTGGCACGCACCTCCAGCTCGCCATAGGTCAACGATTGCGCACCGTCGCTGACCGCCAGCGCGTCCGGCAACTGCGTGGCCCGCCGCTCGATATGACAGAGCAGGGTGTCACGGCTCGGGTAGTCTCTCGGCAGGTCGGCAAGCTGTGCGGCCAGGGCGGCCTGGTCGGTGCCCGCCTCCAGCGGCAACTGCCAGATGTCGGTCTCGGGGGCCGCCACCACAGCGCGCATCAGGTGCAGCAGGCGATCTGCGTAGGCCTGGATGGTCTCTCGCTCGAACAGGGCGGTGGCGAACAGCCAGTCTACCCGGACGGAGTCCATCAGCTCGGTCACTTTGACCGAGATGTCGGTCTTGGCCGGCAGCACAGGCGAGGTCTCCTCCACCAGCTGGCAGCCGGGGATGAGATCGTTGAAGTCCACCTTGGCCTGATAGACCAGCATGATCTGGAAGATGGGGTTGATGGCGGTGGTGCGATCGGCGCCGATGGCCTCGGCCAGCGCCTCGAAACGGTAGAGCTGGTGATCGAAGGCCGCCAGATCCTCCTCCCGGCACTGCTGCAGATAGTCGACAAAGCTGGGCTTGCCGCTGAGTTGAGTGCGCAGCACCAGCGTATTGACGAAAAAGCCCACCAGCGACTCGATCTCGTGGCGCTCGCGATAGGCGAGCGGGGTGCCGATCACCACCTCCTTCTCGCCGCTCTGGCGCACCATCAGCAGGGCAAACAGGGCGTGCAGACCGATGAAGTTGGAGGTGCTGTGGCGCTGACAGAGGCGCTTGAAGCTTTCCCACAGATCGTTGTCAATGGTGGAGAAGACCAGCTCGCCGCCGCTGTCCTGATGGGCCGGGCGCGGCTTGTCGAGCGGCAGGCCGTGCACCTCGGGGCTGCCACCGAGCCGGTCGACCCAGAACGGCTTGAACTCGGCGTGATAATCGAGGAAACGGTCCGAGTTGAACCAGCGGGCATAGTCGATGTAGGTGAGCGGCAGCTCGCTCACCTGCAGGGGCTCGCGGTTCTGATGGGCAAGAAAGGCGCGCTTGAGATCCGCGAACATGTTCTTGACCGACCAGCCGTCGGAAATGATGTGGTGCTGGGTGATCAGCAGCACGTGCTCGCGGCTGCCAAGCCGGATAAGGTGCACCCGGCTCAGCTCCCCCTGGGTCAGGGAGAAGGGGCGCCCTATCTCCTCGCGCACCCGGCGGGCCACATAGACCTCGCGCTCGGCAATGGGCTCTGCGCTCACGTCCTCGATATGCAGCTTGAAGGGCACGTGCGGCAGTATCTCCTGCGCCCCCCTGCCCGCCTCGTCCTTGATGAAGCGGGTGCGCATGCTGGGGTGGCGGGCAAACAGGTGATCGAAGGCAAACTCCAGCGCCGCCGTGTCCAGCTCGCCGCTCACCCTGAAGTAGACCGGCATGTTGTAGAGGTGGGAGGCCTCTTCGTACTGCTCGATAAACCAGAGCCCGCTCTGGGACGAGGAGAGCGGCCCCTGCCGGGCGCCCTCGGCGGCGATGGGTGCCTCGAAGGCGGCGCGGGCCGCCAGGCAGCGCACCAACTCATCCTTGTGGGCCTTGATGGTGGCGCCGATGGCCGGCGTCACCGCCTCCTTGCTCGACTGGGAGATAAGCTGGCCCTTGTCGTTCAGCGCCAGCTTGACGCCCTGCCGTTCCAGCTGTTTCAACAGCAAAATCATATTGTTCATCTGTACCTCAGACAGCCGGTGTGGCGCGATAGGAAGAAAAACCGTCCTGCCCCTTCTCATTCAGGGCGAGCTTGACTCTCTGACCGTCCAGCCGTTTCAACAGCAAAATCATATTGTTCATCTGTTTCTCAAGCCTCAGGCACTCAGGGTGGCGCCGCCATCGACGACCAGATCCTGCAGCGTGATGTGGCTGGCCAGATCCGAGGCCAGGAAGAGGACGGTATGGGCGATCTCCGCCGGGGTGGCTACCTTGCGCAGGGGGATGCCGAGCTTGAACTGCTCCGGCAACCCGGCAATGGTGCGGGCCATGGCCTCCTCGTTCGGCAGCATGCCGCGCAGCATGGGGGTATCCGTCGAGCCCGGCGACACCAGGTTGGCGCGCACGCCGAAGGGGGCCAGCTCCAGCCCCACCGTCTGGGTCAGGCTGGTGACCGCCGCCTTGGAGGCGCAATAGGCCGCCATCTGCATGCGCGGCACATGGGCCGCGTTGGAGCCGATGGTGACGATGGCACCGCGCTGCTGTCCCTTGAAGTGGGGCACCAGGGCCCGCAGCAGATAGAAGACGCCACTGGCGTTGACCGTCATGCAGTCGTGCCAGTCATCATCGCTCAGGGCGTCGGTGGGGCCGAGGCGCAGCACCCCGGCCCCGTTGACCAGCACATCGAGCCCGCCGTCTGCCAGCAGCGCTGCGCAGCAGGCATTGACCGCCTTCGAGTCGCCAATATCGAGCAGCCGGGTGGCATAGGGGTAGTCGGCTTCGGGAAACACCAGATCCAGCCCCACCACGGCGGCGCCGGCCGCCACGAACTGCGTTGCCACCTCGCGGCCGATGCCGCGCCCGGCCCCGGTCACCCAGACCCGCTTGCCAGTGAAATCAAACGCCATTTTTTGCTGATCCTTCGTCATCTTGCTCATCACCACACCATCTCCACGCTCTCTTCGTCCTCGGCAAGCAGGCCGTCGAGGAAACGGCAGAAATCATCGAGGCGCGGGTGATCGAACACATCGGAGACCTTGACCTGCACCCCGAACTCGGCGCCGAGCCGGTTGACGATCTGGATGGTCTGCAGGGACTGGCCCCCCAGTTCGAAGAAGTTGTCGGCGGGCGCCATGGTGGCGAGCCCCAGGATCTGCTGCCAGATGGCGCCGACCCGGTTCTCGGTCTCGCTGCCCAGGGTCAGAGCCTCGCCGCCCGCCTGATAGGCGGCCAGCAGGGCCTTGCGATCCAGCTTGTTGGAGCCGGTGCGGGGCAGCTGGTCATAGTGGCGATAGTCGGTGGGGATCATGGCGGCAGGCAGCACCTTGGCCAGCTGCGCCTTGATGACCCGGCTGTCGCGCTCCGGCCCCGCCACGAAGGCCACCAGCCGGCGCACGCTGCCGATGTTCACCCCCTGCACGCACGCCTCGTTCACCCCGGGCAGGGCCAGCAGTTGGGCCTCCACCTCGCCGGGCTGGATGCGATAGCCGCTTATCTTGAATTCGTTGTCGCGCCGACCGAGGTAGACCAGCCGGCCGGCCACCAAGCGCACTCGATCGCCGGTGCGATAGACGGGCATCTGCTCCGCGCCAACCCGCAAGGTATCGAAGCTGCCTTGCACGCCCCCCACATAGCCGTTGGCCAGTTGCGGGCCGAGCAGCACCAGCTCTCCCTCGCTGGCGGGTTGCTCCCCTGCCCCCAGGATGAGCGCCTGCATGCCGGGCAGCGGCAGGCCGATGGGCAACTGGGCCTGGCTCGGGTCTTCCTGCTGCAGCTCCTGGGTGGTCACCACCACGGTGGTCTCGGTGGGACCGTAGGTGTTGAAGAGGCGCACATCGGAGCGGCCCTGACGCTGCCACTGGGCCAGCTGCTCGGGGTAGACCGCCTCGCCGCCGATGATGACGGTGGCCAGATTGGCAGGAATGTGGGCCTGACCCGCCGTCAGCGCCACCACCCACTCGTTCCAGAACGCGGTGGGCAGGTCGAGGTGGGTGATCCCCATCTGCTCCACCCCGGCCGCAAAGGCGGACATGGATTCGAGCAGGGCGTCGGTGCGCAGCACCAGGGTGGCGCCGGCGCTCAGGGTGGCGAACACCTCCTCGATGCTGGCGTCGAAGTTGAAGGGGGCGAATTGCAACATCCGCGCGTCTTCATCCAGGTGATAACGGTAGCGGGCGGCGGCGGCGAAGTGATCCAGCGCCCCGTGGCTCACTGCCACCCCCTTGGGCAGACCGGTGGAGCCCGAGGTGAACATCAGGTAGGCGACGGCGCGACCGGCGGCCGGCTGGTTGAGCCGATCAATGCTCACCAGATCCCCCGCCAGCAGGGTGCGCCCCTCGAACAGGCTGGCCAGCTTGTGGCGGTACTCCGCCTGGGTGATCAGGGTCTTGACCTCCCCCAGCCGCAGAATATGGCCCTGGCGCTCCAGCGGCTGCTCGGGATCGAGCGGCACGTAGACGGCGCCCGCCAGCAGCACCGCCAGCTGGGCGAAGATGGCCTGGGGGGTGCGGGCCAGCATGACCCCCACCTTGTCGCCGGGGGCGACGCCTGCGGCCTGCAGGGCAGCTGCCATCTGTTCGGATCTGGCCAGCAGCGCCTCGTAGCTGAAGCGGGCCTCTCCCTGCTCCAGCGCAACCTTGTCCGGGGTCTGGGCAGCGAAGTGGCAGAGCGCATCCAGCACCGGCCGCACCTTGATCATTTCGTGGGCGAGTCCTGTGATCAGCGCATCCAGCCGCTGCTCGGCCAGCCAGTCGGCCTTGAGCGCCCCCAGGGTCTGGTCGGGCTCGGCCATCCAGCGCCCCAGCAGGGCAAACAGGGTATCGGCGATGGCTGCCAGATCCCCCTGCCGGTAACAGCCGGGGTTGGCGTCCAGATCCAGTCTGGGCTGGCCATCGACGCCGACCTGCACCTCGATGGTGAGATCCTCCACCGGCCCGGCGCTGATGTTGAGGATATGGGCATCGAGGGGGCCAAACCGGCGGGCATGATCGAACGGCATGATGTTGACCAGCGGGCCGAACAGCCGCTTGTCTCCCCCCACCAGGCCAAGGTCGCGGCGCAGCAGCTCGTAGCGGTAGTGCTGGTGCTTGCGCACCCCGCGCTTGGCCTTGGCCACGGCGCTGGCCGCCCCCGCCAGATCCAGCCCCTCTTCAAGCTCCAGAGCAAGGGGGGTGATGTTCATCTGCATGCAGGGCACGGTCAGCGACGCCGAGCCGATGCGGTTCATCATCATCAGGCCGAGCAGAGTCTGGCGCTGGCCGCTCGAAAGCGACAGTTGGGCAGAGAGGCCGGCCAGCAGCAGATCGGGCCAGCCCAGCTTGTGCTCGTCGGCAAAGCCGGTCAGGGATTGCCAGAGCGCCGCCGGCAGCGGACGGCTCTCGCGGATAAAGTCGGCGGCAATCGGCGCCCGTAACGAGCCAAAGGATGTCACCTCGGGCCAGCCTTGCAGCTGCTCCTGCCAGAAGGCGCGGGCGGCGGCGTTCTTGCCGCTCTGCTCGCGGCTCGCCTCTTCGGCCAGCACCTCAGCCAGAGAGCCGAAGGGGGATGGGGAGTCCATCTCACCGGCCAGCCCCTCTGCATACAGCTCGGCTATGCGCTGGAACAGCAGGGTGGTGCCAAAGCCATCGAGGGTGATGTGGTGCACGCAGCTGTAGAGGTAATCGCGGCCGGGGCCGCGCAGCAGGGCAAAGCGGCAGGGCGCTTCTTGGGTCAGCTCGAACGGGCGGCGCAGATCGGCCCGGGCCCAGGCGCGGGCCAGCGCCTCGTCATCGCGCTCGAGGGAGACCTCTTCATAGGCCAGGGGCAGCTCATGCGAGACGAAGCAGACCGCCTCCTTATCCTCTTCGAAGTGGCCCTTGAGCGCCTCGCACTCACCCACAGCCCGGATGAGCGCGGCCACCAGTACGGCTGCCTCGACCTTGCCATCGAAGGCGATGCACTCGGCGGTGTTGAACATCGCCTTGTCGTCGTTGAGCAGATGACCGGACCAGAGCCCCTTCTGGGGGATGGTCAAGGGGAAGCGGTTCATGGGGTCACCTCCAGCGCCTGGGCTGCCAGCTTGGCCTCGATGAGGCGCCACCAACCGTTGAGGGTCGGCAGCTTGGCGAGATCCACGAAGCCGAGCTCCACCCCGGCGGCGCGCCACTCGGTGAGCAGGGCCATGATCCGCACCGAATCCAGGCCGTAGTCGATGAGGTTCTCGTCGGGGTCAAACTCCCCTTCGTCCTCGTCGATATGGCTCAGCAGCCGCGCCTTGAGCCCCTCATACGTCAGCAACGGATTGGTCAGAAGCGGACTGGTCTGGGCGGCAGAAGCGGAGGCCGGGGCGAGCGCCAGCACCTCCTCGCAGGGGATCACCTTGCCGCAGCGGGTCGCCACGTAGTCCAGCGCCATCTGGTGGTCGGCCAGGGAGAAGTCTGCCACCCCGTCCGCCAGGAAGAAGGGCTGGATGTCGCGCATGAAGGCGTCGCAGGCGGTCATCATGCAACCGATATGGCCGTAGATGCCGCCTATGATCAGCTGATCCCGCCCCAGCGCTTTGAGCATCTGCTCGAGCTCGGAGCGCTGGAAGGCGCTGTAGCGCCACTTGACCAGCACAATATCGTCACGCTCTGGGCGAAGCGCTGCCACCACCTGTTGCAACTCGGGACTCTTGTTCAGACCCGGGCCCCACATGTCGTTGAGCAGGGCGCGATCTTCGGGGGATTGATCCTTGGGCTGGGCGGTGTAGAAGACCGGAATGCCGAGGGCCTTGCACTGTTTGCGTACCGCGGCCAGACGCTCGACAAGCTCGCCAATGAGAGGGCTGTTTTCGCCGTAGAAGGCGGTGAAATACTCCTGCATGTCGTGGATCAGCAGGGCTGCGCGTTTGGGATCCAGGGTCCAGTCGACCTTGTTGGCCTTCCACTGGCTGGGCATGGCGTAATTGTTCAGGGTTGGGATAGCCATAACGTCATGATTCCTTAATATTTTTTATGCTGTAGAGGCCGGTTGGCGGCGATGGCGTGCGCAATGCGCGCCCGCAGCCCCTGCTTGTCAATCTTGCCCACCGCCGTCATGGGCAGGGCGTCCAGGGTTTCGAAACGGTCGGGTAGCTTGAAGTCCGCCACCCCGCGCTCGCGCAGAAACTTGCGCAAGGCCAGCGGCTTCAAGGCGGGATCCGTGCTGACGATGAAAGCGCAGCTCTTCTCCCCCATGGCGCTGTCTGGCATGGAGACCAGGGCCGCATGGGTGATGGCCGGGTGATGCAGCAGCTGGTTTTCCACCTCTTCCGCCGCGATCTTCTCGCCGCCCCGGTTGATCTGATCCTTCTGCCGCCCCACCACAGTGAGGTAACCATCGGCATCCTGGACCACCAGATCGCCGGAGCAGTAGAAGCCCTCGGCATCGAACACCCGGGCGTTGTGGGCCGGGCTCTGGTAGTAGCCGCGGAAGGTATAGGGGCCGCGGGTGTGCAGGGCGCCAGGCTCGCCGGGGGCGACCGGGTTGCCCGCCTCATCGAGGATGCGCACCTCGTCGTCCGGGCTCATGGGGCGGCCCTGGGTGTGAATGACCTTCTCGTCGGGGTCGTCCAGCCGGGTGTAGTTCACCAGCCCCTCCGCCATGCCGAACACCTGCTGCAGCCGGCAGCCGAGCAGCGGCCCAATCTTGCTGGCCACCGCCTCCCCCAGCTTGGCGCCGCCCACTTGCAGCAAGTCGAGACTCTCGAGCTGAGTGCGCGCAGCGGGATCCGCTTCCGCTGCCTGCAGCCAGAGCGAGACCGCCGGCGGCACCAGCGAGGTGAGATTGGCCTGGTGGCGGGCAATCAGCGGGAAACAGCTGATGGGGCTGGGATCCGGCGCCAGCACCACGGTACCGCCCGCCTCGAACACCCCCAGGGCGCCAGGGGAGCTCAGGGGGAAGTTGTGGGGTGCCGGCAGGGCACACAGATAGCGGGTGTGGGGCCCCAATTCACAGATTTCATTGCTGCGGCGCACGCTGTACAGGTAATCGTCATGGGTGCGGGGAATGAGCTTGGGGGTGCCGGTGCTGCCACCGGAGAGCTGGAAGAAGGCCACCTCGTCCGCCGGGGTCGGGCCAGATTTCACCAGCTCACTCTCAGCCCCCTTCGCCAACCAGCGGGTCAGCCCCAGCTCTCCTGCGTCGCCATCGAGCAGCACCAGCTCGGCGCCGATGGTTGTCAGCAACTCGCTCTCGCGATCCTTGCTCGCAAACAGCGGATGGGTCAGCGAGCCGATAAAGAGGCGGGGTGTGATCTGCTCGGCATAAGAGAGGAGCTCCAGCCGGTTGTGGCTAAAGAGCGCATTGACCGGCGCGATGCCGGCCTTGAGCAGGGCGAAGAACACCAGATAGAACTCAGCCACGTTGGGGAGCTGCACCAGCGCGGTATCGCCCCCCCCCAGGTCGTGGTGGGCCAGACGCCTGGCCAGCCGGCTCGAGGCGGCGTCCAGCTCACGATAGCTGAAGCGGCGCTCGCCGCAGAGGATCGCCTCGGCGTCGGGGGCCAACTCGCACTGACGCGCCAGCATGGCGGTCAGCGGCTCGCCGCGCCAATAGCCCTTGGCGCGGTACAGCTGGGCCAAGGCGTCGGGCCAGCGGGTATAGGGCAGGAAGCGGTTGGGCTGCGTCATTGCGCCACCTCCGGACTCAGGCCCAGGGCTTTGAGCATGGTCCCCAGCTTGGTACCGGTCTCGACCCACTCCATGGCGGGATCCGAGCCAGCGACGATACCGGCGCCGGCAAACAGCTCCACCTGATTACCATCGAGCACGCCGCAGCGGATCACCACGGCCCACTCGCCGTTGCCCTGGCTGTCGCACCAGCCAACGATGCCGCTGAACAGGGCTCGCCGGAAGGGCTCCTGCTCGCGGATGAACTGACGAGCCAGATCGGTGGGATAGCCGCACAGGGCCGGAGTGGGATGAAGCTGGCAGGCCAAGGAGAGTACCGATGCCTTGCCGCCGTGCAGCCGGCCGGCGATGGGGGTACCCAGATGCCAAAGGGTATCCGTGCTCATCAGCGAGGGATGAGAGGGGATCGCCAGCTCGCGGCAGTGGGGCGTCAGCACCCGGCGGATCTCGTCGATCACCAGGCGGTGCTCATGCTGATCCTTGCGAGAGGCCAGCAGATCCCGGGCCACCTGCCGGTCCTGCGCCGGCTCGCCGCCGCGCTTGGCAGAGCCCGCCAAGGGATGGGTGAACACCTCTCCCCCACTGACCCTCAGCAGCAGCTCCGGGCTGGCGCCAAGCAGGCGGCGGCCCTGGCCGAGCGGCAGGGAGAAGTGGAAGGCGTGGGGATTCTGGGCCATCAAACGGGCCATCACCTGCTTAGGATCGGCAGGCTGGTGCAGGGTAAGGGTGAGTTTGCGCGACAGCACCACCTTGGCGAGCCGGCCCTCGGCAAACGCATCCAGCGCCGCGCTGACCGAGGCCTGGAATTCGCTAGCCGGCGGGGTGTTCTGCACCGAGATGACCCGGTTGGCCTCGACGGCCTGCCCTGCCATCGCCTCTGTCGCCGGCGCCTGTGCCAGCGGGACAGGGCGATCGCCCCGCTCATAGCGGCCGGGCACATAGAGGCAGGAGGCCTCCGCCGGGTCGAACGCGAAGGCACCGATAAGCAGGGGGTTGCTCTGGCCGGCAGCGCTGGCCGCTGCCAGCGCGTCGGCAATCTGTTGTTCTAGCAAAGGCCATTCACAGGCGGGGGTGGTGATAGGCAGGCCCAGGTCAGTGGCACTGAGCGTGCCCTGACCCGAGGTAAACAAGAATTCGGGCGAAGACGCAGCCTGGGCAGGCGCGCTATTTTCCATCACAAGAGTATCCACGTTACACCCTCAAATATGATTCAAAATGATAATGATTATCAATTTGTATTTGTGCGGCGGTAAAATACTCGCTTTGAAATCCCCCGGTCAATGGGATTTTTATGCCGATAAAACTGGAACTTATCTGTGGATATTGGGCAAGCCGCGCCACTGGCGGCCTGCCATGCCAGGCACCGAAGGGGTTACTCGTATGAAGACGCCGCCCACACCCCATATGAGGCTGCGACAAAAACGGGAACTGTGTGCCCAAACTGGCAGCCAGGGGCATTTCCCCCTAAGATGGCGCCATCTTTCTGGTCACTTATCTCACTCACGGAACTGTCGATGTTAAAGCACCTGCTTCTGCTCCCCCTCAGTCTGCTGCTGGCAGCCTGTTCGCTCACCCAGTACAACGTCAGCGAAGGCGAAATCAACCAATACCTCAAAGAGAGGGTCGCCTTCGAGAAACAGCTGGGGATCCCCGGCATCATGTCGAGCAAGATCCGCCTGGACGAGATGCAGAGCCGCATTGGCCGCGCCCGCGCCGATCGGGTCGAGCTGGATGCTGCCGGTGATTTGCAGGTCAGCAGCCCCCTTGGCAGCCAGCAGATGAAGATCCGCCTCTCCCTCAGCGCCCGCCCCGACTACGTGGCCGAGCAGGGCGCCATCTACCTGCGCGATCTCGAGCTCATCTCGGTCAAGACCGAGCCGGCCGACGTGGGCACCGCCCTCACCCCGCTGCTGCCCACCTTCAACCAGTCGCTCTCCCTCTTCCTCTCCCAGACCCCCGTCTATCGGCTCGACGGCAGTCGCAAGAACGAAGCCAGGATCAAGGAGAAGGTGGAAGCCCTCAAGGTGGAACCCGGCCGGCTGGTCATCCCCTTCAAGCTGCTCTGACCCCCAACCGCGCCCCTCTTCTCTTCAACCCGAGGGGCACGGTTTTTTCTTCTCAAGCTCCTCCCTTTGCCTCATAATGCACACCATTCTCATTTAGATTCATGAGAAGCGTCATAATAAAATCAAACATATGGTGAGAAGGGACATGAGAAAAACCGTACTGGTCCAGGCGATCGCCTGCGCACTGCTCAGTGGCGCCGTACAGGCTGCCGTCAAGGTGGAAGACAAGACATTCAACACCGCCGCCAACATGCTGGCCTATACCGAGTTCGAGCTCTCCGGCGAGCCGCTGGCTGAAGCGCTGGGACTGGATCTGGATGTGCTGGACGCCAACCGCGCCGATGAGCCGACCCCGTTCGACTTCGCCGCCGGCATCGAATCCTATGAGTATTCCGAAGAGGCCATGTACGCCCTCAACTATCAATCCGGCATGGGCCCCCATCTGGTGAACGGGCCGCAAAACCTGGCCCGCGGTGGCACCTTGGCCGACCTCGGCAAGCGGGTGCTGGCCATGGCCGAGGCCGTCGGCTTCCCGGCCGATGAAGTGCCGCAAGGCATGTATCCCCTCTCCCTGCCCTACGCCTCCGCCAATCCGGAGTTTGCACAAGCGGTGAACACCACCCCGGTCAACGGCGATCAGATCACCATCAAGACCGCCAAGGGCACAGAGAAAACCGTCAAGACCCAGGTACCGGCCTACTTCCGCGACTACGCCACCCTGCGCTGGAGCGGTGCCGACAACCTGCTGAACCCGGCAGCCGTGGGCGGCATACTGCTCAAAGAGGTGATGTGGTCCCAGGACTTCCTCGGCGGCATGCACGTGGCCGAGAGCGATGAAGAGGTGGAAGCCGCGTCCGCCACCATGGATCAGGATGGCAAGCACAAGCTGGGCGTCTCTGCCGCCGACGGCTTCAACGGCATGATGCTGACAGAGCAGTCCATCGACAAGCTGGCCATCATGCAGGGCCAGCTCGGTTTCGATGGCAAGCAGCTGGGTGCCAAGATCACACCGCAATACGATCCGTCCAAGGGTATCGTCTACTTCCCCCATCAGGTGAAAGTGACCGAAACCAGCAAGAATGAGGTGGGCGCCATCGGCAAGCTCGAGGTGGTGGATGGCTCAGCCCAGCTGCGCGACGCCTGGATGATGCTGTGGCCGCTCTCCGAGTTCTACGCCTTCAGCGATCAACGCACGGCCAACACCAACCAGAACCCGGCCTTCCACGCCGTGTTTGACGGTGCCCCGTTTGCTGCCGCCCCGGCCGCCAACACCCAGGGTCAGAGCGCCAAGCAGGTGGTCGGCGACGACGCCTTCTCCCTGGCCCTGAACCTCTCCGGCATGGTGTTCAAGAACCTCAACGCCCTGCACTTCGAACCCAAGGCCGGCACTTTGGTCGACAGCTGGCAGGCAGGCAAACAAGGCAAGCACGTCACCACCTTCGACGCCGCTTACGCCCTGGTCGCCCTGCAGATCTTCCAGCGTGCCCAGGATGCACTGCCGGTCGGCTACGCCGCCGGTGACAACGGCGAGCTGAACCTGAAAACCGCACAAGGCCAGCAGGCACTGGTGCTCATTCGCCAGCAGGCCGACTTCATCCTCGGCAAGCTCAAGGGCAAGAACGGTCTGGTGCATGACGGTTTGACCCTGGGTGGCAAGCTGGATGCCGGTCAGTCCATCGACGCGCAATTTGCCGCCGTGCGGGGTCTGACGGCCGCCTTCCTGGCGACCTCGGATGCCAAGTACCGCACTGCCGCGCGCGAGCTCTTCATCGCCACCGACAAGGCCTACTTCAATGCCAAGGCCGGTACCTGGCTTGCGGCCAAGCAGGGCGAATACACCCCCTGGACCCAGGCCGCCATCTCTGGTGCCCTGCGCTCCGCCATGCTGAACCTGCGCAACGAGGGGACAGAGAAAGCCCCTGCGCTGGAACTGGCCCAGCTGACCCAGCGCTACGTGAGCTGGTTCCGTGGCACGGTCAATGGCGGCATGCAGATGGCCGAGTGGATCGGCGACTCCGGTGAGAACGTCATCGAAGGAGCCGGTGGCGACACGGACGAAGACGGCGTGCCGCAAGTCACCGCCGCCGGTGGCAAACATGGCACCGCCATGGTGATGGCCGCCAAGGCCATCGTCAGCGAGAAATGAGTCAGCGGATAAATCCAACGACACACCATAAAGAAAGGGAGCCGATTCGGCTCCCTTTGCATTACAACGTCTGACACAGTTTCACGCTTATCTCTCACGCCAGCTTGGCCAGCATCTCCTTGGTCACCAGCACGATCCCCTGTTCGGAGCGATAGAAGCGGCGGCTATCCTCGTCCGCGTTCTCCCCCACCACCAATCCATCGGGCAGCACGCAGCCCTTGTCCACCACCACCCGGCGCAGACGACAGCCGGCACCTATCTCGACCCCGGGGAATATGATGGCCTGATCCAGGGTACAGAAGGAGTGCACCCGCACATGGGTAAACAGCACAGAGTTGAGCACGAAGGAGCCGCTGACGATGGATCCCCCCGCGAACATGGAGTTGATGGTCATGCCGTGCTGACCGTTTCTGTCCTGCACGAACTTGGCAGGCGGCGTCATGGTCTGGCTGGTCCAGATGGGCCAGTTCTCGTCATAGATGTCGAGCTCGGGCACCACGGAGGCGAGATCCATGTTGGCTTCCCAGAACGAATCCAGGGTCCCCACGTCGCGCCAGTAGGGTTTCTGCCCCTCCTTGGCACCGACACAGGACATGGTGAAGGGATGGGCAAAGGCTTTGCCCTCTCCCACGATGCGCGGGATCACGTCCATGCCGAAGTCGTGCTTGGACTCCTGATTGTGGATGTCCTCTTCCAGCAGCTGATAGAGATACTCCGCCTCGAAGATGTAGATGCCCATGGAGGCCAGGGATCTGTCCTCATGGCCCGGCATGGCCGGCGGGTTGGCCGGTTTTTCGACGAAGGCGCGGATCTTGCGCTGCTCGTCTATGTCCATGACCCCGAAGGCAGAGGCCTCCGCCCGTGGCACCTCGATGCAGGCCACCGTCACCTTGGCACCGAGACGCACGTGATCGAGCAGCATGGCGGCGTAATCCATCTTGTAGATGTGATCCCCCGCCAGCACCACTATGTATTTGGGGCCGTAGTCGCGAATGATGTCGACGTTCTGATAGATGGCATCGGCGGTGCCGCGATACCAGTGCACCTCGTCCACCCTTTGCTGGGCGGGCAACAGGTCGATGAATTCGTTCATCTGGTAGCGCAGGAAGGACCAGCCCGATTGCAGGTGGCGCAACAGACTGTGGGACTTGTACTGGGTCACCACCCCCACCCGGCGAATGCCCGAGTTGATGCAGTTGGAGAGCACGAAGTCGATGATGCGGAACTTGCCGCCGAAATGGACGGCAGGCTTGGCGCGGTTGTCTGTCAACTGCTTCAGGCGGCTGCCCCGTCCCCCCGCGAGCACCAAGGCCATACTCTGATTCAATAATTGCCGTGCTTTGGCAGTATTTACGGGTTCTAACAACATGATTTACCTCTGCCTTGTTTGATCTATTTTCAACCCATCTTCGCCTTTTTAAGTGCCCATGAAAGTGGTTTCACTCACATTTAACCGATTTCAATTGGCCCTTTTCCAGGAGTTGAGCGGGATCCCATGCTTTACATCCCGAGCTTGGTTAGAATTTCAACATCACACGCATCATCAAGGATGACAAGATGTTGAACAAGCTCGGGAGTAACCTGTTACTGATCGCAGCCGTCACCTGTGCTCCTCTGCTGTTGTTACAAGGCATCTGGCTCGCCGTACAGGCAACCCCCTTCACCCTGATCCTCATCGTCGGCACTACCCTGCTCGGCTTTGGCCTGCTGTTCACACTGGCCTATCGCACCCGCAACGCCGAGCGTGAACAGCAGGAACAAGTCTGGCTCAAGGCACTGCGACTGCGCGATCCCGCCTGTCTGGAGAGCCCGGCAGCCCAGGAAGCATTGCAACAACTGCTGACCCGGTTCAATGAAGCCGAGCTCGACGCCCATCGCCAGATCAGCGAGCTGCACAATCAGGCGACCCAGGATGAACTGACCCAGTTGCAGAACCGCCACGCGTTCCGGCGCGACATGACGGAGCTGCTGCAGCGGGATCAGGACACCCAGACCGCCACCCTGGTGCTGATCCGCGCCACCGAACTTGGCAAGCTCAACGCCCAGCGCGGCTTCCAGTCGGGGGACGCCTACATCAAGGATATCGCCAATCTCATCACCCGGGTGGTCAGCCGCTTCCCGGGTCATCAAATCTATCGCATCTCGGGGGCCGACTTCGCCGTGCTGGTGCAGCCGGTGGCCAACATACCGCCGCCCCTGCTCGGCCGGGATCTGAAAATCGCCTTCGATCACTATCAACAACAACACGAGCTGGAGAGCGCCGCCTACTCGGGTCTGACGCGCCTGAGCAGCGGGCAGAAGATAGAGGCGATTCTGTCGCGGGCGGATCTGGCGCTGGCCCGCGCCCAGACCGAGACGGTCAACGGCTGGGCCATTCAACAAGACGATGACGTAGTAGAACTGCAGGGCCAGCACCACTGGAAGCTGGTGCTCAATGATCTGCTGGAACAGGAGCGCATCAGCTTTACCTATCAACCCATCCAGCCCATGCACCGCAGCATGCTGGCCTACAACGAGATCTACACCCGTTTTAGCGGTGCCGACGGCACAGTGCTGCCAACCGACACCCTGTTTGCCATGGCCCAGCGGCTGGACATGGTGATGCGGCTGGAGCAGATGCTGGTCATTCATGTCATGCGCCAGTACCGGGCCTTTGGCTCCAACCAGAGTCGCTGGGGCATCAACCTCTCCAGCAACCTGTTGCAAAACAGCACTTTTCTGATCTGGCTCGACCGACAATTGCTCAAGGATCCCAACACCAGCGCCAACCTGGTGTTCGAACTGGATGAGGAGCATCTGGAGCGCAACATGACGGGGGCCAAACGGGTGTTCGAGCTGCTCAGGCGCAACGGCAGTCGCTCCGCCATCTGCAAATTCGGCAAGGGGATAGGGTCATTCAACCTGTTTCGCGAGCTAAAACCCGACTACATCAAGCTGGATCCCGCCCTTATCACAGGGCTGGAACAGGATCTGACCAACCAGCAGTTTGTGCGGATGATAGTGGACGTATCACACCGCATGGGCTGCCAGGTGATAGCGGAGGGGGTGGAGCAGCTTGGCCAGAAACAGCTGCTGCAGGGGATGTACGTGGACGGGTTGCAGGGCTATCTCATCGCCAAGCCCCAGCAGTTGCGGCCGGATATCAGCCAGCTTGGCCTGTTTACTGGGGACGCTTCAACTTCAGCAGAGTCAGAATGATGTCGTTGAGCTGGCGATAACGTTCCAGCTCCTTCTGATCGTAACGGGTCGCCAGGGTGGTGGGATTGTGGCGATTCTTGAGGTAACGGTTGATCTGCAGGCGATTGAACCCCGCCACCTGATAGATCTGACCCAGCAGGGCATTGAGCTCTTCATGCTCGAAGCCCGCTTTGGCGAGATAATCGCTTTGGGCCGGGCTCTCCAGCTGGCTGCTCTGTTTGGCGATGCGGCCAGTCTCCTGCAAATAGGAGAGCCACTGCTCCAGATAGAGCGGCTTGCTACCCGCCAGCAGATTGAAAAAACCCACCGCATCGCAGCGACACTCGGTCAACAGCAGCACGGCCAGTTGATCGTCATCACAGCTGAAGGTGACGGGGCCTGTCTGTCCCCAGTCCAGCGCCTGGATCCGGATCTCGGCGCGCTCCCCAGCAATGCCGGTTACGTCGAATACAAACATGGCGCCTCCCGCTCGGCAAAAGGTTGATGATGGACCATCCCCTCCACAGGTGCAAAGCCAAATCGCCTTTTCATTCAGTATTCTGCAAGCTGGACATAAAAAAACCGACATCCTCGCGGATATCGGTTCTTCAGGCATCCGATGGCCGTGGCCATCAATGCAGAACGGTTCAGGCGTCCAGTTCGACCAGTGCCTTGGCCAGCTCGATGGGCTCGAGCTCCTGGCCTTCCAGATCGGCATTCCAGTTCGGGCCGATCAGCACATCATCCTCGTCCAGATCGTTGATCCAGATATCGAGGAACTCTTCCAGCTCGATCACTTCCGGCTCGTAGTCGGCCCATTCGTCCACGCAATGCAGGCGGGCATCGCCCTCGGCTGACCAGAGCGGCATCACATCGGCATCTTCAAATTCGGCAGAGCGGCAGACGACCCAGTCTTCACCGTAACGCAAGCCCCACACCTGACCCGACTCGCGGACTTCTTCGATGAACAGTTGGAAATTGGCGTCAAGATTGTCAGTTAACTTACTCATGGGGCTCTCTCTTTATCGGGTGCTGCGGCCACGGCAGTGCCGAGTGGCAATGCGGTGGCCAAATGGTGTCGCAAAAGTGACATGGACTCAAGCATCTTGGGGTTATTCGCATAAAAAACTGCCCAATGCCGTGTTTTGCCTGATAAAACGCCTCCCGAAGGAGGCGTTTGTCATGGCCTGGATCAACGCTCCCAGTAAACCTCTTCCAGGCTGTCTTCCTTCTCGGGCAGGCCGCGAGAGAGACGCGGGCTGCTCTGGGCCAGCACCTCATAGCTGACCCGGTTGGCGTACTTGCACACCTGGGCCAGGGAGGAATAGGTCAGGAACTCGGACATGTGCTTGGCGGAGTTCGGCACATTCATGCGGTGATAGGCGTTGGCCACCATGTCGTGCAACACGGCAGAAAGCGCGCCATCCCCTGCCCCGTTGGTGTTCTTGATCTTCTCGGGGCCACCCATGTAAGGAGAGATGTGGGAGTAGATCCGTGCAGGCTTGCGGCACTTGGCGCGAGCCATGGGGCGACTGAACTCATACATGTTGAACTCGGGGATGACACCGGGCAGCAGGGTATGAGTGGTCTCGCGCTTGTAGTCTTCCTCCGTGTAACTCGCCATGTAGAGACCGATGGGGCCGGCAGTGCAGAGCACCATGTCGGCCCAGTCCAGCGCCTTGTCGGCGGCGCCGAGGGGATCGGCGATGCCGGTCAGGGCCTCGGCCTCATCTTCATTCATCGCCAGCACAGTCACGTTCTCGGCGATGAAGTCACGCCACCACTGGGGGTTCTCGGCAATGACGAAGCGAGTACCCAGGGTCAGCACCACGGGCACGCCGGCCTCGCGAGCGTAACGCACGGCAGCCATGGCGGCCTCTTTCATGGGATCGCCATCGTCACCGCGCACCAGATAGGCGGTAATCACCAGGGCGGAAGCCCCCTTGATCACCTCTTCCGGCACATGGTGCACATCCAGCTGGTTCATCTTGCCGGCGTTGATGCCAAAGCTGCGCTCGCCGCACTCTGTGATGAAGGTGAAGCAGCGACCGACCGGGCCGTTGACCGGCTGCAGGTAGTCAAGGTTGACACGGGAAGAGGTATTGCACAGATAGCGGTAGGCGTAGCTGCCGATGCGAATGTCCTGGCTCATGACACCAAGCAGGATGGAGTGGGAATCCGCCAGCACCGAGTAGTTGTGCATAGTGTTGCCTATGGTGCCACCGGCGAACTCGCTCACCACCATGTTGTTGGTCTTGAGCTCTTCGTAGACCCGTTCGGCCACGTCGTCACTGATCACCACGGAGTGGCCCTTGCTCAGGCCATAACGGTTCAGGAAGTCCTCATCCACATGGGCTTCGATGTCCACCAGGGTCTGATCGATTCCCACCACATAGGCTTTGCCAAGTTCGGTAAGCAGGGGATTTTGCGGGATCAGGGGATCACGCCTGTCGACCGGGAAGTAGTGTTTGGACTTGCGCTGACCGGGAAATTTCATGGCAATGTTCTGTGCTCTGGGGGAAAGAGGGGCGGGATTTTAGCACAATCCGCCGCGCCGAAAAGTCGCCTGATTAAAATATGGCGTCAGTATAGACAAGGGCTGCAGAGGAAAACGTTTATCCCGCACTCATAAAAAAACCACCTCGCCGGGAGGTGGTTTTTCAGTCAGCAAAGACAATGAGATCAGCCGAACGAGAGCCCCTGCACCAGCGCCAGCACGGAGAAGAGTCCCAGTGCCAGCCAGAACAGCAGGGTACCAAACAGCCGTGGTATGTTGGGGGCCCTGGGGATCTGGATGCCGATGGCGTGCAGTATGCGGCCCACCAACAGGCAGAGACCGCCAAGATGCAGCCAGAGGGCACCGACCCCCGCCAGTTCACACAGGGCCATCAGCAGCAGGGTCAGCGGCACGTACTCGGCGAAGTTGCCGTGGGCGCGGATCGCGGAGCGCATCTCGGGTGCCTCCCCTTCACCTATCATCACCTTGAACTGGGCACGGCGCTTGACCACCCAGAAGGAGAGCAGCAGGAACAAAAGCCCCAGCAGGCCGGCGTAAATCAGCGTGATATGCATCATCATGACACTCCTTATCCTTGAATCTTGAACGCGGGAAAGCGCAAGCCGGTTCGCGGCAGATGAAAGACACCATCATACCAACGCGCCGAATGAAAAGAGACCCTTATGCCAGCTCGCGGCAGATGAGGGACACCATCATGCGGATGTGGGCCTGATCGCTGTTGAGCGCCGGTATGTATTCAAACTGCTCGCCACCGGCCTCCATGAAGATCTCCCGGTTTTGCACTTCGATCTCTTCCAGGGTTTCGAGGCAATCGGCGGCAAAGGCCGGGCAGACCACGTCGAGCCGCTTGATGCCGGTCGCCGGCAATCCGGCGATGGTCAAGTCCGTGTAGGGCTTGAGCCACTCCTCCTTGCCAAAGCGGGACTGGAAGCTGGCGGTCCACTGGCCGGCATCCAGCCCGAGCGCCTCGGCCAGCAGGGCGGCGGTGCGCCGACACTGATGACCATAGGGATCGCCTTCGCTCTCATAACGTTCCGGAATGCCGTGAAACGACATCAGCAGGTGTTCGCCCTGACCGTGCTGCTCCCAATGGCGACGCACGCTCATGGCCAGCGCCTGAATGTATTCGGGATGGGCATGGTAATCACGAATAAGCCGCACCACCGGCAGGTTGCGCTCTTTCTTCATCGCCTTGGCCCAGGCATCGAACACGGAGGCCGTGGTGCTGACCGAATATTGCGGATAGAGCGGCAGCAGGATGACCCGGTTGACCCCCTTGGCCTTGAGCGCCTGCCAACCATCGTCCATGGAGGGCGAACCATAGGTCATGGCCAGCTCCACCGGCACCTCGACTCCTTCCCGCTTGAGTTCCTGCTCCAGCGCCGCACGCTGCTGTTTGCTGATCACCATCAGCGGCGAGCCCTGTTCGGTCCACACCTGCTGATAGAGCTTGGCCACCTTGGGGGAGCGCGTCGGCAGGATGATGAAGTGGAGCAGTGGACACCAGAGGTAGCGCGGCAGGTCGACAACCCGCGGGTCGTGCAAAAACTGGCAGAGAAACGCCTTGACGGCGGCCGTGGTGGGCGCGGCTGGGGTACCCAGATTGACCAGCAAGATCCCGGTTTTCGTGGTCACGTATGCTTCCTGTCGTTCTGTTGTTATGTCTGAATGCAAGAAAGGGCCCATGCCGGGCCCTTGTCTCAAGCGCATTGCCCATTGCCGTCGGCAAGGCCAATGGCGGGCTTAGCCCAGTATGGTTGCCAGCTGCTTGCTGACCAGATCCACCGGCTGAGTACCGTCGATCTTGACGTAACGGGTGTTGCCCGCCTCCGCCTCTTTACCGTAGAAACCGATGAGCGGTGCAGTCTGCTGATGGTACACATCCAGACGCTTGCGCACTGTGGTCTCTTCGTCGTCGGCACGGATCACCAGATCTTCACCGGTCACGTCATCTTTGCCTTCCACTTTCGGCGGGTTGAACACCACGTGGTAGGTACGGCCGGAGCCGGAGTGAACGCGACGACCGCTCATGCGCTTGACGATCTCTTCGTCCGGCACGTCGAACTCCAGCACGAAGTCGACTACAACACCTGCATCCTTCATGGCTTGCGCCTGGGGAATGGTGCGCGGGAAACCATCCAGCAGGAAGCCGTTGGCGCAATCCGGTTGGGCGATACGCTCTTTGACCAGGCCGATGATGATGTCGTCAGAGACGAGCTGACCTGCGTCCATCACGGCTTTGGCCTTGAGGCCCAGCTCGGTGCCCGCCTTGATCGCCGCACGCAGCATGTCGCCGGTGGAGATCTGCGGAATACCGTGTTTTTCCATGATGAACTGAGCCTGAGTACCTTTGCCGGCACCCGGAGCCCCCAACAGAACAATGCGCATACACGCTCCTATTGATTGGATATTCAATTCTTGAGAAGGCAAAAAACTACACGGTTTCGCTCATTTTCACAAGCTTGCCCCGTGTGAGTGGCTTATTTTTCACCATATTCCCGCAGCGGCGAGGCGGCTCAAGCCGCAACGCTACCCTGGAAAAATGAGTGAAAATGCAGCGCCCCCCAATAACAAAGAGAGGCGCCTGCCCCTATTTAGGACAAGCGCCACATAAAAGAGGCCCACTGCATGCAGTGGGCCCAAACATCATGCCTGGAGTAACAGACGGTTGATACGGGAGACGAAGCTCGCCGGATCATTCAGCCCGCCCTGTTCTGCCAGCTGGGCCTGTTCGTGCAGCAGGGTGACCCACTCGCCAAACAGTGCCTCGTCTTCGATGGTGTCGAGCTTCTTCACCAGCGCGTGGTCGGGGTTGAGCTCCAGAATGTACTTCTGCTCCGGCACCGGCTGGCCGGCGGCACGCATCAGCTTGATCATCTGGGTGCTCATGCCGTGGTCGTCGGTGACGATGCAGGACGGTGAATCGGTCAGACGGTGGGTAACACGCACCTCTTTCACCGCATCGGCCAGGCTCTGCTTGACTCGCTCCACCAGACCGGCGTTGGCTTTTTCAGCCTCTTCTTGCGCCTGCTTGGACGCTTCGTCTTCCAGATCGCCGAGATCCAGCTCGCCACGGGTCACCGAGACCAGTTGCTTGCCGTCGAACTCGGTCAGGTGGCTCATCAGCCACTCGTCCACCCGCTCCCACATCAGCAGCACTTCGACGCCCTTCTTGCGGAAGATCTCGAGGTGCGGACTGTTCTTGGCGGCGGCAAAGCTGTCGGCGGTGATGTAGTAAATCTTCTGCTGGCCTTCCTTCATGCGGCCAACGTAATCCTCGAGAGAGACGGTCTGGGCTTCGCCCTCGCCCGCCGTGCTGGCAAAGCGCAGCAGCTTGGCGATCTCTTCGCGGTTGGCGTGATCCTCGGCCGGGCCTTCTTTCAGCACGTTGCCGAATTCGCTCCAGAACTTGGCGTACTTCTCGCTGTCATCCTTGGCCAGCTTGGCCAGCATGGTCAGCACCCGCTTGGAGCAGGCCTTGCGCAGGGAGACGGTCACCTTGTTGTCTTGCAGGATTTCACGGCTGACGTTGAGCGGCAAATCGTTGGAGTCCAGCACCCCTTTCACGAAGCGCAGGTAGGCCGGCATGAACTGCTCGGCGTCGTCCATGATGAAGACGCGCTGCACGTAGAGCTTGAGGCCGTGTTTCTGATCCCGGTTGTAGAGATCGAAGGGGGCGCGGGCCGGCACGTAGAGCAGGCTGGTGTACTCCTGCGCCCCTTCCACCCGGTTGTGACCCCAGAGCAGCGGATCTTCGAAGTCGTGGGCGACGTGCTTGTAGAACTCCTGATACTCCTCGTCCTTGATCTCTTTCGGATTGCGGGTCCACAGCGCAGTGGCGCGGTTGACCTGCTCCCACTCGCCCGGCGTGCCGACGACGGTCTCGCCATCTTCTTCGCGATCCGGGGTGCCCTCTTTGAACATCTCCACCGGCACGCTGATGTGGTCGGAATACTTGGCGACCACGGCGCGCAGGCGCCAGTCATCAAGGAACTCTTCCTCTTCCGCACGCAGGTGCAAGATGACGTCGGTACCACGCCCCTCTTTGGTCACATCGGCCACGGTGAAGGAGCCTTCCCCTTCCGATTCCCACTGCACGCCCTGATCTGGTGTGGTACCGGCGGCGCGGGAAACCACAGTCACCTTGTCGGCGACGATGAAGGCGGAGTAGAAACCGACCCCGAACTGACCGATCAGCTGGGAGTCGCGGCCCTGATCACCTGACAAGTTCTTGAAGAACTCGGCAGTGCCGGACTTGGCGATGGTGCCCAGATGCTCGATCACCTGATCCCGGGTCATACCGATCCCGTTGTCAGAGATGGTCAGGGTCCGATTCTCTTTATCAACCACCAGGCGAACGCGCAACTGGCCGTCGTTTTCGAACAAAGAGGCATCGGAAAGCGCCTTGAAGCGCAGCTTGTCCGCCGCATCAGAGGCGTTGGAGATCAGCTCGCGCAGGAACACTTCTTTGTTGGAGTAGAGGCTGTGGGCCATCAGGCTCAGCAGTTGTTTGACTTCAGTCTGAAACCCGTGGGTTTCGGCATGAACGCTTTGGGTCATCGACACTATCCTCAGGCGATTCGGGTTGAACACATTCCTGATACAAGATGGGGCCTGGGATCCCCATTTCAAGGGGGAAAAGTCTGCTGACGGTGCGAATGGCGATTTTTGCGCCAGCACTCAGCCAGGCACCGCCCATCGCTCAAACAAAAACCCGCCGAGGCGGGTTCTGGTATTGCTGCTGAGTTGTGACGCAGATTCAGTTCAGTTGCTAGCGCAGGCCCAATTGAGGGGCTGGCGCTGACTCAATTCAGGGGCTGACGCCCCATCAGGGAGTGGGAGAGCGTGGTGCCGTCCACCAGCTCCAGCTCGCCACCCACCGGCACCCCGTGGGCAATCCGGCTCACCTTGACGCCGGCGGCGCGGGCCATGTCGGCGATGTACCAAGCGGTGGCATCCCCCTCGATGGTGGGGTTGGTAGCCAGAATAAGCTCGCTGATCGCCTCGTCTTTCAACCGTCGCTCCAGTATCTCCAGCCCCAGCTCTTCCGGCCCTATGCCATCGAGGGGTGACAGGTGCCCCATCAGCACGAAGTAACGGCCGGAAAACTGGCCCGTGTGCTCGATGGCGGCCACATCCGCCGGACTCTCCACCACGCACAGCAGGCCGCTCTCTTCGCGCTTGGGATTGGCGCAGATCTCGCAAAGCGTGTTCTCGGTGAAGGTACGGCAGTGGCTGCAGTGACCTATCTCGGTCAGCGCCCGGTTGAGCAGCTGGGCCAGACGCAAGCCGCCGCTGCGCTCGCGCTCGAGCAGGGTGAACGCCATGCGCTGGGCCGACTTGGGACCAACCCCCGGCAGCACCTGCAGGGCCTTCATCATCTCATCCAGCAAGGGGCTGAATTTCATGGGCTAAGTATCCTTTGACGCTGTGTCGGCGGACGGCGACCTCAGGCAGCCCTTGCGGGTGCGGGTTGCTCTTCGCCCGGCCGAACCAATCTTGTTGGCGCAGGACTATACCCGAGCCGCCCCCCGTCCGCCAATGACCTTGTGCCTGCCGGCACGATGACATCGCCGATCGGATCAGGGTGTGACCAAGGCTACGCTACCCCAGCAGGATGCGCTGACGACCGCTGTAGATCTCGGCGCGGCCCGGGCGGCAAAAGCCCACCAGGGTGAGCCCGGTCTGCTCCGCCTGCTCGACCGCCAGTTCGGTGGCGGCCGAGATGGCGAGCAGGATCTCCACGCCGGCGCTGGCGCACTTTTGTACCATCTCGAAACTGGCGCGGCTGGTCACCAGAATGGCACCGTCGCGCCGACCGCTGCGCTGCAGATGGCCCACCAACTTGTCGAGCGCGATATGGCGCCCCACGTCCTCGCGAATGGCCAGGATGTTGCCCGCACCATCCACATGGACGGCGGCATGGGTGGCGCCCGTGCTCTGCCCCAGCAACTGCAAGGGTCGCAGCGCCGCCAGCACCTTGTCGATCAGGATCACCTCGAAGCGCTGGCTGTCCGGCAGCCGGGGCAAAGTGCGCACCACCTGCTCCAGGCTCTCGCTGCCGCAGATGCCGCACCCCGTGCGCCCCGCCAGGGTACGCCGCTTCTCTTTCAGGCGATGGACGCAGCGATTGGCCAGGGTGATATGCAGCTCTATGCCCTGACAGCCATCGACCTGCTCGATATCGTGGATGTCCCGCAGGGCATCGATGATCCCCTCGGAAAGCGAGAAGCCGATGGCAAAGTCCTCCAGATCGGCGGCCGAACACATCATGACGCTATGGGCTATGCCGTTATAGACCAGCGCCACCGGGGTTTCGCAGGGCAGCTGCATGGCGCTATCCGTGGTGACGCCGTCGCGCTGGTAATGGACCACCTCCCGGTGGGCGCTAAGCGCCTGCGGGGTATCGCTATCGAGTTCGAGCAACATCTTGGAGCCCTTAATTGAGGGTCTGGGGGGCTTTCGCCGAAATACCGAGCCGTTTCATCTTCGACAACAGGGTGGTGCGTTTCATGCCGAGCCGGTTGGCGGCGCCCCGATCCCCCGCGACTATGCCGTTGCATTCGCGCAAGGTGTCTATGATGGTCTGGCGCTCGTCCTCCACCGCGCCGCTCTGGCCGTCGCCCCCCTTGAACAAGGCCTGCTCGGGCTCGTCATAGACCAGGGTCTCTATCTTGTGATAGCCCTTGAGCGGCATCAGCTCGTCCGGCGAGAGGTTGAGTACATGGCCCCGGGTCATCACCACGGCGCGCTCTATGATGTTTTCCAGCTCGCGGATGTTGCCGTACCAGGGCAGCGACACCAGCATCTTCATGGCATCGGCCGGGATCGAGGTGATGTTGCGGCGCATCCGCTTGGCGATCTTCTTGATGAAGAAGTTGACCAGGAGCGGGATATCCTCGCGCCGCTCGCGCAGGGGCGGCAACTCGATGGGAAAGACGTTGAGCCGGTAGTAGAGGTCGCTTCTAAAGCGCTTGTTCTTGACCATGGAGAGCAGATCGCAGTTGGTGGCCGCCACCAGCCGCACGTCGATGGCGATGGGGTTGCTGTTGCCCACCCGCTCCAGCTCATGTTCCTGCAATACCCGCAATAGCTTGGGCTGCAGGTCCAGCGGCATGTCCCCCACCTCGTCCAGAAACAATGTGCCCTTGTGGGCCCGCTCGAAGCGACCGATGCGCTGGGCCAGGGCACCGGTGAAGGCCCCCTTCTCATGGCCGAACAGATCGCTCTCGATGAGGCCGGTGGGAATGGCGGCGCAGTTCACCTTCACCATCTCGTGGTCGCTGCGCATGCTGAGTTGATGAATGGCCTGGGCGATCAGCTCCTTGCCAGTGCCGGTTTCCCCCAGGATCAGCACGGTACTGTCGCTCTCGGCCACCAGCCGCACCTTCTCCAGCACGCTCTCCATCACCGCGCTCTGGTAGATGATGTGGGGGAACTCCCCCTGCATCTGCGGCTCGTTGATGCGAATGGTCTTCTCGCGGGCACCCGTGGTGTTGGAGATCTCCTGCTGCGCCTGCACATTGTTCATGGCAATGGCGGTGCGGGCCGCCACCTGCTCCAGCAGGGAAATATCGATGTCGGCAAAAAAGTCGGCATGCGGGTGGGAGAGGATCAAGACCCCCAGCAGATTACCCCGATAGCGCAGCGGCAGTATGCAGGAGCTGTCCGCATCGGCCGGCAGTATCTGGGAGCTGAAGCGGCAGCTCGAATTGCAGCCGTGACCCTGTTCCCGATAGATGAAGAAGGGCTCGCTGTGACCGAGCGCCCCCTGCAGACAGTTCTTCTCGAAACAGGAGTGGTTGATGATGCCGGGCTGATCGCACTCCTGCTGATTGACCAGATAGCTCTTGAAGCTGTCGGAGGTGGCGTTGTACTCCGCCAGACACAGACTGCTGATGGAGAAGTGGTGCTGCAGTATGGAGAAAAGGCTCCTCGGCAGCTCGGCGATGCGCACCAATTTAATCACCGCATTGGTGACATCCACCAGGATCTTGCAGCTGTCGCGCTCCAGACGCAGGGAGTTGGCCTGCTCCAGGGTGCGCTCCTTGTCGAGCACGTTTTCGAGCGCGATGGCGACGATGGCTGCCAGCTGGGTCAGCTTGGCCAGGGTCTCCATGGTGAAGCTGTCGAGCTGGGTGTTGATAAATTCGACCCCACCAAGATGGCTGCGGGCTGTGGTGATGGGCAGCTGACAGTAGGAGCGCAACCCCGCGTAGACCCCTTCGCTATCAAGGGCCGGGCAACGATTCTCAAAGCGGGCGGCAGAGAGAATGATGGCCTGTTCCTGGGTTTCTCTGGTGGGACGAGGGGAAAAGTGAAGCTCTGCCTTGGGGCAGACCAAGTGCTTTGGGCCGATCGCGCCCATGAAGTAGAAGATGGCCTCTTCGTCCGCCCCCATGTTGAGGATCAGGTTGACCCGGGTCACCCCGCCAAAGCTGGCATCTATCTTGTTGAGTTTGTGGATAAAATCATCGAGTGTCACGGCCGACAGCAGGGATTTGGAGAGCAGGAGGAAACCGTCATCCCAGATGGGAGAGATCTCGTCCAGAGGGATGGCACTCACATTCAGCATTCTGGCCTCACGTTACATCTATATGGGCAAAAGATTGCAGGCACATTGCGGTCAGCAACGACGGTAGACAACAGGTCAGCCAGAACCGTCAGATGTTATAATTAATTTTTAAAAACTTAACGCTTAATTATAAAAACTAACATGCGTTGAAATAGCCTATCACTACCCGTCGCATAATAAGGTAGCCCTACCCCCATTACAACCAGAGCGGCGCCATGCAATATTCATTGCCCGTCAAAACCTATTTCCCAGCATATAGAAATATATCGCCAATATAGCCGTGGTTCACGGCACATAATGACCGGATAGCCTCCTTTTCCGCGCAGGTCCGTTGTCGCATATCAGGAGGAGATGATCTGGTAGTTGTAGAGCTTGAGCCCACCCAGGATGAAGCCAGCCGACAGCAGTTGGAATGCAATCAATAACCCACTGATATTGTCGGCTATTTCTGCAGACACCGCCTGATGGGTGAGCAGGATCACCAGCGCCAGCAACCCCATCAGCAGGCCGTTGACCAGGGTGGTGGAGATAAAGGCTATCAGCCAGGCCGCCTGCACGCTCAGCGCCGCCAGCACGGCGCCCATGGCGATGCGCGCGGCGATGAAACAGCCGAAGAAACCGAACCCCAGCAGAAATATCAACTCGTCGTGCCACCAGAAGCAGACCAGCCCCAATAACATCACCAGAAAATAAGCGGAAACATAAAAGATCCCGAATGAGAGAGTTAATTCATTTTTCATGAAGGACACCTGCCAGCTGAAAAAAGGATGAGGGGATCCGGGCCCTGTGAACAGAGCCTGGATCCACTTTATTTAACGACGATTACCCTTTGGCGGCGCTGCGCAATTTCGCCTTGAGCGCGCTGTATTCAGTCTGGACGTACACTTCCGCCTCAGGCTGATCCTCGATGCGCTCAATCTTCACCGCGCAGTACTTGTACTCGGGGGTGTAGGAGACCGGATCAAGGTGCTCTATGGTCAGCTCGTTGCACGCCCCGATCCACCACTGGTAGGTCATGTAGACCACACCGGCGTTGACCCGCTCGTTGTAGTTGGCCCGGGTGATCACCTTGCCGCGTCGCGACGAGATCCAGACCAGCGCCTGATCCTTCACCCCAAGCTTTTTCGCATCGCTCGGGTGGATCTGCACATAGCCGGGCTCATCGGCCAGGGTCTGCAGCGCAGAGCAGTTGCCTGTCATGGAGCGGCAGGAGTAGTGACCCACCTCCCGCACTGTGGAGAGCACCAGCGGATACTCGGCACAAGGCTGCTCCAGCGGTGCCCGCCACTCGGAGGCAATCAGCTGGCCCTTGCCACTCGGGGTGGTGAACACATTGCCCTCGAACAATGTGCTGGTGCCCGGGTGATCCTCGGTCGGACAGGGCCACTGCACGCTCTTGAGATCCGCCATCTTGTCATAGCTGACCCCGGTATAGAGCGGGCAAAGGGCGCGCATCTCGTCCCAGATCTGGTTGGTATCCCGGTACTCCATGGGATAGCCCATGGCGGTGGCCATCAGCGAGAAGATGGCCCAGTCGGGTTTCACGTTCTCGGGGGGTGTCACCGCCTTGTAGAAGCGCTGGAAGCCGCGATCCGCCGAGCTGTAAACCCCCTCGTGCTCGCCCCAACTGGTGGCGGGCAGGATCACATCCGCCATCTCGGCGGTCTGGGTCATGAAGATGTCCTGCACTATCACCAGATCCATGCCACCCAGGGTGCGCCTGAACTGGGCCAGGTCGGCCTCGGTCTGGGCCGGATCTTCGCCAAAGATATAGAAGGCCTTGCACTTGCCCTCTTCGACCTTGTGGCTGAGCTCGGTCAGGCGATAACCCGGTTTCTGGGAAAGCGACTCCACGCCCCAGGCCTTGGCAAACTTGGCACTGATGACGGGATCGGCCACGGACTGATAGCCCGGGAACTGGTGGGGCAGCATCCCCATGTCGCAGGTGCCCTGCACGTTGTTCTGGCCGCGCACCGGGCCGCAGCCGGTGCCACGGCGACCGAAGTTGCCGGTCAGCAGCGCAATCCCGGCGAGCCCCTTGACCACGTCCACCGCCTGACCGTACTGGGTCACCCCCATGCCCCACAGGATCATGGACGCAGGCGAGGCGGCATAGGTGCGAATGGCGGCGCGGATATCGGCGGCTTTAAGGCCGGTGATCCCCTCCACGTATTCCGGGGTGTACTTGGCTACCAGCGCCTTGTAGGTCTCAAACCCCTCGGTGTAGTTGGCGACGAACGCCTTGTCATAGAGGTTCTCGGCGATCAGCACGTTGCCGAAGGCGTTGACCAGCGCCATGTTGGAGCCGTTTTTGAGCGGCAGCCACTGATCGGCGATGCGGGCGGTCTCCACCATGCGGGGATCACACACAATCACCTTGGCCCCGTTCGCCTTCGCCTTGAGAATATGGCGGGCGACGATGGGGTGAGAGTCAGCAGCGTTGTAACCAAACACCAGCAGGCACTTGGTCTCTTGAATTTCGGGAATGGCGTTGCTCATGGCGCCGTTGCCTACAGTTGTCTCCAGACCGGAGACTGAGGGTGCGTGTCACACCCTCGCGCAGTGGTCGACGTTGTTCGTCCCCAGCACAGCGCGGGCAAATTTTTGCATCACATAGTTGGCTTCGTTGCCAGGGCCACGGGCCGAGCCTGTGGTCATGATGGCGTCGGCACCGTACTTCGCCTTGATGGCAGCCAGACGGCTGCTGGCAAAGTCGATCGCCTCATCCCAGGAGACGGATTCGAGCTTGCCACCGCGCTCGCGGCGGATCATAGGGCTCTTGAGACGGGGGGTCAGCAGGTTGGTGTCGTTGAGAAAATCCCAACCGTAATAACCCTTGAGGCAGAGCTGCCCCTCGTTGGTCCGGCCGTTGGCGCCTTCGGCCCCCACCACCTTGTCGTTTTCAACCAGCAGGTTGATCTTGCAACCAGTGCCGCAATAGGGGCAGACGGTAATGACTTTTTTCATGACTCACACTCTTGTTTGTTAACGGTAAAAGGCTGTTAACGATAAAAGACCTTTAACGAAAATGGCTTGTCAGGGGTAGAGAGCACAGAGGCGCAAGCGGTGGCCAGCAAGGGCCTGCGCACGCCATCCAATGCATTACCCTTGTGCCAACACCGGCTGGCGCTGGCAGGCCGCCATCGCCTCGGCACTGGCCAGCTGCTTCTGGCGGTTCAGCTCGCCAAGGGATTCCGGGGTCACCAAGCGCAGCGCCTGGGTCGGGCACACCTCGACACAGGCCGGGCCCGCCTCGCGATGACGGCAGAGATCGCACTTCAAGGCTTGCGCCTTGGTCTGCGGGCGCTTGAACAGCGCATCGGCTTTGGGGGCCACCTCTTTCACCACCACCGCCATGGCACCGTAAGGACAGGCCACCACGCAGGATTTGCAGCCGATGCAGCGCGCCTGCAGCACCTTGACGCAACCATCCTCGCTGACAATGGCATTGTTGGGGCAGGCCACAGCACAAGGCTTGTCTTCACATTGGCGGCAGAGCACAGGCGTGGTCACCTTGCTGCCCACGATCACCTTCAGGCGCGGCTGGAAATAGCTGTCCTTGGAGACCAGATGTCCATCCTCGATGGCAAGACGCAGGCCGCTCTCCCGCTCAACGGTACCCGTGCAGGACGTTGACTGGTGTGACACGGCGCAGGCCACTTCACAGGTACGACACCCAATACAAAGACTGGGATCTGCAATCACGAAGCTGTTCATAGAGAGGGATCCTAAATGTTTCGTTACTGCCGCACTGGCATCACCCGGCATGCCCAAGTGTCATCGCCCAGGGGGCCCACACTCGCACACCGACGACGCAGCCGGCTCACCCACAAAGCATTTATCAGACCAAAAGCGGGAGCGAACGAAATAAAATTCGCAAGCAACTGAAAATAAAGGGTTAATCAGAATGCAGAAGTGAGATTTTCGGACTGGTGACGATGACGAGCGACTCGCAGAACTGTGATCGACACGACAAAAGTGACGAGCTCGACACCGGCTGACAGGCCCCTGCCCCGCTTAATAAGCGGGGGATAAACGGCACCTGATCAGCGGTGCGTTACCAGTGAGTTCGATGCGTTTAGAAAACGAAAACATCGCCATTAGAGAGATTCTGGTGCGGTCAGTTGTTTGTTTTTACTATCCACACGCCCAACTTCATACAGCCATGGCCGAGCAAAAACAACCCAACAAATGACAAGTTTGTTGATCTACGGCAGGTATTACTCCTTTATTAGTTTTTCTTTCTACTCAATTGGGTATTATGCTCACTTGAAAATAAAGCTCCAATAGAGCTGATTTATAAAAATTGTATGTACGAAGTTAGAATAACAATGGATAGCATCCATAAAAGAGGAAGCAATGAATAATCCACATAATTGTTATGAAAAAGAAAATTTCGTACAAACATGCCATTGTGGTGCTTTATTCAAGGTTATTGTCTCTGGTCAAATAGGCCATGAAGAACTAGAAGAGTATTACTGTCCTGAATGTAATCAGGAATATATTATAAGAGCATCCAATTCGCCATTCACTAGACTGATTAGCTGTAGAACCGATGGGAAAAATGGCTCTTGTAGATAACCTATAACTGTAACTTTATAGTAAGAAAATTAAAATGCATGATTTATTTTTCATTAGTGCAGGCCAAAAAGATGTAAAAAAGTCACCAAATATAATTAACAAAAGAAATTTATATTTAAACTATGGGTTACTAGGATTGGCATCCATTGCCAAAAAGTCTGGCTTTAATCCTATATTACTTCATGGAAATTTTTCAAGCCCTGATGATTTTTTAAATGAGTGTATAACCCTCGGTATAGGATATACAAAAAAACCCGTATTTATCTCCATGCCTAGTTTTTATGCCCTATCATGGTTAAAAGAATTTACGGAGAGATTAAAATCAAAATTCCCCTCTGTACGTCTCGTTTTAGGGGGGAGATGGGTTATTGATGGACAAGCTGAGTTACTTCACAGAGAATTACCAGAAGTTGGTTCGATCATTGATGGACTAGGTGAGGGAGCTATTACTGAAATTCTAAATATAAATGATAGCCAGTCATCATATTCTTGCTTAGATTACACAATTTTACATAGAAGACATCTTTATCAAGCAGCAATTGAAGTATCTAGAGGCTGTGGTAGAGGATGCAGCTTCTGCCAAGAAAGAAATGAAATATTACTTGCACCCAAAGATCCAAAAATAATAATAGGAGAAGCTAAAAATATACTGTTACATGACAATCTTAATAAAATGAATGTTTATTTTGAAGCTTCTCTTTTCCAACCTAATGCAACATGGACAAAAAAGTTAATTGAACAACAAAATATTAATTCATGTTTTTTTGAATGGAGAGCAGAATCAAGAGTCGATACTTTGAGAAAAGATATTATTCCATTATTAGCTGAGTCTGGATTGAAAGTATTAGACTTGGGTTTGGAAAGTGCGTCACCTATACAACTAGAAAGAATGCAAAAAACTAATAGACCTACTGAATATTTAGATAGGGCATCTGAACTACTACATACCCTTAATGAATCAAAGATAGACGTAAAAATTAACATAATGCTCTTCGCAGGTGAAAATAAATCCACCATCAGTGAGACATATGATTGGTTAGAAAAGCATAAAAAATTAATTAAAGGTGTTTCTGTTGGCCCCGTTATAGCATTTGGTTGGGATGATAATAAAAAAGATTTCATCAAGATGCTATCTAGCCTAGGTGCCGATGCACTTCCTATGAACCAAATAGGAATAACACATTTAAATCTCAGTAAAGAAATCACTTATTATGATTCATTAAGAATATCGAAAGAAATATCCAAGGCCTTTATGAGTGCTGAAGACTATTACTACTTAAAATCTTTTTCATATTTCCCAAGAAATTACTCCTATACCGATTTCATGAATGATATAAATCAAGAAAACGGCGATTATAGTTTTTCCAACCTCAAAGGATAAAATCAATGAAACTCATGTTTTCAAGTAGTCCTATGAATAAATGGGATCAACGGTTTTGTGAATTATCAAAGCATGTATCGACATGGTCAAAAGACCCAAATGCGCAAGTTGGTGCAGTTCTGTTCACAAAAAAGGGAGGTGATATTTCTATTGGATATAATGGATTTCCAATGGGTATAGAAGACTCAGCAGAAAGACTAAATGACCAAGAAATAAAATTGGAGTTAGTAGTTCATGCCGAAGTAAATGCTATTATTGCTGCAGGTTCACGGGCATTTGGCTCCACAATCTATGTCTGGGGAAAACCAATATGTGCACGATGTGCCGGTTCAATAATACAGGCAGGAATTAAACGGATTGTTGCGTTGCAACCAGGTAACAGTGACTCTAAGTGGGATAGAAGTGGAAAAACCGCATACGATATGTTTATCGAAGCAGGGATCACTGTTGATTTTTACTCCATAGAAGAATCTTGACGATAGCCTCTATAGGCTAAGAATCCAAGTTTAATACTGTAGGGTGCAATAAGCGCAACGCATTGCACCTCTGCTCTTCATTTAATTATCGGTGCAATTCACTTCGTTCATTGCACCCTACGTATATATCCTCTCTCATTTTACTTGATAGTGGCTACTGTTGTGGCCACTTCCTTTCTCCTTCCAGCCCTGCCCCACCAAATAAAGACTCTATCGCCACCCAATTTCGACCTCTTTACCCACAGCACCATCAATTTATTGGTCAGCATTTTATCGTCTATTTTTCAGCCAGTCTGATTGAAAACTCTGACCAACATGGATACTCAGAGAAAACAAACGCTTGTACGCATCCCGACGGGTTATTTCAATCAATGGATAATTAATAATTTCGTTCAAAAGTCCCTTTTGATTATTTATACCAGAGCATAAACCCACGATGGGTGTGTCATCATACGCTTAACGGCAGATGAACAGACTGTGTCCCATAATGAGCCCCTTTATATCCAGTTAGCTCCCTTTCCCATCGCAATTTCTTAATACTATCCCGATTGAATATCAGGATTTTTCCTGATCGTTCGGGCCCTTGTGCTTTGGCAAACGTGTAACAAGATAACCTCATGAGCTGTGATAACAAACAAGCCCTGTCCGGCGTCACGCTGGCGGCGATTGGCGTGGTCTATGGTGATATCGGCACCAGCCCCCTCTATACCCTGCGAGAGTGCCTGTCGGGTCAATTCGGGATCGGGGCCGAACCCGCCGCCATCCTGGGATTTCTCTCCCTCATCTTCTGGCTGCTGATCCTGGTGGTCTCGGTCAAGTACCTCTCCTTCGTGATGCGGGCCGACAACGCCGGTGAAGGGGGCATTCTCACCCTGATGTCGCTGGCCACCCGCAACGCCTCTCCCCGCTGGACGCCGGTATTGATCATCCTCGGGCTGATTGGCGGCAGCTTCTTCTATGGGGAGGTGGTGATCACCCCGGCCATGTCGGTGATGTCGGCCATTGAGGGCTTGAGCCTGATGGCCCCCTCCCTCGACCCCTATATAGTGCCGCTCTCGGTGCTGGTGCTGACCCTGCTGTTTGCCATTCAAAAACATGGCACCGCCATGGTGGGCAAGCTGTTTGCCCCCATCATGCTCACCTGGTTTCTGACCCTGGCCGTGCTGGGGCTGCGCAGCATCATCCAGAATCCCGAGGTGTTGGGGGCGCTGAACCCCATCTGGGCGCTGCGCTTCTTTGCCGAGTACCAGACCACCTCGTTTTTTGCCCTCGGCGCCGTGGTGCTGGCCATCACAGGGGTGGAGGCGCTCTACGCCGACATGGGTCACTTTGGCAAGAACCCGATACGGCTCGCCTGGTTTGTGGTGGTGCTGCCCTCCCTGGTGCTCAACTACTTCGGGCAAGGCGCCCTGCTGCTGGACAACCCGGCGGCCATCGCCAACCCCTTCTTCCTGCTCGCCCCCAAATGGGCGTTGCTACCGCTGCTGGTGCTGGCGACCATGGCGACCGTGATCGCCTCCCAGGCGGTGATCTCCGGGGTCTTCTCCCTCACCCGGCAGGCGGTGCGGCTCGGTTATCTCTCACCCATCCGCATCGTCCACACCTCCGAGCAGGAGTCCGGCCAGATCTATATTCCCGTCATCAACTGGATGCTCTATATCTCTGTGGTGATCGTCATCATGAGCTTCGAGCACTCCAGCAATCTGGCAGCGGCCTACGGCATCGCCGTGACCGGCACCATGGTGCTCACCTCCATCCTCTTCTGCTCCGTGGCCAAGAACAGCTGGCACTGGCCCACCTATCTGGTGGCTGCCCTGTTCGCCCTGCTGCTGGCCATCGACGTGCCGCTGTTTGCCGCCAACCTGGGCAAGATCTTCTCCGGTGGCTGGCTGCCGCTCACCCTGGGCGCCGTCATGTTCACCCTGATGACCAGCTGGAAGAGCGAGCGCTTCCAGCTCATTCGCCGCCTGAACGAGCACGGCAATTCGCTGGAGCCCATGATCGCCTCGCTGGAAAAATCCCCGCCGACCCGGGTGGCGGGCACAGCCGTCTATATGTCGCGGGTGGTCAATGTGATCCCCCATGCGCTGCTCCACAACCTCAAGCACAACAAGGTGCTGCACGAGCGGATAATCCTGCTCACCCTGCGGGTGGAGGACGTGCCCTACGTCCACAACGTGCGCCGGGTCTGCATCGAGCAGCTCTCCCCCACCTTCTGGCGGGTGGTGGCCAGCTACGGCTGGCGCGAGACCCCCAACATGGAGGAGATCTTCCACCGCTGCAACGCCGAGGGCTTGAGCTGCCGCATGATGGAAACCTCGTTCTTTATGGCCCACGAGTCACTGATAATGAAGGAGCGCCCCTGGTACCTCTACCTGCGCGGCAAGCTGTTTATGCTGCTGCAGCGCAACGCCCTGCGCGCGCCGGATCAGTTCGAGATCCCGCCCAACCGGGTGATCGAGCTGGGCTCGCAGGTGGATATTTGATGGCATAAAGAACACCAGCAAAAGAGAGGGAGGCATTGGCCTCCCTCTCTTTTTGCCGTTAACCACGGGGGCATTTTTCCCCCTCATCCCCAGCCCTTCTCCCGCGAGGGGAGAAGGGTGCAAACCACGGCGAGCGGTGCAATTTATTTCGTTCTTTGCACCCTACTCATACCGCGTTTCCGGGGGTGACGAAACCTCTCCCCCCTTCGTCACAAGTGACGAACGTCACAATTCGACACTGTGCAGCATCCTAGCCACGGCTCGATACGAAATTTAAAGTGATTTAAAAACAACAACTTGAGATCAATTTTACGCCAATAGTCAATCTGGCCCGCATTTTGCCATCCTGCCCCTATTCTCTCCGTTCGCGACACGACAAGGTAGGCTATGAACCGCTTCGTTATCGCTGACCCCAAGCTGTGTATCGGCTGTGGCACCTGTATGGCGGCCTGCAGCACGGTTCACAAGGCGCAAGGTTTGCAACAAGCCCCCCGTTTAACCGTTATGCGACATGAGCAGGCGACCATGCCGGTTCAGTGCCGTCACTGTGACGATGCCCCCTGCATCAAGGTGTGCCCGGTCGAGGCAATTCGCCAGACCGGCGATTGCGTGCAACTCAACGAGTCGCTCTGCATCGGCTGCAATCTCTGCGCCGTGGCCTGCCCCTTTGGCGCCATTCAGAGCGGCGGCAGCCGCCCGGTGGCCGTGGCCACCAGTTACGACACCTATATCCCCTGTACCATCCGCTCCAGCAACCCCTCCACCTCTGCCGGCCTGCGCTGCTTTGGCGAGGATCTGCTGAGCTGGGAGCCGGGCGTGCGCAGCATCGCGGTCAAGTGCGACCTGTGCGAGTTTCGCGCCGAAGGCCCCGCCTGTGTCGGTGCCTGCCCCTCCCAGGCGCTGAAGCTGGTCAATGACGGCGACACCGAACGCGCCGCCCGTATCCGTCGCCAGCAAGCGGCCGACACCAACCCGCAAGGGGCCTCTGCCTTCTCGGCGCCTGCCACGGCGCTCCCTGCATCCGATTTATCCACCACAGAGGGAGTTCGCTGATGTTGTCCCCCCTTGTTATGGCCACGCTCCTGCTCTTTTTGCTGGGCGCTGCCGCCGGTTTGCTGCTGCAAAAGCTGCCCGCACTGGCCAACCGCCTCAACAGTGGCTTTGCCCTGCTGGGCTCGCTCGCGGGTCTGGTCGCCGCCATCCAGATCTTTGCCCAAGGCGCCCCCGTCGACGGCCAGCTCTGGCTGCTGGGCTCGGTTCACCTCGACATGCTCTCCGCGCTGATGCTGCTGGTGATCAGCACCGTCGGCGTCGCCGTTGCGCTCTACTCCTTTGCCTATATCCGCGAATATCAGGGCAAGGGCGATGTGGCCATCGGCGCACTGATGAACCTCTTCCTGTTTGCCATGGTGGGCATGGTGCTGGCCGACAATGCGCTCGGTTTCTTGCTCTGCTACGAGCTGGTGACCCTCACCACCTACTGGCTGGTCAAGACCAACCCGGATGCTGCCAAACAGAGCCGTCTCTACTTGGTGATGAACCATATCGGCATGGCGCTGGTGCTGGTAGCCTTCTGGCTGCTCTGCCGCGAAAGCGGCTCGCTGGAGTTTGCCGCGCTGCGCGAGCACCATCTGGCGGGCGCCCTGGCATCCCTGGTGTTCCTGCTCAGCTTCTGCGGCTTTGGCCTGCGCGCCGGTTTCGTGCCGCTGCACGGCTGGCTGCCGGTGGCCGAGCCAGTCGCCCCCTCCCATATATCGGCGCTGATGTCCGGCGTGATGGTCAAGCTGGGTCTGTTTGGCATCTTGCGGGTCAGCATCGATTTTCTCGGCGCCAGCCAGCTCTGGTGGGGCTATGTGGTGCTGATCTTCGGTGCCTGCTCGGCGGTGCTCGGGGTGCTGTTTGCGCTGGCCGAGCATGACCTCAAGCGGCTGCTCGCCTACCACACGGTGGAGAACATCGGCATCATCCTGATGGGGATGGGCATCGGCATGATCGGCATCGCCAACCAGCAACCGGCGCTGGTGGTGCTGGGGCTGCTCGGCGCCCTCTATCACCTGCTCAACCACGCCATCTTCAAGAGCCTGCTCTTTATGGGTACCGGCTCTGTGATGTTCCGCCTGCACACCCGCGACATGGACAAGATGGGGGGCCTAGCCAAACTGATGCCCTGGACTGCGTTGGCGTTCCTGATCGGTGCCATGGCCATCTCGGCGCTGCCACCGCTGAACGGCTTTGTCAGCGAGTGGTTTATCTATCAGGCACTGCTGTCCATGACCAAACTCGGCACTTCTGTCGTCGCGCCGCTCGCGGTAGTGATGCTGGCGGTGACCGGCGCCATGGCGGTGATGTGTTTCGTCAAGGTGTATGGCATCTGCTTCTGCGGCGCACCGCGCAGCGAAAAGGCGAGCCACGCCCGCGAAGTGCCGGGCGCCATGGTGGCAGGCACCCTGCTGCTGGCTGCGGTCTGTCTGGTGCTGGGTCTGGGCGCCCCCTGGATTGCCCCCCATATCGCCAGCTATGGCCAAGCCTTGGTAAGCAGCCAAATGAACGTGGCCACCGGCGCCACCCTGCTGCCGCTGGATAGCAGTCAAGCGATCCTCTCCCCGCCCGTTATTGCCATCACCTTGCTGGGTCTGTTCCTCATTCCGCTGCTGGTATTGGCCATCTTCAAGGGGCCCAAGCTCGGTCGTCGTCACGCCGGTACCCCGTGGGCCTGTGGTTACGCCTATGAGGAGCGCATGAGCCTCACCTCCGGTGGTGTCACCCACACCTTGCGCCAGCTCTGCGCGCCGCTCTATCGCAAGCAACCGCAGCTTGATCTGGCCAGCGCCCTGCACGGGGTGAGTGACGCCCCCGGCAACACTGGCTGGATCCTCCATGGCGTGGTGCTGGCGCTCTTTATCCTGATGGCTGTAGGAGTCTGATATGCCTGTTCTTGAAATGCCGAGCTGGGGCATGGTTGCCCTCGCCCTGACCCAGGCCATCGCCATGCTGGCGCTGGCCCCGCTCGCCACCGGTTTCAACCGGGTGCTACGAGCCAAGATGCACTCCCGTCAGGGGCCGGGCCTGCTGCAGGATTACCGTGATATCGCCAAGCTCCTGCGCCGCCAAGAGGTGACCCCCGAGCCTGCCGGTATCCTCTTCAACCTGATGCCTGCGTTGCTGATCGCCGCCCTGTTGCTGGTAGGGATGGCGCTGCCGACCCTGACTCACGAGTCCCCCTTCCCCATCGCCGGGGATCTCATCACCGACATCTATCTGTTCGCCATCTTCCGCTTCTTCTTCTCCCTCGCGGGGCTCGACAGCGGCAGCATGTTTGCAGGGATCGGTGCCCGCCGTGAACTGACCCTTGGCATTCTGGTGGAGCCCATTCTGGTACTCGCCTGCTTCATCATGGCGATGATGGTAGGCAGCTCGGATCTCGGCAACATCAGCAGCTATGTGGCCAACCAGCCGCTGGCTGCGCCGATCGCAACCCTCTTGGCCGGTGCCGCCTGCGCCTTCGCGGTGTTTGTGGAGATGGGCAAGCTGCCCTTTGACTGCGCCGAAGCCGAACAGGAGCTGCAAGAAGGACCGCTCACCGAGTATTCCGGTGCGGGCCTGGCCCTGCTCAAGCTCAGCATGGGCCTCAAGCAACTGGTGGTGGTGCAGCTCTTCCTAGTTATTTTCCTCCCCTTCGGCAAGGCGGCCAACTGGAGTCTGCCCGCACTGGCGCTGGCAGCCCTGATCCTGCTCTGCAAGCTGCTGGTGACATTTGGACTTGCGGGCATTATCGAGAATTCCATGGCCCGCACCCAGTTCGTGCGCACCCACAAGCTCACCCGCTATGGCCTGGGGCTGGCACTGCTGGCGCTGCTCGCCTATCTGGTCGGGGTATAAGTCATGCCCGCCATCACAGCTGCTTTTTTCGATTTCACCTTTTCCGATTGCTCATTCCCGAACATAAAGTGAGAACTGCATGACCATCGCCATTTCGGATCGCATCGGTTGCGACTACATCCAGCAACTGCGAGCGCAACTGCCCCACGCCATCATCGACGAGCAGTGGCAGACCGCCGATCAGGCTACCCTGACCGTCAAGCCCACCGATCTGGTGGCCCTCACCAGCCTGATCTTCCACAAGCAGGGAGGCTGGCTCTCGGTCTCGTTTGCCAATGACGAACGCAGCCTGAACGGCCACTTCGCCGTCTACCACGTCTTCTCCATGGAGGGCGACACCAAGAGCTGGATCACCGTCAAGGTGCTGGTCAACGCCATAGAGCAGGAGTACCCCTCCATCACCCCGACCATTCCGGCGGCGGTATGGGGTGAGCGGGAGATCCGCGACATGTATGGCCTGCGCGCCGTCGGCCTGCCGGACGAACGTCGTCTGGTGCTGCCGGATGACTGGCCGGAGGATATCCACCCCCTGCGCAAGGACGCCATGGATTATCGCCAGCGCCCCATGCCCACCACGGACACAGAGACCTACCCCTTCGTCAACGAGCTGGGCAATGAGGCCAACCGCATCGTGCCGGTCGGCCCGCTGCACATCACCTCGGACGAACCGGGGCACTTTCGTCTGTTCGTCGATGGGGAAGACATCATAGATGCCGACTACCGCCTCTTCTATGTCCATCGTGGCATGGAGAAACTGGCGGAAACCCGCATGGGTTACAACGAAGTGGCGTTTCTGACCGACCGGGTCTGCGGCATCTGCGGCTTTACCCACAGCGTCGCCTACACCACCTCGGTGGAGAACGCCATGGGCATTGTGGTGCCGGAGCGGGCCAAGATGATCCGCGCCGTGCTGCTGGAGGTGGAGCGCCTGCACAGCCATATCCTCAACATCGGCCTGTCGAGCCACTTCACCGGTTTCGACACCGGCTTCATGCAGTTCTTCCGGGTGCGGGAGAAATCCATGACCCTGGCCGAGCTGCTGACCGGTGCGCGCAAGACCTACGGCCTCAACCTGATTGGCGGGGTGCGCCGGGACATCTTCAAGGAAGATCGCATCAAGGGCGCCCAGCTGGTGCGCGAACTGCGTGACGAGCTCAAACCCTTGGTGGCCATGCTGCTCGACACCGCCAACATATCTTCCCGTCTGGTGGGGATAGGTCGTCTCGATCCGCAAATTGCCCGCGATTTCAGCTGCGTCGGCCCCATGGTGCGGGCGAGTGGCTTCAAGCGCGACGTGCGCCGGGTCCACGACTTTGCTGCCTATCGCGAGCTGCCGATGGAGATCCAGACCCTGGCGGGTTGCGATGTGCAGTCCCGGGTACTGGTGCGCATCCACGAGCTCTACGACTCCCTCGACATGATTGAGTTTGGCCTTGAGCACCTGCCGGAGGGGCCGCTGCTCACCGAAGGCTTCACCTACCAGCCGGGCAAGTTTGCGCTGGGCTTTACCGAAGCGCCCCGTGGCGAGAACGTCCACTGGAGCATGACCGGGGATAACCAGAAGCTGTTCCGCTGGCGCTGCCGCGCCGCCACCTACGCCAACTGGCCAGCCCTGCGCTACATGCTGCGCGGCAATACCGTGGCTGATGCGCCGCTGATCATCGGCAGCCTGGATCCCTGCTACTCCTGCACCGACCGGGTCACCCTGGTCGACCCCAGGAAGGGCAAGTCCACCGTGGTCTCCTACAAGGAGATCGAGCGTTACGGCATCGACCGCAAAAACTCTCCGCTGAAATAAGGGGTCATCATGATCAAGCTGTTCAAGACCATACTCCAGGCGGGCACCCCGACCGCCAAATACCCCTTCGCCCCTTACGAGGTGAACCGGGATTTTCGCGGCAAACCGAAATATCAGGCGGATCAGTGCATCGCCTGCGCGGCCTGCACCAAGGCCTGCCCGGCCAACGCGCTGGTGATGGAAGTGGACATGGAGACCGGCGAACGCCGCTGGGAGATCTCCATGGCGCGCTGCATCTTCTGCGGCCGCTGCGAAGAGGTCTGCCCGACCCGCGCCATCGCCCTTTCCCCCGAGTTCGAACTGGCGGTAACCAACAAGGCGGATCTCTATGAGGAGGCCCGCTTCGCGCTGGCCCCCTGCACCCTGTGCGGCACCTACTTTGCCCCGAGCAAGCTGGTGGCGCTGGTGGAGGACACCCTCAAGCAGGCAGGCACGCCGCTGGCGACCCCGGAGCGACTACACCACTGCCCCGACTGTAAACGAAAACAGAGCATGCTGAGCCAGCCTGACTCGGCCCTGATCACACCGATAGCCACACCGATGGCCGCACAAAAGGAGTGGATGTGATGAGCAAGATCAAAGGCATAGAACCGGTTGTCGGCCATGCCCATACCCGCGCCGTGCCGCTGGCACAGGATCCCGAGATCACCAAACTCAAGAAGACCCTGCTCAAAGACATTCGCCGCTCGGCCTATGTCTACCGGGTCGATTGCGGCGGCTGCAACGCCTGCGAAATCGAGATCTTCGCCACCATCACCCCGCTGTTTGATGCCGAGCGTTTCGGCATCAAGGTGGTCGCCTCCCCCCGCCACGCCGACATCCTGCTCTTTACCGGCGCGGTGACCCGGGCGATGCGGGTGCCGGCCCTGCGCGCCTACGAGGCGGCGCCCGATCCCAAGATCTGCATCGCCTACGGCGCCTGCGGCTGTGACGGTGGCATCTTCCACGACCTCTACTGCGTATGGGGCGGCACCGACAAAATCGTGCCGGTAGATGTCTATATCCCCGGCTGCCCTCCGACACCGGCGGCTACCATTTATGGCTTTGCCGTGGCGCTCGGTCTGCTTGAGCAGAAACTCAAAGCCACCAGCCACGAGGTGCAACCGGGTGAGCGGGTCGAACTGCGCCACACCGGCATCCCCAATGAAATCCGGGTGATGATCGAACGCGAAGCGCGCCGCATGGCCGGTTACCGGCAGGGGCGGATCATCGCCGACGAATTCATGGCCCTGCTCGAAGGTGCGACCCAGCAGGATGTGGATCTGCGCATCCAGAGCTACCTCGATCAGCACGACGATCCGCGCCTGGCGGAGATCGTCAACAACCTCGCAAACGCCTGCCTCAACCGGGCGGCCGGCAAGGGAGAGGCGGTGCATGGCTGACGAGGTTTTTTTCTACCGCCTCTCGCGCAAGTTCGTCGACGAGCAGTTCAACGTCCCCGAGGAAGCCAAAGAGGTGATGTACTACAGCCTCGCCATCGGCCACCACCTCGGCATTGTCGATTGCCTGCGAGCAGACCTGGTCTGCTCGCTGACCGGTTATCGCGACTGGGTAGCCAAGCTGCCAGAGGGGAGCGAAGCGCGCCGCAAGATGGAGGGGTTTCTCACCTTTGGCGAGATCACCATCTATCGCGAGCACTGCCATATGCTGGCCTGCGCCTTCGATCGACTGCGCAAAGCCGAAGGCGTGCTCGATGAGCAGGAGCTGGGCTGGACCAATACCTTTATGGAGCAGCTCACCGCCCTCTTTAACGGCCCCCATATGTACCTGATGGTAAGGAGCCGCTGATGGGCTGCAATCTCGTGTTGACCGTGGGCAATGCCATGATGGGGGACGACGGTGCCGGCCCCTATCTTGCCGACAAACTGCAAGCCGCCCCCCTGTCCGGCTGGATCCATATTGACGGCGGCATCGCGCCGGAAAATGTGGTCTACAAGGTGCGGGAGCTGCAACCGGAGCGGGTTCTGCTGGTGGATGCCGCCGAGATCGGCGAGAAGGCGGGAACCCTGCAGGTGATCCCCCCCGAGACCATCGCCGAGATGTTTATCTTCTCGACTCACAATATGCCGCTCAATTTCCTGATCGACGAGCTCAAGACCTTTGTCCCCGAGGTGATCTTTGTCGGGGTACAACCGGCCATCGTCGCCTTCTCCTTCCCGATGACCGAGATGGTGAGCGAGGCGATGGATTATCTTTATCAGCATCTTGATGCCGCCAAAGATACCAGCTTGTTAATAGAGCGACTGGATCAGTGGAATATTGCCAACGCCGAGCGATAACTATTTATAGAGTTGTTAACGACCGTTATTGACCAAGGATTCCGGCAATGTGATCGAGGCCCGATGTTAAATTAAAACATCGGGCTAATTGTGCTGAACTTGATATAAAACAAGGTTCTTTGAATTTTTCAAAAAATTGCTAACCCTCGATTTTTTATCACAAAAAAAGCGTTGCCAGTCACAGAAATTTGCCACAAAATGGCGGCCATCACGGAAGTTGATGGGGTCTGGTGGCCTCCTCGGTCTTCAAAACCGATGTGAGCCGAGAAGGCTTTGGCAGGTTCGATTCCTGCCTCTTCCGCCAAATTTATCTATTGAACAAATACTCTCCCGCTGAATTTTTCGGCCTGGATGTTATTTTCATCGCTTGTTCAATATGTTTGAAAGAATACCTTAGAAAAAGGCGCTTTCCGCTTGCCAATATAATCCGAAGTCAGGTTATCTCGCTGGCCAAAAATTAATTTATCAGCATCGATGCAGCATTAATTTATACCCGCTCATTGATGCACCCAGTTTGCAGTCATCCGCAAATCGCCAGCAGTGCCATAACCCGTCAGCTCGGCCTCTCTATCGGCAAACCGGTGCGCATCCCGAACCCACGCACTGCACTGGTAATCCCATGACGAACCCGTCTCACGCGCCAGCCATCCCCCACCGCCAGCCCACATCAGGTCCGGCTGCCGACGATTCACAGCCAGATTCAGAGCAACAGCCCAGCCAGCAACCAACGCGCCGTCTGCCGCAAGTGGAACAGCTACTGCAGCAACCCTTTCTCGCTGGGTTTATCGATGCGCTGAGCCGCCCGCTGGTAACCCAGGCGGTGCGCGACACCCTGAGCGAACTGCGTCAGAGCGAAGATTTTCGCCAGCATGGGGTTGCCCCCGAGCAGATCGAGGTGCTGATTGCCAAGCGCTGCCGACAGCAGTTGCGCCAGCGTCAGACCCGGGTGATCAACGCCACCGGCACCCTGGTGCACACCAATCTGGGTCGCTCGCCGTTAAGTCACGAGCTGTGGGACGAGGTGCGCGACCTCAACACCGGTTACAACAATCTGGAGCTGGATCTCGCCACCGGCAAGCGCGGCGGGCGCAAGGGGCTGATTGCCCCCCTGCTCGGCTGCCTCACCCAGGCCGAGGATTCGCTGGTGGTCAACAACAACGCCGCCTCCCTCTTCTTGCTACTGCAGGAGGTGGCAAAGGGGCGCGAGGTGATCGTCTCGCGGGGCGAGCAGATCCAGATTGGCGGCGGCTTTCGCATTCCCGATATTCTGGCCCTCTCCGGCGCCAAACTGGTGGAGGTGGGCACCACCAACATCACTACCGCCAAAGATTACCTCGATGCCATCACCGATCAGACCGCACTGGTGCTGATGGTACACAGATCCAATTTCGCCATTCGCGGCTTTACCGAATCCCCCGATATTGGCGAGGTGGCCCGCGCCCTGCCCGAACACGTGGTGCTGGCGGTGGATCAGGGCTCGGGCCTGACCACCGAGGAGTTTGCGCCGGACGAAACCTCGGTGCGCCAGTACATCAAAGCGGGGGCGGATCTGGTCTGCTACTCCGGCGACAAGCTCTTGGGAGGCCCTCAAGCGGGCATCATCAGCGGCCGCAGCGACCTTATCAAGCGGCTGGAAAAACACCCCATGATGCGCACCTTCCGCCCGAGCCGCATCGTCTACTCCCTGCTCGAACGCCTGCTCATTCACAAGCTCAACAAATCCCCCGTCGGCGAGGGTATCGCCCAACGGACTTTGAGCAACCCGGCCACCATGCAGGCGAGAGCCTCCCAGCTGATGGCCGCCCTGCCCGACTGCTTTGTGCCGGTCCCCGCCCAGCTGGTGGTGGGTGGCGGCACATTGCCGGACGAGTTTTATCCGGCGCCTGCGCTGGAGTGCACCGACCCGCGTCCAGCCCAGCAGCTGCTCGATGATTTGCGCGAACTGCCGGTGCCGGTCATCGCCACCGTGCGCCAGCAGAAGGTGCTGCTCAATATGGCGACCCTGCTGCCGACCGAGATGGAACTGCTGATCGCCCAGCTCAGGGAGTTGTTGCTCCCCGCCCCGTTCAATGCAACAAATGCGACCGAGGAGCCTTGATCCCATGACTTCCTATCGCGCCGTTATCGGTCTTGCCGGTCACGTGGATCACGGCAAGACCCTGCTGATCAAGGCCCTCACCGGCATCACCACTGCCCGCGCCCACGAGCAGGCCATCGGCATGACCCAGGATCTCGGCTTTGCCCACTTCGACGACGGTCAGGACAACACCATAGGCGTCATCGACGTGCCCGGCCACGAGCGCTATATCCGCAATATGGTGGCGGGGCTCTGGAGTCTGGATCTGGTGCTGCTGGTGATTGCCGCCGACGAGGGGTGGATGCCGATGACCGGCGATCACCTGCGCCTGCTCAAGGCGATGGGGGTGCCGCGCCTCTTGGTCTGCATCAACAAGTGCGATCTGGTAACGCCCGATGAACTGGCACTCCTTGAAGAGAGCCTGCTGGAGCGGGTGATGGACGAGAGCGGCATGGTGCCCGATATCGTCAGCGTCAGCGCCAAAAACGGTGAGAATATGGCGGCCCTGCACGCCGCCATTGTGCGCCAGCTTGCCGATCTGCCAGCCTCACACGCTGCCCGCGAGCAGAGTGCCCCGCGACTGTATGTAGACCGAGTCTTTACCGCCAACGGCACCGGCACCGTGCTCACCGGCACCCTGCAGCAGGGCTGCCTCAAGGTGGGGGACAAGCTGCGCCTCTACCCCGCCGCTCGGGAAGTGCAGGTGCGCACCCTGCAGGCCTATCACCAGAGCGTCGATGAAATTGGCGCCGTCTGTCGGGTGGCTGTGGGTCTTAAAAAAGTGCCCCACAAGGAGGTGGCCCGCGGTCACTGCCTCACCAGCGCTGCGGGCCAGTGCGAGGCAGCGACTCATCTGATCGTGCGGCTAAGTGAGGTCGGCGGCAGCATCCGGGAACAGCGCAACCGCGAGGTCGAAGTGGCCCTCGGCAGCTGGCATGGCCGTGCCCGTTTTGTGCCAATAAAAGACACCCGGCTGGCGCGGCTGATCTTTACCAGCCCCATCCCCTGCTTCTTTGGCCAGCCACTCGCCATCATTCGCCACGGCAGCAGCGAACTGCTGCACGGCGCCCGCATCGTCTGGTGCGGCGACATCCACCCCGCCAGACGCAAGGCGCTGCACACCCTGCTGGGCGAGCTCCCTGAAGAACTCGAGCACTACAACCCGGCCACCCTGCAGCTGGGGCTCAATGGCTATGTGCTGACCAGCCGCTTTGACCAGCGGCCAGAGCAGGTCACTCCCCTCGGTGACTGGCTGCTGGACAACCACTGGCTGGCACAAAGCCGCGACCAGCTGCTCGCTACGCTGGCCAGCGAACCGCTCAGTGCCGCCGAGCTGGCGACCCGCTTTGGCATCGCCCTGCCGGTCACTCAAGCCCTGCTCCAGCAGCTCAAGAGCGAGCAGCTTGTTCGCCTGCACCATGACAAGTGGCAGCCGGGCAGTGGCGAGTCGGAAGATGATTTGGGGGAAGAGGCACAGCTGGTGCTCAAGGTGGTGCGAGATCAAGGCAAGGAGGGGTACGAGCCCGGTAAACTGGGCCCCGGCGGCGTAGCGCTGGACCCCTTTATCACCCGCAAGCTGCCCGCCGCCCTGCAGCAGGGCTTGCAGCAAAAAGGCGCTCTGCAAAAGCAGCTGCGCAATCTGGCGCGACTCAAGTATCTGGTGCAGCTCGATGGCCCCATCTACTACGACGCAGCCCTTTACAACCAGATGGTCGCCGCCGTGCTGGCGGGCCAGCAGGTGGGAGATCTGATCGACATGGCATCCCTCAAGGAGATCACCGGTTTGTCGCGTAAATACGCCATTCCGTTCTGCCTGCGCATGGAGATGGATGGCTGGGTACGGCGCGAGGAGAACGAGCGCCGGGTGCTGCGTTTGCCGCAGACTCAAGATGAGATGGAGCCGGCATGAGCGCCACCATCGCCCCCTCAGGCTCTTCCAATCCGGTCGCCAACCGGCTGCGCTGCGAATTTCATATCGACGGTATCGTGCAGGGGGTCGGCTTTCGCCCCTTCGTCTATGGGCTGGCACTGCGCCACGGCCTTGCCGGTTATGTGCTGAACGACGCCAATGGCGTCACCATAGGTGCTGAGGGCTCCCCCGAGCAGCTGGCCAGCTTTGCCCGCGAACTGCGGGAACTGGCGCCGCCGCTGAGCCGCATCGATCATTTCAGCGAGCGGGAACTGCCCTTCGCTCATGATCCCGACTTTGATGGCCAATTTCATGGCCAGTTTCGAATTAAAGCCAGCCAGCAGCAGAGCGCCGCCACGGTCGCCATCTCGCCGGATCAGGGGATGTGCGAGGCGTGCGCCAACGATGTGGCCAATCCCGCAGATCGCCACCACCACTACCCCTTTACCAACTGCACCCACTGCGGCCCGCGCTACACCATTATCCGCCGCCTCCCCTACGATCGGCCCCACACCGCCATGGCGGGCTTTGCCATGTGCCCGCGCTGTGCGGCGGCCTATGAAAACCCGCTGGACAGACGCTACCACGCCCAGCCGGTGAGCTGCCCCGAGTGCGGGCCCCACCTCAGCTGGCGCAGCGGCCGCGGCGATGCCCTGGCCGAGCGCGAGAATGCCCTGCAGGCTGCTGCAAGCGCACTGCAGGCGGGGGCGCTGATTGCGGTCAAGGGCATGGGGGGTTATCACCTGATATGCGATGCCCGCAATGAACAGAGTGTGGCCAGATTACGAACGCTCAAGCGGCGCGCGCGCAAGCCGCTGGCGGTGATGATGGGCTCCCTTGCCGAGGCCAAAGTGCATGTCACCGGCGGCGAGGCGGAGTGGAAACTGCTCGCCTCTCAGGCCAGACCCATCACCTTGCTGCGCAAGCGCAAAAACGATGATCGGCCGTCAGAATCCCAACAGACAACCGCGCCGCTGGCCGAGGGGATAGCCCCCGGCATCCCATACCTTGGCATCATGCTCCCCTATACCCCGCTCCATCAGCTGCTGCTGGATGCCTGCGCCATGCCGCTGGTGGCCACCAGCGCCAATGGTCGCGGCAGCCCGATCCTTATCGAGTGCGAGGCGGTGGTCAGGGAACTCGGCAGCGAGATTGACGGCATCCTGGATCACAACCGCCCCATCCTGCACCCCTGCGACGACAGTCTGGTGCAGTGGGCAGGCGGGCGACGCCAGACGTTGCGGCTGGCCCGGGGCTATGCCCCCTGCACTCCCAGCCTGCAAGAGGCGGTCAAGGGGCCGCTGCTGGCGGTCGGGGCGCAGCAGAAGAACCAGCTGGCGCTCGCCTTCGGCCGCCAGCGCATCTACAGCCCCTATATCGGCGATCTGCACAGCCTGCCAATGCAGGAGCACTTCGAGCAAACCCTGGCGACCTTTCGCGAACTTTACGATCTCAAGCCAGAACTGCTGGTCTCGGATCGCCACCCCGGCTACCTCAGCCACCAGTGGGCCAAAAGCTATTGCCAGGATCAGGGTGCCACCCACCTCGAGGTGCAGCACCATCACGCCCACCTGCTGGGGGTGATGGCCGAGCACGACATCACTGGCCCGGTGCTGGGTGTTGCCTTCGATGGCACCGGCCTTGGCGATGACGGCACACTCTGGGGCGGCGAGCTGCTGATCGCAGACGTTCAGGGATTTGAGCGGGTTGCCCACCTCGCCCCCTTCAAGCTGATCGGCGGCGAGGCGGCGATTCGCGAGCCAGTACGTCAGCTACTGGGGCTGCTGTTTGAATCGCACAGTCCTGAGCAGATCAGCGCCCTCGATATTCCGTTGATCAAGCAACTGCCCCTTAAGCGGATCAGCAACCTGCACCAGCTCTGGCATCTCGGTCGCAACGCCCCCTACACCAGCTCCATCGGTCGGCTGTTCGATGTGGTGGCGGCGCTGTTGGGGGTGATCGATACCCCGGATTACGAAGGCGAAGCGGGGCTCCTGCTGGAAGCATCCGCCTTGCAGCTTTCCCCAGATGAGCAGCCCTTCCCCCTCGCCTTTGGCCTGCACCAGAGCGCAGAGGGACCACTGCAGATCGAGTGGGCCGAGCTCATCAATACCCTTGTCAGCGAGCGACGCCAAGGCACCTCCACCGCCAGCCTGGCCGCCGGTTTTATCCGCGCCATCAGCAATCTGGTCATCGCCCTGGCCGAGCGCCTCCCCGGCTATCCGGTGGCGCTCGGGGGCGGTGTCTTTCAAAACCGGGTGCTGATGGACCAGCTGGTGCCCACTCTCGAAGCGGCCGGTCGGCAGGTATTGACCAGCGAAACCCTGCCGCTCAATGACGGTGGCATCGCCGCCGGTCAGCTCTGGTTTGCCATCCACCATATTGCCACGCACCAGCCTGTCACCACCGGCTGTGCCACCTTGTCGGAGTCCTGAAATCCATGTGTCTATCCATCCCCTCTCAGGTGGTGCAGCTGCACCCCGAAGATAACTGCGTCACCGTCGACACCCTGGGGGTGCAGCGGCGCGTCAGCTGCATGCTGCTCGAAGAGCCCCTCCAGGTGGGCGACTATGTGCTGCTCCACATTGGCTTTGTGATGAGCAAGATTGACGAAGAGGAGGCGCAGGCCAGCCTCGAGAGCTTCCGCCAGATGGTGGCCCTGATGCCAAAACAGGATATTTTGCCATGCTGACCCTCAATGATCTCTTTCAGGGCTTTCGTCAGCCCGAGGTGATCCGCGCCCTAGCCGCCCAGATCACCGAACTGGCCAAATTACTCCCCGAACCGCTGCGGGTGATGGAGGTGTGTGGCGGCCATACCCACACCATCATGAAGTACGGCCTGCACCAGCTGCTGCCGGCCAGCATCGAGTTCGTCCACGGCCCCGGCTGCCCGGTCTGCATCATGCCCAAAGAGCGTATCGATCAGGCCATCGAGCTGGCGAGTCAACCGAACGTTATTCTGGTCACCCTGGGTGACATGATCCGGGTGCCGGGCTCCAAGGGCACACTGGCCCAACAGCGTGCCAAGGGGAGCGATATCCGCCCGGTCTATGATCCCCTCGATGCGCTGCGTATCGCCCGTGAGAACCCGGACAAAACCTTGGTCTTCTTCGCCATCGGTTTCGAAACCTCCACCCCGATGACTGCGGCGCTTTTGGCTGCCGCAGAAGAGCAAGGGGTCGAGAACCTGCTGTTTCATATCAACCATGTGCTGGTGCCGCCCGCCATTCACGCTGTGATGGCCGACGGGGTCGCCAAGGTGAACGCCTTTATCGGCCCCTCCCACGTCAGCGTCATCACAGGCGCCGATATCTACCTGCCCATCGTCGATCGTTATCAGGTGCCTGTGGTGGTGAGTGGCTTCGAGCCGGTGGATGTGATGGAGGCGCTGCTGATGATGGTACGCCAGAAGGTGGAGGGTCGCTACGCGCTGGAGGTGCAGTACAGCCGCGCCGTCACCGCCAGCGGCAATAAAGCCGCCCAGCGGCTGGTTGAGCGCTTTTTCGAGACCCGCGAGCACTTTCGCTGGCGAGGTCTGGGGGATATCAACGCCTCCGCCCTGCGCCTGCGCGATGCCTTTGCCAAGCGCGATGCGGAGCGCCACTTCCAGCTTGATCAGACCCCCATCGATGACCACAAGGCGTGCCAGTGCGCCGATATCCTGCGCGGCCTGGCCAAACCGAACCAGTGCAAAGTCTTTGGCCGGGGCTGCACCCCGACCCAGCCCATGGGCAGCTGCATGGTCAGCTCCGAAGGGGCCTGCAATGCCTACTACCGATATATGGGGATCCAATGAGAGAAATTCAGTTAAGCCACGGCGGCGGCGGTGTAGAAATGAACCAGCTGATCAACCAGCTCTTCTTTCGCCACTTTGGCAACGAGATCCTGCTGCGCGGTGAAGATGCCGCCCTGCTGCCGGTAAACGGCCCCGTTGCCTTCACCACAGACAGCTTTACCGTCTCGCCGCTCTTCTTCGAGGGGGGCGATATCGGCAAGCTGGCCATCGCCGGCACGGTCAACGATCTCGCCATGATGGGAGCCAAGCCCGAGTATTTGAGCTGCAGTTTTATCATCGAGGAGGGGTTCCCCTACTCGGACCTCACTCGCATCGTCGAATCAATGGCGGCAGAGCTTGCCAAGAGCGGCGCCCGCATCGTCTGCGGCGACACCAAGGTGGTGCCCAAGGGGGCGGCCGACAAGATCTTTATCAACACCAGCGGGGTCGGCACCTTTCCGCTGCCCGAACAGAGCCGGGGCATCTCGGTGCGTAACCTCAAGGCCGGTGACGCCATTCTGGTGTCGCGGGATATCGGCAGCCACGGCGCCTGTATCCTGATGGCCCGCGACGCCCTGCAACTGGGGTCTGATCTGAAAAGCGACTGCACCACCCTCTGGCCGCAGGTAGAAGCGCTGCTAAAAGCTGGCATTACCCCTCACGCCCTGCGCGATGCCACCCGCGGTGGCCTTGCGGCCGTGCTCAACGAGTGGAGCACAGCCTCCCAAGTGGGTATCGAGCTGGATGAGTCCGCCATTCCGGTCTGCGATCCGGTGCGCGGCCTGTGCGAGCTCTACGGTTTCGAGCCCCATGATCTCGCCAATGAGGGAACCATGGTGCTGGCCCTGCCTGCCGAACAGGCGCAGGACGCGCTGGGCATCTTGCGCCAATTCAACCCCGCCGCCAGCCAGATCGGCGTGGTGCAGGCGAGCGATCGCCACAAGGTGATCCTCAATAACCCCTGGGGCAGCCGCCGTTATCTGGAGCTGCCGCAGGGGGAACTGCTCCCGCGGATCTGTTGAGCGGCCATGCCGTTCGGTCAATTACAGGGAGGAGTCACAGCTTCTCCCCATATCGGTTAAGGAGCCACCATGCACGAAATGTCTCTGGCCATGGCCGCCATCGATCTGGCGGCCGAACAGGCCACCCAGCGGGGCTTTAACAAGGTGACAGCCCTCTGGCTCGAGGTCGGCAGCTTCTCCTGCGTCGACCCGGACACCATTGCCTTCTGTTTCGAGGCCGCCGCCAAGGGCACCGCCGTCGAAGGGGCCCAACTGTACTTTCAACACCAGGCGGCCGAAGCCTGGTGTTACGACTGCAACAAGACGGTCACCCTCACCGAGCGCGGGCAAGCCTGCCCCGAGTGTGGCGGATACAAATTACGAGTCGCGCAAGGGAACAGCCTGCGCATCACCGACATCGAGGTAAGTTGATATGTGTAGCGTATGCGGATGCGGCCAGGCGCGGATCGCCGGCCATGAAGATGATCACGACCATGCCCACTCCCACGATCATGACCATGAGCACACTCACGAGCACCACCATGAACATGGCCATAAACACAACCATCATCATGCTCATGACGCCCATCACCATCATGACCACGAGCAGAGTGCGCCGCGCACCCTGATCATTCACCACCACTACCACCATCAGGGGGATGTCCATCACCACTACCACGGAGTGCGGGCTCCCATAAGCCACGAGGGTCATGATCACCTCCATGATCACCCCCACGACCATCATCATGAACATGGCCACTCTCATGACCACGGTCATTCCCACGCGCATTCCCATGATCACAGCCATGACCATGACCATGACCATCAGCAGGGTGATCTGCACTACGGCAAAGGGGAAGCGGGAATGTCGGTCCCCGGCATGGGGCAGCGCCAGCTGATCGCCATCGAGATGGATGTGCTGGCCAAGAACAACGCGCTGGCGGCCCACAACCGCGAACACTTCGACGAAGCGGCCCAGCTGGTACTCAATCTGGTATCGAGCCCGGGTTCAGGCAAGACCACCTTGCTGTGCGAAACCCTGCGCCAGCTGGCTGACAAACGCCCTTGCGCCGTGATCGAAGGAGATCAGCAGACCAGCGCCGATGCGGATCGCATTCGCGCCACCGGCGTCCCTGCCGTGCAGATCAACACCGGCAAGGGCTGCCATCTGGACGCCAAGATGGTCCACGACGCCTGCCACCAGCTGCCTGCCAATGAAGGGGGCATCCTCTTTATCGAGAACGTGGGCAATCTGGTCTGCCCCGCCAGCTTCGATCTCGGCGAGAAGTACAAGGTGGCGATCCTCTCGGTCACCGAGGGGGAAGAGAAGCCGCTGAAATACCCGGACATGTTTGCCGCCGCCCAGCTGATGGTGATCAACAAGATCGATCTGCTGCCCTACGTCAGCTTTGACGTGGCCCGCTGCATCGAGAACGCCAAGCGGGTCAACCCCTATATCCAGGTGATCCAGGTCAGCGCCACCACAGGCGAAGGAATGGATGCCTGGCTGAACTGGCTGGCCACGGCCTGAACCAAAACCGGTTAAATGCCGTCACCAACGGCGGATAGCAAGAGAGGGAGGCTGATGCCTCCCTCTTTTTTATCTGAGTACCTTGTCCGCCGTGTTATCTATCCAGAGTGGCCAGCGTCCCACACTCGCGTCCCCTCACCCTGGCCCTCTCCCCAGAGAGAGGGAACCGGTTCGTGGATGCCGACAGCATGCTGCAACTATACGACTCCCTCAAACGCCTCAGGGGGGCTTCGAGCATAACAACCAGCCATATTTTCAAACCCCAAGATTTTCCAAACCCTAAACCCTGAGCGTGGTGAGATGGCACCTTCTGCTCCCTTCTCCCCTTGCGGGAGAAGGGCTGGGGATGAGGGGAGCAAACTATCAGGCCGCGCTTTCGGCCAGCACCATAGTCTCAGGCTGCATCTCACCAAAGCGCAGCACCCGATGACAGATCTGGCGCAGCAGCGCCTGCTGGTGACTGAAGACAAGCATGCCAAGCCCGCGCTGCTCGCATTCGCGCATCAACTCCTGCCAGAGCTGGCGCTGAATTTGCGGATCCAGCTGGGCGGTCACCTCGTCGGCAATCAGCAGACGGGTGCGGGGATCGAGGGCGCGCAGCAGCGCGATGCGGGCCAACTCACCACCGGAGAGCTGGCCTGGCTTGCGCTCAAGCCACTCGGGCTTGACCATAAAGCGGGCCAGCATGGCATCATCGGGGCGCCACACATCCCAGAGCGCCTGCCCTGTGGTGCGATAGGGATTGAAGGTCAGTTCCGGGTGCTGGGGCACCAGCTGGATTGGGTTGTAGCCCTTCAACAGTTCGGCCAACGGCTGCCCATCCAGCAGGATTTCTCCATTTCCCCCAACCGACTTCCAACCCGCCAATACCCGCCCCAGCGTGGTTTTGCCATAACCGCTAGGCGCAGAGATGCCGAGCCGCTCGCCCGCTTTCACCGTCAGCGACAACCCCTGCCAGAGGGGACGTTCCCCCTGCGCGATGGTGAGATTTCGTAGTTCCAACATTATGAAACCTCCGGTACAGAGAAGAGTGCGTTGAACTCCGGCAGCGCCTGCCACTGAATGTCTGCCCCGCAGCACACGGCTAGTCTCAGAAATACCAACATCAAGAAACCTCCGGCGCAGAGAAGAGCGCGTTGAACTCCGGCAGCGCCTGCCAGTGGGCGCGGAGCATCTCGCTCCCCTGCCCCTGCCGCAGATGGTGGCAGCTCAAGGTGTCGCTCACTTGGCCCTGATGCAACGCGACTATGCGATCGGCAAAGCGGGCCGCCAGCGCCAGATCGTGGGTGACCCAGAGGATACCGCTGCCCTGATTGGCCAATTCACGCAACTGGCCGAGCAGCAGGCAGGCCAGCCCTTCGTCGAGCCAGGCGGTGATCTCGTCCGCCAGAATGTAACGGGCGCCGCCGAGCGCTGCGGTGCAGGCCAGAATGCGCTTGGCCATGCCGCCGGAGAGCTGGCGCGGGTATCTGTCCAGGGTGGTAGCGGGCAACTGGTAGCGTAACAACTGCTCGCCGAGCCGCTCGCGAGAACCGTTCTGGCCACACAGACGAGCCGCTCGGCCCAGCTGGCGCTCCACCGTCAGCAGCGGATTGAGGGCGCTCACCCCCTGCGGCACATAGCAGAGGGTGTGGCCGCGCAGGCGGGCACGGCTGGCGTCGCACAGGGGCGTGCCATCGAGGGAAATGGTGCCGCGCATCCGCAGGTTGTCCGGCAGCAGAGTCAGGGCGCTTTGCAGCAGCAGGCTCTTGCCCTCGCCGCTCCCCCCCACCAGCGCCACTATCTCCCCCGGCGCCAGTTGCAGGCTGATATCGGTCAGCAAAGGCTGCCAACTGCGCCGCCCCAGCCAGGAGTAGTGGGCGGCCTCTATGGTCACCTGGTCAAAACTCAGCATGCTTCACTCCTGTGCCACAGCCGCTGTTGCAAGGCGCGCGAGTAACCTGATCGAACAGCGGCGCCAGCCTGTGCTGACGCCAGATGGCGGTTTCAAATATCAGCATGCTTCACCCCCAAAACAGAGCTGCTGCAGGGCGCGGGTAGCCTGATCAAACAGCAACACCAGCAGCAGCAACATCAGGCCGGGGAAGAGGGCCAGCCACCAGCCGCCACCGGCCAGATAACGCAGCGCATCGGCCAGCAGCAGGCCAAGGGAGGCCTCGTGGGCCGCCAGACCAAAGCCGAGAAAGCTCAAGGCGGCACTGTGCAGCACCGCATGGGGAAACATCAGCAAGGTACCGATAAACCACTGGGGCAAGAGCCCCGGCAGCAGGTGGGTGCGCCAGCGACGCAGCGCCCCCATCCCCTGACAGCGAGCCAGCACCACGTAGTCGCTGCAGGCGATCCGCCGCGCCTCCGCACAGAGGATGAGCGCCAGCTTGGGCCAGTGGGTGAGCGCCACCGCCAGGATCACCCCGCGCATGCCGCCCCCCACGGTAAAGCAGATAAGGATCAGCAGCAGCATATGGGGCAGCGCCAGCATGGCGTCGATCACGAGGCGCACCGCCACATCGCATCTGGGATGGATGAGCGAGAGGCTTGCCGCCACCATGGCCAACAGGCCGCTGCACAGGGCCGTGCTGATCCCCAGCTCCAGACTGGTGAGGGTGCCCTGAAATGCCCGCAGCCAGAGATCCCGCCCCATCTGATCGGTACCGAACCAGTGGACCAGCGAGGGCGGCTGCTGGCGGGCCAGCAGATCCATGGGCACATCCTGATGAGAGAGGCTCCAGCCGTAGGCGGCCAGCAGCGCCAGCCCGATCAGGGCCACGGCCAGCCTCAATATTAAGGGGAGCGGATTAAACAGCATGCTCACCCTCCCAACCCCGATTGATGCGCGCCAGCAGCACACTGGCCACCGTATTGCCAATAAAGACCAGCAGGGTGCAGAAGAGCACTATGCCCATCAGCAGGGGGATATCCCCCCGCAACCCAGCATCCACGGTCGCCTGCCCGAGCCCCGGATAAGAGAAGACCTTCTCCGCCAACAGGGATCCGCCAATCAGCTCACCGAGGGAGGCAAACTGCAGGCAGAGCGCCGGGGTCAGGGCGTGGCGCAACACATGGAAGCGCAGCATGGGCCAGCCACCATCCCCCTGGGCGCGGGCGTAGCGGATAAAGTCGCTCGCCAGCACCTCGGCCACCCGCCCCCGGGTATGCAGGGCGATATTGCCCACCCCGAGCAACGCCAACGTGGTCACCGGCAGCAGCAGATGGCGCAATCGCATCAGCCAGTCCGCTTCATCGGCAGAGAGGCCCGGCGTCCAGGCGCAGCAGACCGGCAGCAGCGGCCAGTGCACCGCAAACAGGGCGAGTAGCAAGAGGCCGACCCAGAAGGTGGGCAGGGAGGCGAGCAAGTAAGCAAAGCGGCAGATAAGGCGATCGGGCCAGCGGTTGAGATAGCGACCGGCGCAGAGCCCAAGCAAAATGCCGAAAAAGCCGGAGAGCAGCCAGGCGCCCGCCAGCAGCAGGAAGGAGGCAGCAAAGCGGCTGCCTATCACCTGAGCCACAGGCGCGTTGTAGAGCATGGAGTAACCGAGATCCCCCCTGAGTACCTGGCCGAACCAGTGCCAGTAACGCAGCCAGAGCGGCTGATCCAGCCCCCAGCGGGCGGCGATGCGGGCGTACTGCTCGGGCGGCACGTGGAGCAGATCGTTGCCGATATAGGCCTTGATGGGATCGATGGGGGAGTAGCTGAGCAGCACAAAGGTGGCGACAGAGACCAGACACAAGAGCCCTGCCAGACGCAGCAGAGCTTTTAGCAAGATGTAACCTGACGTGCTCAAGGGCGAACTTAGCGGCACGTCCACCGCCAGTCAGAGAGGTTGTTGAGCAAAGACCAGCTACCGTGGATCTCCGGCGCCCCCTTGCCAAGGTCGATGCAGCGGTTGGCGAGATAGGTGTGCTGCACATTGAGCAACCAGGCCCAGGCGGCATCCCCCTGCACTCCGGCGCCTGTCTTGCCATCCCACTCCACCTGCTGCCAGAAGGGCACGGCCGCCTGCCAGTTCGGGGCATCCAGCGCCTGTTTGAGATGGCCATCCACCACAGGGTTGCTGTAGTAGCCGGGGTTGTAGAACTCAACGCCGCCGGCACCGCTCTGGTAGTGGTGATAAAGCTCCATGGGATCCAGACTCCCCCACCCCATCAGCACCGGATTGGCGTGCATCTCGCGCTCCACCTGCTCCCAGCTACCGGACCTGAGGCTCACATCGAGACCGATGGGTTTGAGCATGGCGCGCACCGCTTCCGCCAGATCCCGGCGGGTACTGTCGCCACTGGTGTACCAGAGGGTAAAGACGGCGCGCAAGTCACCCTTGTGGCGAATGCCGTCACTGCCCATCTTCCAGCCCGCCTTGTCGAGCAGGGCGTTGGCATGGGCGGCATCGCCGTCCTTGAAGGCGGTAGATTTGCTTTGCCAGGGCAAGCCTTCCACCGCGCTGTAGGCAGGGATGGCGTGCCCCTCCAGCAGCTGATCGGCCAGCAGCTTGCGGTCGATGGCGTAGTTGATGGCGCGGCGCACCGCCACATCGGAAGTCACGTCGTTGCCGATGGCATAACCCTTGGCGTCCTTTTTACCTGCTGCAGGAATGGGGAAGACGATGCCGCGGTTCTCCACGCTTGGCCGAACCCAGAGCTTGAGTGAGGCAGGCACAGTGGGGGCCAGCGACGGGGGGATGCGCACCAGATCGAGCTGGCTGCTCTGGGCGGCGGCATAGGCACTCTCTTCGTCGATAAAGACAAACACCAGCCGTTTGAAGTCATTGTTGCCGCCGGCGTAATGGGGGTTAGCCTCCACCACCAGTTGCTGGCCGGGCAGGAAACTCACCAGCCGGTAAGGGCCGGCACCGACAGGCTTTTGGGCATACGCCTTGGGATCGTAATCCCGCTTTGACACTATGCCCAAGGAGCCCAGCACATTGACGAAGGTGCTCTGGGGGGCGCTTAAGACTATGGCAACCTCGGTGGGCGAGACCACCTTGGCCGAGACAAAGTTGCCCATGTCGATCTTGCCGCCGCCCCTGGCCGCGCTCTTGTAGGTAAAGGCGACGTCTTCGGCGGTGAGCGGCGCGCCGTTGGAGAATTTCAGATCCGGCTTGAGGCGGATGAGCCACCCCTTGCCATCCTTGTTCGGGGTCACAGATTGGGTGAGCACATTCTGCCAACTGAGGTCTGCGTTCTGCTTGAGCAGCGGGCTGTGCAGCAGCAGGTAGCTGCCGTGACTCCAACCAAGCAGGGGGTCAAACCCTTCGGTAGGTTCGGCGCCGATGGCGAGCTTGAGTTCGGCAGGAACCGGCTGGGCTGCCAGTGCCGAATGAGAGAGTCCGCCCGAGAGCAGGGCCAGCAGGATGGCCGCGACGACAGGCACACCCTTGCGGCGGCCATGGCATTGAATGGTCATAAGATTCCTTGTTCGTTTGTACCACTCACCTCGAAGAAAAACGCCAGACGAAGAAGCGAGTGAGGGGCCAAAACGGGCCCCTATTCTAAACTTGATTTCGCGTGAAACCTAGCAGCTATGCCGGTTGGCCACGACGGGCACCAAACAGCCGTCTGCGCCCCAGATCCACGCCGGCGGCGCCTTGCTGCACAGGCAAGGAGTGCAGCATCTTGAGGGTGCTGCTCACCAGCGAGCGCCCCTCATCGGCACCAAGGTGCGGATCGAGCGGCGACATCAGGGAGCAGGCCAGCAACTGCCCCGTCTCGGGCAGTTCGCCCACCATGAAGGTCATGTTGCCGCAGGGGAGCTGCAGGGCGAGCCGATCGCTGCTGCTGCGCACGGGCCAACATTGATCCGGCCCCGGCAGCACCACCAGGCTCAGCATCCAGGGGGTAAGCACGCAACCGAGCCACTGCCCCTCAAACAGCACGCACTCGGCCACTATGGGCATGGTGGCGTGGTAGAAGGGCAACCCCTGCATCTGCTCCCGGGCAATCCGCTCATACTGGGCCACCAGCAGGGGCGCGGGATTGGTGGCAAAACCCATGAACTCCTGCACGCGTTCCTGCACGGCATCAGCCTCGCTCAAATGGGACTGCGCCATAGGCCCTCCTGCTCCTGTTTTGCCTTTTCCTGTTCGGAAAGCGCAATGGCGGGGGCGCCGACGCTGGCCAGCAGGGTCAAGATCCTATCCTTCGCCTCTCCCATGGCCGCCGCCACCACCGGGGTGAGGCCAATGCGGGGCTCGAGTGATTCAGGTTCCACCCCTATCAGGGTGAGCCGCTTTGGCGACTCCCCCGTCATGTGCAGCGCCGAGAGCACGTCCGCCAGCCCCAGCTGATGCGGGGAGATCTTGCGGCCAAACAGGGTCGGGATCTCCTCGCCCTGCAGGGTCACCACAGTGCCCGGCGGGTTACCGCTGCGCACCGCGTCCGCCAGTATGATGTGGTCACGACTGGCCATGGCTTCCAGCAGCTCCATGCCGGCGGTACCGCCGTCCAGCAGATCGATGCCGGGGGCGAAACGGTATTCGCGCCCCAGCGCCTCGACGAGGCGCACCCCGACCGCCTCGTCACTCAGCAAGAGGTTGCCGACCCCCAGGATCAAGGTGTTCATCACAGCACCTTCACCTGGGTCACTTCGCCATTCTGGGTATCCACCACGTGCACCGCGCAGGACATGCAGGGATCGAACGAGTGGATGGTGCGCACCACCTCCAGCGGTTTGGCGGGATCCGCCACCGGCGTGCCCACCAGCGCCTGCTCGTAAGGACCGGGTTCGTCGTTGAAGTTGCGCGGGCCCGAGTTCCAGGTCGATGGCACCACCGCCTGATAGTTGGCGATCTTGCCCTCCTTGATGACGATCCAGTGGGAGAGCATGCCGCGCGGCGCCTCCTCGAAGCCCACCCCGCGAAACTCCTTGTCCGCCGGGATTTCGGTCTTGATGTAGGCGCTGAAATCCCCCTTGCCGATGTTGTCCACCAGCGCCTTCCACTGATGAGACAAGGTGTCTTTGAGCACACAGCAGCGTACCGCGCGGCCTATGATGCGGCCCATGGTGGAGTGCAGCTGTTCGGTCTTGATGGCAGAGCCGGTCAGCGCCTTGTAGATGCCGTTCAACTGGTCGAAGTGCGCCACCGTCTCCGGGTGCTTGGCGGCGAGCTTCACCAGCAAGTCTGCGAGCGGCCCCACCTCCACCACCTTGCCGTAGAAGGTGGGGGATTTGACCCAGGAGTATTTGCCGTCATCCTGCCAGCCGGTGTAGTTGGGCTCGGTTTTGCCCTCCCACGGTTTGAGGGGCTCGTCATCCTTGTACCAGGCATGCTTGTTGCTCTCGGCGATGCCATCCATCAGCCAGGCATCCTGATGGCTCTCGATGGGACGATAGCCGGCCAGATCGCCGTTCTCGATGTAGCCACCCGGCATCAGAAAGCTGCCACCCTTGGCATCGGTGGGAAGCTCGGGCACGCTCAGGTAATGCTTGGCCCCCTGCCCCAGGCTCAGCCACTCGGGATAGTGAGCGGCTATGATGGCGGCATCCACCTTGTAGACCTGCTCGATGAACTCGCCGAGCCGGTCGATGAAGCTCTTCACATAGAGCAGCCGCTCCAGGTTGAGCACGCTAGGGGCATCCAGGTTGATGGGGTTGGCTACCCCGCCCACCGCCAGATTCTGGATGTGGGGCGTCTTGCCGCCGAGGATGGCGACGATGCGGTTGGCATCGCGCTGGCACTCCAGTGCCTGCAGGTAGTGGGCCACGGCGATGAGGTTCACCTCCGGGCTCAGCTTCATGGCCTTGTGACCCCAGTAACCGTTGGCAAAGATGCCGAGCTGGCCGCTCGCCACCAGGGCGCGGATCTTGTCCTGCACCTTGGTCAGCTCTTCGGCACTGTTGAGGGACCAGGTGGACACCCCTTTGAGGATGTCCGCCGCCTTTTGCGGGTTGGCCTCAAGCGCCGCCGTGATGTCCACCCAGTCCAGCGCCGAGAGCTGGTAGAAGTGGACGATATGATCGTGGATGTTGTGGGCCGCGATGATGAGGTTGCGGATGTACTGGGCGTTAACCGGCACCTTGGCACCGATGGCGTTCTCCACCGCCCGCACCGAAGCGATGGCATGAATGGAGGTACATACCCCGCAGATGCGCTGCACTATCATCCAGGCATCGCGCGGGTCGTTGCCCTTGACGATCTCCTCCATCCCGCGCCACATGGTACCGGACGACCAGGCCTTGGTGACTATGCCGCCTTCGATCTCGCAGTCGATACGCAGGTGCCCCTCAATACGGGTGATGGGGTCTATGGTGATACGTTGGCTCATACGTTGGCTTTCCCTCGGGCCTGATAATCTTGGTGAACACGTTCAAGTGATGGCAGTACCGGCAGCAGCCGGATCAACAGCAAATAGGCACACACCTCGATGGCGACGAAGCCCAAGGAGATCAGCACTTCCGCCGCGGAGGGGAAGTAGTGGTAGCCATTGCCGGGGTTGAAGGCGAGCAGGGAGTAATCCAGTCGCCAGAGGGCAGCGCCCAGCAGCATGCTGAGGGCCCCCAGGAACAACATGCGCGAATCGCGGCGGCTCTTGTCCCAGTGGAACACCAGCAGCGGGAAGATCATCAGCGCAATCTCGCTCCAGAACATCAAGGCGTAGCGATTCCACTCAGAGAGGTACTCCGACTTGTCGTTGATGACAATCTCGGCAAAGCGCAGCGCCACAAACAGGATCAGGAAGATGTCGATCACCTGGGTCAGCTTGTAGAACAGCGACTTCTCGTTGGGACCGCGCCCCGCCAGCCCTGCCTGCACCAGAGATCCTTCAAATACCACGATGGAGAAGCCCATGATGAAGGCGGTCAACAAGGAGAAGACCGGCAGCAACTCGTAGCTTTGCCAGAGCGGATGGATCTTCTCTCCCGCCACTATCATCAGGGATCCCATGGAGGACTGGTGCATGGTGGGCAGCAGGGCCCCCAGCGCCAGGATGAAGAACATGATCTTGTTGAGCCGGGCCATGGAGGTCTTCCAGCCGAACTTCTCGAGCAGCACGGGTGCAAACTCCAGCGCCATCACCCCGATATAGATGGTCATGCAGACTGCTGTCTCGAACAGCACAGAGGAGGTGTTGAAGAAACCCGGAATGTAGAAGTACGGCAGGTTCCAGTAACGCCCCACGTCTATGGTGATGGAGAGGCCGCCCAGCGAATAGCCGAACAGGCTCGCCAGCAGAGCCGGTCGCACCAGAGGGTGATACTCGCCCCGGTTGAAGACGTAGACGGCCCAGGCCAGTGCCCAGCCGCCGCAGGCAAAACCGGTGCCGATCAGCAGATCAAACGAGATCCACAGACCCCAGGGGTAGCCGCCGTTCAAATCAGTGACCGAGCCCAGCCCGAAGATGAGGCGCTTCAAGATCAGCATGCCGCACAGGATGACGAAGGGCGCCAGCACCATGACCGGCCAGCTGACCAGCTTGCCACCGAGCGGATGTGCCTTGTGATTACTCATGATCCTTGCCTCCCTTGTCAGAACCCGGCTCTTTGCCCTGTCCCGGCACATGGTCCTCGTCATGAAGGTGCGCCTGATCGTGCTTCTTGGCGTTGCGGCGAATGAGCACCGAGAGGCCGGTCAGCACCACCAGTGGCAGCACCATCCCCTTGTAGAGGGTGTGCTGGATATGCTCCGAGCGCGCCCCTGAGGAGAGCTCCGGCAGATCCGGCATGTCGAGCTTGGTGTAAGGCACCCCGGCCAGCACCAGTACCTGGGTGCCGCCCCCCTCTTTCTCGCCATAGACGTAGGGCTGGTAACTCGGCACTTCATGCAGATAAGGGTCGTTGGCGTTAAGGGTCTGGCGCGGATAGGCATACTCGCTGCCGGGGCTCGCCAGCAGGCGGCGCCTGGCCTCGGACATCAGATCCTCACGAGTACCGAAGATGACGGCGCCGGTGGGGCACACCTCGACACAGCCGGGCAACTTGCCCTGATTGATCCGCTCAAGCCCCTTCTGGTTGCAGAGCTCGCACTTGTGAATGGCCCCGAACGGGTTGTCGTAGTCGTATTTGGGCACATCGAACGGGCAGCCCACCATGCAGTAGCGGCAGCCGGTGCAGACGTCCGGGTCATAGTGGACTATGCCGGTCTTGGGATCCTTCTTGAGGGCTTGCACCGGACAGACGGAGACGCAGTTGGGATCGACGCAGTGCATGCACTGCTTCTTGATGTAGGCATAGCCATCCACCAGCTGATCCTTGTGCTCACCCGTGCCGCTCTTCCACACCTGAATGATGTTGTTGGTGTAGGGGGTCAGCTTGTCGTTGTTGGACCAGGTCTGCTCCCCCGCCGGATTGACCGGGTTGCCGTTGAGACGCTGACACTCGGCCACGCAGGCCTGACAGCCGACGCAGAGGGTGGAGTCGTACAACATGCCGAGCGATCCGGGAATCGGCGGCTTGTTCTTGGCCGCCGCCATGGCGCTGCCGGGCGCAACAGCCCCTGCCGCCAGCGCGCTGGCAGAGGCAAATTTGAGGAAATTGCGTCTGTTCACGGTCACTCCTCCCGTGATGGGGGCTGCCCGGCTTCGTGGCGCTTCTGCTGGCGGCCGAGTTCACGCACCGTCATCAGGCTCACCCCGACCAGCACCCCGAGGGCACCACCGATGAGGCCGGTGGCCGTCGGCGACATATATCCTCCCTCCTGAATGGCCACGTCGGGTTTCTCCACCCGGGGAGTCGGATTTTCGACCTTGGCGAGCTGGAAGATCCCCTTGCTGAAACCCACCCCCTGCTCGTTGCAGCCGTAGCAGGGATGGCCTATGCCCACCGGCCAGATGCCGCCGCCCACGTCGCAGAACTCCAGGGTCGAGCAGTTGCCGTAGGTCTCCGGCCCCTTGCAGCCAAGATGGTAGAGGCACCAGCCCTGACGGTGGCCCTCGTCGCCAAATTCCTTGGCAAAACGCCCCGCATCGAAGTGCGGGCGGCGCTCGCAGTTCTCGTGGATGAGCCGCTCATAGGCAAACAGCGGACGCTTCTTGCTATCCAGCGCCGGCAGCTTGCCGTAGGTGATGTAGTAGGCGACCGTGGTGAGGAAGTTGTGGGGGTTGGGCGGGCAGCCGGGAATATTGATGATGGGGGTACCGATATTGCCAAGGGCCTCCTCCAGGCTGACGGCACCGGTCGGGTTGCCACCGCTGGCAGGCACCCCGCCCCAGGCAGAGCAGGAACCGATGGCGATGACGGCGGCGGCGTCACTGGCGGCGCGGCGAATATGGTCGACGATAGGTTCACCGGCCACCATGCAGTAGACGCCGCCATCCTTGAGCGGAATGGAACCATCCACCACCAGCACATACTTGCCCTTGTAGCGTTCGATGGCGTTGCGCTTGTTCTCTTCCGCCTGATGGCCAAAGGCCGCCGAGAGCACCTCGTGGTACTCCAGCGAAATGGTGTTGAGGATCAGGTTTTCGATGGTGGGGTGGGTTGAGCGCAGCAGTGACTCGGTGCAACCCGTGCACTCCTGCGCGCCAATCCAGATCACCGGCGGCCGCTCGGGGCTGGTGAGCGCGGTGGCCATCTTGGCCACGGCATTCTGGCTTAATCCCAGGGTTGCGGCCATCCCGGCGCACAATTTCATAAAGTCACGGCGATTAATTCCATGAGCCGATAAAAAAGTATCCTCGACCATTCTTCTTATTCCCGTTAGTGAGCACTTGTTTGATAAATGCTTAATAGCGGAAATGCTAAGTACTCCCCCCCTGACCTGCGTTGATCTCCATCAAGTGACGGGACATTATCCAAATATAAAACCCATCATAATTAATTTAAAAACTCCATATGTAGCATAGACTTACAAAACCACACCAAAGCCAACAAATACCCCGTAGGGGGTAAATTTACACTTTTAATAATTAAATTCATTTAAATTATCCGTTAATTTGTGATGTTAAATAATCAGAATGAAAGCGTTGTCACACTATTTGACATGGTCTTTATGTTACCAACCATGGATTATTTAACCGCGCCAAAAGAGGCTAACAATATATACCTTTCCGATTTGTATGATTATATGTAACCAACCGAAATAAACGCGCGAACGATATTTATTATCAGCTTTGAGAATATAATCCGCCCTGCTATTCAAGATAGAACTCCATCACTTGATTAATTAACTGGTGCCAACGCGGCGCCTGCCCGTTTCTCACTAGCCTTCCTGTGCTGCAGATGGCCGCGCCCCTCTCACCCTGCCACTTGCGGCACCGGGCTTGCACAATTGGTGCCATTTGCCGCTATTGGTCAGTGATGACATAAAAAATCTCTCCAACATCAGACTCTTGAACAACAATTATCACTGGGCCCGGCACGGGCCCTGCCCTTGGCTCTGGGGGCAAAGGGTCCATGAAGTCGATGAGGATGACCAATGAGCAAAACCATACTGGTGGTGGATGATTCAGTGGGGATCAGGGCGGCCATCACCATGACACTCAGCAGCGCAGGGTTTGACGTTATCGAAGCAGGCGATGGCGAGGCTGCCCTCATCCAGCTGGACAACCGACGCGTACACCTCATTATTTCAGACCTCAACATGCCCGGCATGGATGGCATGACGCTGCTCAGACGGGTCAAGGCACAGCAGACGACCCGCTATCTCCCCTTCATCATGCTGACCACGGAAGACTCCGCTCAGATCAAGCGAGAGGGGTTCGAGGCCGGCGCCCGGGTCTGGCTGACCAAACCGTTCGAGCCGCTCAAGCTGCTCGATGATGTCTACAAGGTGGTGCAACCATGACGCGGGAGCGACTGTCATGAGTCTGGAACTCGATACCCGGCAAACACCCCCCACCGCCACCCTGAGCGGCGAACTGAGCATCATGACACTCGGGGATCTGCAGGACGATTTGTTCGGCCTGCTCAACTTTGCCGACCTGAATCTGGACTTGAACCCGCTGGAGGTGCTCGACGGCTGTGGCGCCCAGCTCATCGCCATCCTGCAGCAGGAGGCGAGCCAGCAGGGCAAGCGGCTGCAACTGCTGGCGAGCGATGAGTGTGTCGCCCACGGCGTATTGACCGAGCTGGGGCTGTGGACAGACGTTGGTTCAAAGGGGGCGGTTCATGGACATCAATAAGGCCCGCGCCCTCTTTTTCGAAGAGGCCTATGAGCAATGCGACAACCTGGAACATGCCCTGCTGGATCGTGAAACCTATCCGGCCCACCCCGACACCTACAACCTGATGTTTCGCACCGCTCACACCATCAAGGGGTCGGCGGGCATGCTGGGGCTGACCATGCTGGTGCGCTTCGCCCATGCCATGGAAAATATGCTGGCGCGACTGCGCAGCGGCGAGATAGCGCTGGATGAACACCTGATCAACCTGTTGCTGGCCTGCAACGATCAACTGCGCGATCTGTTGCAGGGCGCCGAGCACAATCCCGAACTGCAGCAGACCGAAACCCAGCAGATCCTGGCTCTGCTCTCCCAGTTGCAGGGTCATCAGACCCTGCCCAGCCAGCCGCTGGCCATGCCCTCGCCTGCCCCCGTCATCCCACAGGATCTGCGTCCCTGGCACCTCTCCCTGCGCTTCTATCCGGCCCTGTATCAGGATGGCTTCGATCTGCTTGCCTTCATCCGCTATCTGGCCAATCTGGGGCAGATCCACTTCATCCAGCCAGTCTGGCACGAGTGGCCGCCGCTGCAACTGCTCGATCCCACCGAATGCTTTCTTGGCTACGAGATAGGCCTGCTCAGTGCCGAACCCAGAGAGCGGATCCTGGGTACCTTCGACTTTGTCGCCCATGCCAGCCTCATCAGTTTGCTTACGCCCCATCAGGATCTGGTGCTGTTTGCCGAGCAGGGCCAACGGCTGGCAGCATGGCGGGATGAACCGCTCTCGGCCCAGCTGCAACGCTGGGTGGCCGCCCAGGCACTGACCGAAGCGGAAGCAGCCCGTATCGCGAGCGGCGACTTGCCCTGTGCCACCACGACGCCGGCACCAATGGAGCCCGAGCCGGCCCCCATTCCTGCCCCTCTGGTTCAGGCCAAGCCGCAACTGCGCGCCGAAGGCCACTACATCCGGATCGAGGCAGCCAAGCTGGATCGCCTGATCAACCGAGTCGGCGAGCTGGTGATCGCCACCTCGGCCACCACACTGCAGGCCAGGCTCAGGGGGGATGCGGAGCTCATCGAATCAGTCGCCACCGTCAACACCCTGGTGGAGGGGATACGTGACGATGCACTGACCCTGCGCATGGTGCCTATCAACGAGATCTTCAATCGTTTCCCGCGACTGGTGCACGAACTCTCCCAGCAGACGGGCAAGGAGATCCAGCTGCAGATCCGCAACGCCGACACCGACATCGACAAGTCGATGGTCGAGAAGCTGACCGATCCCCTGATGCATCTGGTACGCAACGCCGCCGATCACGGCCTCGAAGATCCGGCTGTGCGGCTGGCGGCCGGCAAGCCAGCACAAGGAGTGATCACCCTGAATGCTTACCACGACGCCGGTGCCGTGGTGGTGGAAGTGAGCGATGACGGCCGGGGCATAGATCGCGACAAGATCCTCGCCAAGGCCCACGCCCAGGGCATGGTGCCGGAGGGCAAGGTATTCAGTGAGCAGGAGATCTTCCAGCTGCTGTTCATGCCGGGGTTCTCGACCGCCACCGATGTCAGTGACCTCTCCGGGCGGGGCGTCGGGCTCGACGTGGTCAAGCGCAACCTGGAATTTCTGCGCGGCGAAACCACCATCGAGAGTCGACTGGGGATGGGTACTACCTTCCGGCTCAGGCTGCCCCTGACCCTGGCCATCATCGACGGCTTCCGGATTGAGGTGGATCACGCCTCCCTGGTGATCCCCCTCGACATGATGGTCGAGTGCATCGACCTGCCGCCGAATGCCCTGCACAGCCAGAGTCGCCAGATCAACGTGCGCGGGGAGTGGGTTCCCTTCATTGTCCTGCGCGAACTGTTTGCACTGCCGGCCGCCACCGAGCCCGAGTTCGTGGTGATGGTCGATTACGCCGACAACCGTGCCGGTATCGTGGTGGATCGCCTGATAGGCGAAGTACAGGCGGTGATCAAGCCGTTGGGAGACTTGTTCAAATCCCTGCGTTACGTCAGCGGTTCCACCATTCTGGGCAATGGCCAGCCGGCGCTCATTCTCGACGTGCCCCAGCTCATCCAGCTGGCGTGGCGGCGGGAGCAACATTTGCTTCATCAGCAGGCCGATGCCCTGTTCACCATCAGACATTGACCACAGACCATACTGTCATTAACAGGATTTACGGAGTAGAGCCATGGACTGGTTTCACAACTTGCAAGTCAGAACAAAGCTGGTGTTCTCGTTTTCCATTCTCATGGTGCTGCTGGTGGTGCTGACACTCACCAGCTACTACTCCACCAAGACCATGGTGCAGCTCGTCACCAACATGCACGCCAATCAGCTATTACCCATCAAGGACATAGCCAACGCCAATATCTATGCGGTCTACCAGAACCGGGCCCTCTATCGCTACATTGGCGAGGTGGATACCGACCTCAAGAGTCAGGCACTGACCAATATCGACAAATTCGAGAAAGGGATGTGGGACTTTCTGGCCAGTTACCGCAAGACCTCTCTTACCCAGCGTGAGGTGGACTTGCTGGCCCGCTTCGATCAAGCCTGGTCAGCCTACCAAGAGTACACCACCGAGATCCTCAAGCAGGCCCAGACACCGGGCCAGGATGGGGAAGCCGAGCGTAACGCCTTCCGGCTGATGGGCGAGAAGGGGCGCCCTGCCTTCGACGCCGCCGACGCCCTGCTCAGCGATCTGGTCAGGATCAACGCCGAGCTGGCCGGCCAGTCTCTGGAAGAGAGCCAGGCTATCTATCAGGACAACCTGCAACTTTTGATCGCCATTGCCAGCTGCGCCTTTCTCATCTGCTTCGTTCTGGCCCTGTTGGTGACCCGCAGCATATTGCGCCAGCTGGGGGGAGACCCTTCCTATACGGTACAGGTGGTGGCCCGGGTTGCCGACGGCGATCTCTCTACCCCTGTGGTGCTCAAAGCCGACGACACCAGCAGCCTGCTCTATGCGATCAAGAGCATGGCTCACCGCCTCTCCGATACCCTCAACGAGGTGGGTGCCATGTCGGAGGCGATAGGCTCGGCCTCAGAACAGGTCGCCGCCACCGCCAATGCCCTCTCCCAAACCTCGTCCGAACTGGCTTCCAGCGTCGAACAGACCAGCGCCTCGGTCGAGGAGATGACAGCCACCGTCAGCCAGAATGCCGACAACGCCAGGGTGACCGAAAACATCTCGACCAAGGCCGCCAGCAGCGCCACCGACAGTGGCAAGGCGGTTGGCGAAATGGTACATGCCATGAAGGAGATAGCCTCGCGCATCACCGTCATCAATGACATTGCCAACAAAACCGATCTGCTGGCCATCAATGCCGCCATCGAAGCGGCCAGGGCGGGTGAGCACGGCAAAGGCTTTGCCACCGTCGCCGCCGAGGTGAGAAAACTGGCCGAGCGGTCACAAACCGCCGCCAAGGAGATAGGTGAACTGGCGGGTCGATCCGTCAGCGTTGCCGAACAGGCCGGTTCTTTGTTGCGCGAGATGCTGCCCGGCATCGATCAGACCGCCACTCTGGTGCAGGAGATAGCCTCCGCCTCCCGCGAGCAACGGGCCAGCGTCTCCCAGATCAACATAGCCGTGACCCAGATAAGCGATGGCATGCAGGCCTCTGCCGCCTCGGCGGAAGAGCTCAGCTCCACCTCGGAAGAGCTGAGTTCCACCGCCTTGCAACTGCAGGAACTGATGCAGCAATTCACGCTCAGGGGCGGCAACAACCGCCAACCTCATCCGCTGCACAGCGCTACCTACTCCGCCACCAGACGCACCAAACCGAAGAAGGGGTTTGCCCGTACGCCCCCCTTCCACGAAGAGGATCTGGAGCGGGAAATCGACGACGGCAAGTTCACCAACTATTAGGAGCCGGCCGATGAGAGATACCTTTGCTCCTGCCGCCACTGTCTCCCATTTCCATTGCGTCACCTTCATGCTGGAGGGCGAGCTGTATGGGGTAGACATAAGCTGCATCCGTGAAATCATCGAGTTCGAAGGCATGACCCCGGTCCCCATGATGCCGCGCTTCGTGCGAGGCATCATCAACCTGCGGGGGGCCGTGGTGCCCGTGATCGATCTCTCCATTCGCTTTGGCAGGGCACAGACCCCGCTGCTGTCCACTACCTGCGTCGCCATTCTCTCCCTGCCCAACAGCAACGGGGAGGAGCAGGAGATCGGCATGCTGCTGGATGCGGTATGCGAGGTGCTGGAGATCCGAACCGACACCATAGAGCCGGCACCGACCTTCGGTACCCACATCCGGGGCGACTTCATTCAGGGGGTCGTGACCATAGATCAGCGGTTCGCCATCCTGCTCGACATGCACAAGGCCCTCTCCATCGCCGAACTGAGCGCCATGGCCGAAGCCGCCACCGGCCAGCTGTTCTCGCAAGAGCAAGGCGGATGAACATGGTGGCGCCGCTGTTCACCTCGGAGCTGGTCCCGACCCTCAGCCAGAGTGAATTTGATCTGTTTCGGCGCTTCATTCTCAACACGGCGGGCATAGATCTCGCTCCCTGCAAACGGGCGCTGGTGCAGTCCCGGCTCGCCAAGCGCCTGCGGGCGTTGCGCCTTACCAGCTACCAAGCCTATTGGGAACGGATAAACCAGCCCCTCGACCCTCAGGAACGCCAACTCGCCATCAACCTGCTGTCGACCAACGAGACCTATTTTTTTCGTGAAACCCAGCACTTCACCTGGCTCAAGCACCATGCCGAGCAGTTGCTCGCCAGTCGCAGCCAGCCACTTCGCGTCTGGTCAGCGGCCTGCTCCACCGGCGAGGAGGCTTATTCTGCCGCCATGGTGCTGGCCGAGCAGTTTGGCATCAACGAACGCTGGAGCATCCACGGCACCGACATCAATACCCGGGTCATTCCTTTTGCCCGACGCGCCGTCTACTCGACTGAACGTGCCCAGCATGTGCCACCCCATCTGTGGTTGCGCTATTTTCAGCGTGGTCATGACGAATACGCAGGCAAGATCCGGGTCAAACCGGCGCTCGCCAGAAAAGTCTCCTTCGCCAATCTGAACCTGCTGTCGTGTGGCGACTATCAGGAACGTCACTTCGATGTGATTTTTTTAAGGAATGTCCTCATCTACTTCAATGAAACCACCAAGGCCCGGGTCCTGTCCCAGATCTGCCAGTTGCTCAGACCAGATGGCTATCTGCTGGTCGGCCACTCCGAGATCATTCGCCAGCAGGATCTTCCCCTGGTGCAGGAAGCGCCCTCTCGCTACCGCCGCCTGCCGCCATCGGCAAAGGATCCGCTATGACCATACGGGTATTGATCGTCGACGACTCGGCCCTGGTGCGGGAAGTGCTGACCGAGATGCTGGACAAAACCACAGACATCAAGGTCATTGGCGCCGCCTTTGACCCCATCTTCGCCATGCAACAGATGAAGAAGTGCTGGCCCGATGTCATCATCCTCGACATCGAGATGCCACGCATGGATGGGTTGACCTTCCTCAAGAAGATCATGACCGAGCACCCGACGCCGGTCATCATCTGCTCCTCCCTGACCGAGGAGGGCGCCATGATCACTCTGGAGGCCCTCTCGGCGGGCGCCATCTCCATCGTTACCAAGCCCAGCATCGGCATCAAGAGTTTCCTGCAGCAGTCGGCCAACGACTTCATTCAGGAGATACGAGGCGCCGTCAGCGCCAAGTTGCGCAATCTGCTGCCCGCGACCAACCAGATAGCGGTTGTTCCGCGCCACAATGCCGATGAGATGCTCTCCCCGCCTTCCGAGCGGATCTCGTTTCGCACCACGGAGAAAATCATCGCACTGGGCACCTCCACCGGTGGCACTCAGGCGCTGGAGTACCTGCTCTCCCGCTTGCCTGCCACCTGCCCGGGGATCGCCATCGTCCAGCACATGCCGGCCCGGTTCACCGCGTCCTTTGCCGAACGACTCAACAGCCTCTCCCAGCTGGAGGTAAAGGAAGCCGTCACCGGCGATCGCCTGCTGCCGGGCGTCGCCATCATAGCGCCGGGGGGCAAGCACCTGCTGATACAACGCAGCGGCACCCAGTATCTGGCCGAGGTGAAAGAGGGCCCGCCGGTCTCCCGCCACTGCCCGTCGGTGGACGTGTTGTTTCGCTCGGTGGCCGTGAGCGCAGGTCATAACGCACTTGGCGTCATCATGACCGGCATGGGGGACGACGGTGCCCGTGGCATGAAAGAGCTGCACGACACCGGGGCCCGCACCATCGCTCAAGATGAAGGCAGTTGCGTGGTTTTTGGCATGCCCAAAGAGGCCATAGCCCATGGCGGCGTGGATGAAATCATGTCACTCACACACATAACCCAGACGCTTGGCCGTCCGGATCAACGAGGCGTGTAATTATGTCGTTGGAAAAATGGCAAGGCCGCAGTGCCATGGTGGTGGATGACTCCCGTACCCAACTGTATGAGGTAACCTGCCTGCTGCAGGAACTGGGATTTGGCCAGATCCATGTGGCCCACGATGGTCAGGATGCATTGGACAAGTTGCAGCAACTGGATCGCATCGATCTGCTGCTGACCGATCTCAACATGCCGGGCATGGACGGGGTGGAGCTCATCAGCAACCTGGAGAAGAATACCCACTACCGGATGTTTGTCGCGGTCATGAGTGGCGTAGAGCGGGATGTGCTGGACGTGATCCACGCCATTGCCGACGCTGGCACCCTGGAAGTGATCGGCGTCCTGTCAAAACCGCTCAAGCAGAGCGATCTGCACAACATGTTGCAGCATTGCGATCCGCTGGTGCATCGGGAGAACAAGAAGTGGATGCAACTCGCCTTCACCACCGAGGATGTGCAACAGGCGCTGGACAACCGTCAACTGGTGCCATTTTTGCAGCCCAAGGTGATCATGGCCGACGCCCGCCTCTATGGTTTTGAGGCTCTGGTGCGCTGGATCCATCCCGAGCACGGTGTCATTCCCCCCATCTGTTTTGTCCATCATCTGGAAGAGGGGCAGTTGGCGCTGGACTTCTTTTATCATTTTCTGCATGCCACCTGTGACGCGCTCAATAAATTAACCAGTCTATCCACGCCCATCAGTTGCTCAATTAATTTACCGGTCAATTTATTACTCACCGATAAATTAGTTGAAAACATGATTGCCATCGTTCAGGAACATCAACTACCTTGTCATGCCATTATTATTGAAGTCACCGAAACAACCTTCATGTCCAACCTTTCCATGTCATTGGGTACTCTGGCTCGTTTGCGGCTCAGAGGTTTCGGCATCGCAATGGATGATTATGGCACCGGATACTCCTCCATGAAGCAATTATCTCGCTGTCCCTTTACCGAGATCAAGATAGATAAAGAATTTGTTCACGATGCACATAACAGTCCGAAGAAGCTGGCTATATTGACATCAGCCATTGTCATGAGTCAGAAGCTGGGGCTCAAGACGGTCGCTGAGGGTGTTGAAAGCGAGGAGGACTGGCAGCAGCTGGCGCTGCTGGGATGCGAGCTGGCCCAAGGCTACTACATCAGCCGCCCGTTGCCCGTTGAGCAGATTGAAACATGGTTTGCAGAGTGGCAGGCCAAAAACAAATAAGCAGCCGCCATCAACCATATTGTGGTACTCACCTGAATAAGGGGTGAGATGACATAAGAGAGAGCAGTCTTGATATCGCTGCAAGGAACGCAAATAAAACAAGCATGAGGCTACCATGAACAATTTACTTCGCCGGATCTCCATCAAGACTCGGCTTATTGTCTCGTTTTTGCTGCTGAATCTTATTCTGATCGGAGTGGGATTATATGGTAAGCAAAATACGAATACGGTCAACAACATGCTCAATGACATGTATCTCAACCAGTTGCTCCCTATTACGGATATTGCCAATGCCAATATGCAGGCCATCTACCATAACCGATCGTTATTTGACTATGTCATCGAACCAACGCAATCCGGCATGGACAAGATCACCAGCCAGATGGATGGCTACGAACAACAGATGAATGTGTTGCTGAACAAATACCGGGCAACGGAATTGACCGATCCTGAAAAAGCCGCGCTGGCCGATTTTGACCGAGCCTGGCCAATCTATAAGGAGGTGGCAAAAAAGGCGATGGCCGCCAGCTATGCCAGTGACAACGACACGGCCGTCAAACTGATGAAAGGCGAAGCCGCTGCCAGCTTTCAGGTAGTCGATGACCTGCTCAGCAAACTGGTGAACATCAATCAGGAAATAGGCAAGAAGGCCTATGATGACAGCGACGTGATCGTCACTGATATCACCACCACCACCTACACCATACTCGCCGGTTCCGTGATGCTCTCCCTGCTGCTGGGCTGGCTGCTCAGCACCAGCATCAACCAGCCACTCTCCAGCATCATGAACGAACTGAAGCAGCTGGCGCAGGGATATCTCACGGCCCAGGACAGTACAGAAGGCCACGATGAGCTGACCCAGATGCAGCAAGCCATGAGCAGCACCCGCCAGAGCTTGCGTGACATAGTCTCGACCATGCAGCATGCCGCCGAAGGGTTGACCGCCAGCTCCTCCCAGCTGGTCGCCGCCGCCCAGCAGGTCAACACCAGTTCCCAGCAACAATCGCTGGCGACCGCCAACACAGCTGCATCAGTCGAAGAGCTGACCACCTCCGTCTCCCAGCTATCCTCCTTCGCCAACCAGGCCAACAGCGTGGTGATGCAATCGGGAGAGATTGCCCATACCGGGGAAGAGCAGGTCAAGCACGCCTCGCAAGAGGTGCTCAGGGTCACCTCCGCCGTCAACGACTCGGCCAAACAGGTGCAGGGGCTGTTCGATGACATCACCCGCATCAGCCAGATTTCGGTGATGATCCAGGGGGTGGCGGATCAGACCAATCTGCTGGCACTCAACGCCGCCATCGAGGCGGCCCGGGCCGGTGACATGGGCCGTGGCTTTGCCGTGGTGGCCGACGAGGTGCGCACTCTGGCAGCGCGGACGACCCAGGCGACGCAAGAGATCAACGAGATGCTCAAGTCGATCCAACAGGGAGCCACGGGCGCGGTCAAAGGAATGAATGCGTGTGCCGACAGCATGAGCACAGTGCGCGAAACCACCGACAGCTCCAGCGATACCATGGCCCAGGTGGATCAGAGCTCCCGCAAGGTGGTGGGCCTTATTCAGGAGATCAGTTCCATGCTCCATGAGCAGGCTGCCGCCAGCCAGCTGATCGCCCAGTCGGTCGAGGAGATCACCCAGATGTCGCTGGAGAACGTGGCCGCCGCCGAGAGCGTCAACCACGATGCCTCCCAGCTGACCGACATCATCCATCAGCTCAATCAGGGCATAGGTTTCTTCAAGGTGTAACAGGCCAACAAGGGCTGCCATGCTCACGGCAGCCCTGCTTTTCCCCTCCCCCGTGCCTTCACCCGACCAGTCTCGGCTCCCACAATCCCTGTCAGAACGTATCAACACGCATAATGCCCGATCGCCAATTCACTGAAACGCCATATTAATCCCTGCCTTTTGGAGGGGTGTAACCAGTGATAAATATCGCGTGATAGGGAGCAAAACAAAGCGTTGGCAAGCACATTTACACAGAAGAATATCCCGTATTAATGCCATTACTCCACTCTCACTCCCCACGTAATTTACCAAACAAAAAACAACTGATAACATCTCGGTACATTTAAAAGCATATAAACCAACATTCGTGGCGCGGTCTCCGGTGACCCGACACAAGGCGCCCAAGCCAGCTGATCAACATTGAGATAAACAGCCAACCCCGATCCTCATCGAGCAGACACCCGATCCCATGATGAATACAGTTACGGCCAGTATCGATATCGATGCGCTCCATCACAATTTTGCCGTCGTGCGGCGGCACGCCCCCCACAGCAAGATCATCGCAGTCCTCAAGGCCAACGCCTATGGTCATGGCCTGCTGCAGGTCGCCAACACTCTGGTCCAGGCGGATGCCTATGCGGTAGCACGACTCGAAGAGGCGCTGGTACTGCGTGCAAATGCCATCACCAAACCCATTCTGGTGTTGGGTGGCTTCTTCTCGGCCGAGGCGCTTTCTCTGCTGGCAGCCCATGAGTTGCAGACCACATTGCACACCTGGGAGCAGTTGGCCCTGCTCGAGCAAGCCAAATTGCCGGCTCCCATCAGGGTCTGGCTCAAGCTTGATACCGGAATGAACCGGCTGGGCGTGAGGGCGCAGGAGCTGCCCGCCTTTGTCGAGCGGCTTGGCCGATGCAAGAACGTGGTGCAGCCTTTTCATCTCATGACCCATTTCAGCCAGTCCGATGAGCAGGAGAGCCAAGCCACCCAACAGCAAATCGAGGCGTTCAAGGTGCTCACCGCCCAGCTGCCGGGCGAGAGAGCCATGGCCAACTCGGCCGGGATCCTGGCCTGGCCGGATTCACGCAGCGACTGGATAAGACCTGGCATCATGCTCTATGGCGCCTCCCCCTTCGGAGGTCAACTGGCCACCGATCATGGGCTGCGCCCCGTCATGACTCTCAAGAGCCAGCTCATTGCCATCAGAGAGTGCAAGCGGGGAGAATCGGTAGGATATGGCGCCCACTGGGTGGCTCATCGCGACACCACTCTCGGGGTGGTCGCTGTCGGCTATGGTGACGGTTATCCGCGCATGGCTCCCGAGGGGACACCCATGCTTGTCAATGGCCGCCGGGTGCCCATCGTCGGTCGAGTCTCCATGGACATGATCACGGTCGATCTCGGGCCACGCGCCAGCGATCAGTGCGGGGATGAGGTGATCCTGTGGGGAGAAGGTCTGCCGGTGGAACAGGTGGCAGAGAAGATAGGGACTATCCCCTATGAATTGCTGACCCGCCTCACCTCCCGGGTGTTCGTTGCGCGTGCCCAGCCCAGCGCCAATACACAGTCTCTGGCAGACGCCGTTATGCCCTCATATACAGGCCACGCCCAGCGTGTCACGGCCTAGCACAGGATCCCTCGTCTCCATTTAGACACAAGACATAGCGTCATATAGGAAACTCCCGGCGCAACCGGACTGCGCTGGGTGTGGGTGAGCCTGTGATGGCTGGCTCACGCGCCCCATGGTCAGCCGCCCGGGCCTGGACCGGTTGATCCCTGCAGATCCCGGAGTCTTGTTCTGGCTAGTCGATATCAAACCCGACCAGCGTCTGCGTGATCAAGGCGTCAGGCATCATGAGTTGCAGCCCTTCCGTCAACCGGGCCCCCGCCTCATGGAGTGCGGCCAGCGGCATTTCTGGCAGACTTTCCAGGATAAACCACATCTGCTTTGCCTCGGCTCCTAGCCGGGTTCTCACCCCCTGACGCCAGTTCCAGCGACGACATGTCACCCCTTGCTCGTCTCTCCAGACCACTTCTCCTGCCTCGGGATGTTCTTGCGCCAGCACCCCCTCCTTCATGGTGTCAAACAGCTCGGTGCCATCGGCAATGACCAGTTGTGGTGAGCCATGATAGGCCGCGATGTTTTCACCACCGACCGGGATGGCGAACTCTATGCTGATCGCATTGTAGAGATCCACTATGGGATCGATGCTGGGCAGGCTGCCATCCCGCAGCACCCGTTTGCGCAGGGCATCTGCCGAGCAGGGCGTCCGCTGGGGCTTGGCCCCGAACGTTTTGAACACCCGTGCCCAGGCCGAGAGATGCGCCTCGGCCCACACGGCAGGGGCGCCGGGCAGCGACTGGCAGGCTCGCGCCAACGCGGCATCGGCAACGGCCGGGTTGACTATCTCGCCCGCCATCACTGTGATGCTCAAGGCCCTGAAGCCCGGGGCAAGTGCGGCAATCCGGGGATCAATTGACGGCAGAACTGATTTCATGGAACATCCTTATATTGACCATTTTATTTCATGATAATGACCGATGACCAAGAAAGTCAACATATTGACCGGTGCGGGCGCCGATGTTCACACCGTCACCGAAGCCGTGTCTCGCAGGCTCAAGGAACATAGAAAACAGCAAAAAATCTCGCTGGATGAGCTGTCACGTCGCGCCGGCGTGAGCAAGGGTATGCTGGTCGAGATAGAAAAGGGGACGGCGAATCCCAGCATTGCCATCTTGTGCAAGATAGCCGCGGCACTTGGCCTCTCGGTGGCGGACATCGTTGACGTGGCCAGCACGCCGACCGTACATCTGATTGAACCTTCGGCGATCCCGACCCTGTGGACAGGCCCGCAGGGAGGGTCCGCCCGCCTGCTGGCCGGCACCAGCGGGCCCGATATGATCGAGCTGTGGCGCTGGGAAATGCACCCGGGTGAGCGGTTCAGCTCGCAGGGCCATCCGGCAGGGACATGTGAGCTGTTTCACGTCGAGCTTGGCTCATTGACGCTAATGGTGGCTGAAACCACCCAGGTCATTGGTCAGGGCTGTTCGGCGGTAGCACGCACGGATGTGCCGCATGCCTATTCAAACGAGAGTGACAGCCCGTTGCGATTCACCATGACGGTCGCGGAGCTGCATGCATGATCTGCGCAGGCGCGGCTGGCATAGGCCGCCTCGCGCAGCCAGTGGCCGGACTCAATAGCAGCATGGCTTGCGATAGCAGCAACGAGAAGAAGATCCGCAAACAATGACGCCAGCGCTCGGCGAAGGAGTGTATCTTCCCCCGGCAAGCTGTGAAAAATGACAAACCTGAAAACAAAAAAACCGACCATAAGGTCGGTTATTCAAGATGACATTTGGCCGGGATACGCCCGCCGTCAACGGGCTATCACCCAACGGGTTGCCTCGGCTACCCGGCATAGTGGCTCCTGCCCGCTTGCCTGATCTGGACACGGGTCGCACCAGCGATCACGGGAAAAGCAAAAGGGCCTGTCTTTCGACAGGCCCTTTTGCTTTATTTGGCGGTGAGGGAGGGATTCGAACCCTCGATACGTTGCCGTATACACACTTTCCAGGCGTGCTCCTTCAGCCACTCGGACACCTCACCAATTTGTTTTAGTCATGTGCTTGTGCTTGCTTGCCGATGTCATCGGCTGGCAGCCACCTGGGCACATCACCAAATTTTGGTCTGTTGCTTAACGTGTTCAGCCAACACGATTCGCTGCGCTGTTGCGCTGGAACGGGGCGTAATTTAGGGGAAAGCCCCGCCGGCGTCAACGGCTTTTTTTGGCTTGACGGATCGTTCGCACATTAAACGCACAAATCAGTGCACGCATTCCGGCGCGACCAGGATCTCGGGCAGGTTCAGGAAGCCAAGGCGCTCGCATTCGGACACCACTTCATGGGTCGCGGCCGTGGTGCTTTCGACGAACAGCAGGAACTGTTCCACGGAGAGACCCGCCTTGGTGAACACAGTGTGACCGACGATGAGGCGCGGCAGGTTGTCATCGATAATGTCGAGGAACACCTTGAGCGACGGGTACTGCATGTTGAGGCGACCCAGTTCGGCCATCAGCGGCAGCAGCGAGGAGGGACGCACTTCCAGCTCGGATGAAAACAGCAGCCCTTCCTCTTCGACAAAGATCCGGCTCTCCTGGATGCCGTCGACGGACTGCAGGGAGACAATATGGATGCCATGACACTGATCGCAGACATAGTGCTCGATACGAGCCTGCTGCAACCAACGCATTATCATTTCAGAGCTGGGGATATTCATCATTTCCACGACACGATAAGGATCAAGGGGCGCAGTCTAAACCAATTTTCCGGCAACCAAAAGTGCAGTGGCGGGATAAGCAGGGAGCCAGCTTCTTTTTGGCAAACACTATGCATATACTCAGCCATTCTCGCCCCACCTTCACCCCACAGAAGGCCTGATGACCATCCAAGAAAAGTACCGCCTGCATCTGAAATCCCTGTCGGATGAACTGCTGGCCCTGCAAAAGCCCATTCGCATTCTGGATGCCATCAAATGGCCCCGTCACCTACAGGCTGATTTTCTGGCCAACGGGGGGCGAACGCTGCCCGCCATCGACCAGCACTTCTACGATGCCCTGCCCCTCGGCTTCGATCCCCGCAACAAGTATCTTGAGCTCAAGGAGTTGCGGGACAGGATCCGGCGTCGGCTGGGCCCTCAGGACGATCTGGGCCGCATACTGCAAGAGACGGTCGATCAGTACATGGTGGTGATCGAGATGCTGCGCCAACGCGGGCAACCTGATTTCTTGCGCTACAGCCAGCTGCTGTATGGCTCGGCCAGCGATCACCTGCGCGGCGATCGCAAGACCCTCAAGGAGCTGGGAGCCCGCTTGTGCGATATCTTCTCCCTGCCCGGCGCCCGTCATCTGGTGCGCCCCTACCCCAAGGAGTTTGAAGGGGAAGCGGCAGTCGCCAAGCTGCAGGGCAAGCTGTCGAGCTATTTCAGCGACGGCACGGTACAGGTCAAGCTGAGCGATGGCATCGTCTCGGACGCCGCCGCCGGCGGCGATTACATCAAGCTCAACTCCCACGCCCGTTTCTCCGAGCTGGATCTGCAGGTGCTGGAGGTGCACGAAGGCTGGGTGCACGTAGGCACCACCTTGAACGGCCGTCAGCAGCCCTACGCCACCTGGCTCAGCGCCGGCTCGCCGCGTATCACCGCCTGTCAGGAGGGGTTGGCGGTCTTGATCGAGACGCTCACCTTCAGCTCCTTTCCGGATCGAGCCAAGCGCATCTCGGATCGGGTGATGGCCATCGACATGGCCGAGGGAGGTGCCGATTTTGTCGAGGTGTTCCAGCATTTTGTGGCGCAAGGTACCAGCGAACACGACGCCTACAAGATCACCCAACGGGTGTTTCGTGGCGGCATGGTCGATGGAGGCGCCTGCTTTACCAAGGATCTCTCCTACGTGCGCGGTTACGTGGAGACGGTCAACTTCATCCGCAGCGCCGTGCTGGAAGGGGTCCCCGAGATCCTGCCCATGCTGTTCGTCGGCAAGGTGACCCTGGACGACATTCCTGTGCTCTATCAGCACTACCTGGAGGGGCTGATTGCCGCCCCCCGCTACCTGCCGCCGATGTTTCGCGATCTCACCGGCCTCTACGTCTGGTTCGGTTTTGCCTCCGGCATGTCACTGGTCGATATCGGCCGGGTACAACAGCATTTTCGCCAGCTGTTTCAACGCCTGCCGGTGGCCGATCCCATCATTGCCCCGGTGGATATCGAGATCGACTGAGTAGAAAACAAGAAGGGCGCCAGATTGGCGCCCTTCTCTCTTATCGCGGCCGGATCACTTGTAGGCCCGTCCTTCCAGATAGTGCTTGCGGCACAGCGACACATAGCGATCGTTGCCACCTATTTCTACCTGCTCACCATCCCGCATCACCTGACCGGCGGCGTTCACCCGGGAGTTCATGTGCGCCTTGTTGCCGCACCAGCAGATGCTTTTCAGCTCTTCAAACTTGTCGGCGAGACAGAGCAGATGGTAGGAACCGGGGAACAGCTCGCCGCGAAAGTCGGTCTTGAGGCCGTAGGCCATCACGGGAATATCCTGCTCATCGACGATGCGCGCCAGCTGGTAGACCTGCTCGCGGGTCAGAAACTGGGCTTCGTCGACGATGAACACATCGATACGCTTCTGGGCATGGCGCGCCTTCACCATCTCGAACAGATCGCAGCTGTCACTGAACACATCCACCTTCAGCTCCAAGCCCACCCGGGCACTGATCACCCCCACGCCGAAGCGGTCATCGATAGCCGGTGTCATGGCCAGGGGCTGCATGCCCCGCTCCAGGTAGTTGAAGTGGGCCTGGATGAGCTGGGTGGATTTGCCTGAATTCATGGTGGCAAATTTGTAGTGCAGTGAAGCCATGGTGTTGTTCCAAAACTGAATTTATGGGGCGCATGCTAACCAAAGCCCCTGCCAAAACCAAGGGGCCCGTGGGCCCCTTGTTCTATTTATGCGATGGCCAGCTCTCGATGGAGCCGAGCCTTGCGCAGATGGTAACCGGAGAAGATCACAAACCAGAGCCCGCTGACCGTAAAGCCCGCCAGCACGGAATGCATCAGCCCCATGACCAGGTAACCGAGCGCGGCACCGAAGGCGATGGCCAGCGCATAGGGCAGCTGGGTCATCACGTGATCGATGTGATGGCACCCTGCCCCCGTGGCCGACAGGATACTGGTGCTCGAGATGGGCGAGCTGTGATCGCCAAATACCGAGCCTGCCAGCACGGCGGCCAGCATAGGCAGCATCAGGCTGATGTCGCTGGCGGCCGCCATGTCACCGGCCAGTGGCAGCATGATGCCGAAGGTGCCCCAGCTGGTGCCGGTGGCAAACGCCATGGCGCAGGAGAGCACGAACACCACGGCTGGCAGCACTTCCACCGGCAGGTTGCCGTTGGCAAGTGACGCCAAATACTTGCCGGTTTCCACATCGCGCACCACGGCGCCGATAGTCCAGGCAAACAGCAATATGTTGATGGCAGGCAGCATGGCCATGATCCCTTGCGGCGCGGCTTTCATCCAGTTCTTCGCGCCGAGTTTGAGGCGCATGGCCAGCCCGATGGACACCACCAGGCTGCACAGGGCGCCGTAAACCAGGGAAGAACCGACGTTGGTGTGCTCGAACGAACCGAGCACGCTGAACGGCAGCCCTTTCTCGCTCAGCACGGCGGCGCCTGAGTGGATCATGAAGTAGACGGTGGCGACGGTCAGGGTCAGGATCGGCAGCACCATGTCGATCATGCCGCCGTTGCTCTCTTCCGGGCTCTCCATGTCCAGACCGATGGGGCGGCCCTTGGACTCGTCCCACAGCTTGCCTTCCAGCGCCCATTGCTCATGCTGACGCATGGAGCCTATGTCGAGCTGGAATGCGATCACCACCAGCACCATGATCAGTGTGAACACGGCGTAAAGGTTCATCGGGATCATCTCGACGAAGGCGGAGATGGGGCTTTGATCAGTCAGACCGTGCGCCGCCATGATGCCACCCACCAGGGCGATGATGTAGGCCCCCCAGGAGGAGATGGGCATCAGCACGCAGACGGGCGCCGCGGTGGAATCCAGCAGATAGGCCAGCTTGGCACGGGAGATCTGGAAGCGGTCGGTGACCGGACGGCAGATGGCCCCCACCGACAGACTGTGGAAGAAGTCATCGATGAAGAAGGCAAACACCATCATGCCGGTGAGCGCCTTGGCACCCTTGCGGGTCTTGGCACGACGCTCTGCCCACTCGGCGAAGGCGCGGGTCGCACCGGAGACACTCATCAGGCTGATGAGCCCCCCCAGCAGCAGCATGAACAACAGCATATTGACGTTGTCACGATTGAGTGCACCGTCGACCCAGAAGATCTTGAGCACGGTATTCAACATGTAATGCAGGGAATCAAGCGGGGAAAACTGATTGAGCAGCAGACTGCCGGCAACGATACCTACCCCCAGCGACACCAGGACGCGACGGGTGATGATCGCCAGAGCGACGGCCAGTAAAGGGGGAATGACAGACCAACCAGAGTCGGCGTAATGAATGATGTCCATGATCTCTTTGCACCTAAAGACAGCAGGTGGAGATCTACCGAGAGGATAAAGAAACAAAACCCATGGGGAGGTTATACTCCTCAGCCCCTTCAGGTAGCGCTCCATAGTGGATGACTATGGCAGTCCTGCACCTGTTCGATGCAGAACCAGCAGCCCGGTATGATGGCCTGGCCACTTCGGCGCTGACTCCTTTCCTCATGCATCACAGGCATCACCCTCCGCACGAGTAGTCATAGGCAGCGCGCCTCTACTTAAAGGTATTCAAGGCACATTTTATCGTGCCGACACGTTATAGCAAGTTTTTTGATTAAATCCCCATACAGGGCGTTTTAAAATGGCGAAATGGTAGTCAAATGGTGCAAGCATTTTGATTTTGTCGCTATTTTCATCTACCAAGAACTCAGTCGAGTATGATATCGGCCAATATGGCTGAATCCAGCCTGAATTTGAAATAGTTCACTTAATTTTCACTCTAAATTTATTAATTCGCTTATCTTGACTTAATAGCAAACTGCCGTATAAATTACCCAAAATTACTCTTTTTATTTAATTCACTCCTTTGCTCGCGTGGTGGACACTATGAACGAATTTTTGAAAGTACTACTGAATATCCGTAGCTTGCGCGCAGCTTGCCGTGAGCTGACACTGGAGCAATTGGAAGAAGGGTTGGAAAAACTCTCTGCTATTGTTGCTGAACGCCAGCAAGATGACGCAGCTGAACGTCAGGCTCGTGAAGAACATCAGCGCAAAATTAACGAATATGCTGAAATGTTGAAGGCCGCCGGTATTGATCCGGCCGAATTGGTGAACACCGTAGTTGCCGAACCGGCCAAGGCTGCCAAAGGCAAACGAGCACCTCGTCCTGCCAAATACCGTTATATGGATAACGGTATTGAGAAAACTTGGACCGGTCAGGGCCGTATGCCTTCCGCCATTGCCAAGGCCGTTGCCGACGGTAAATCCCTCGAAGAGTTTGCCATCTGATCAGGCCAACTACGCCCAATAAAAAGGCTCTGTCCCAATTACGTGTTGAAAGGCTAATCTTGAAGTAGGCCATCTCCTTGAGGTCTACCATCATGGATACCCCTGCCTTTC
>NZ_JBSTYL010000009.1:0-159028 GCF_054052465.1 Aeromonas enterica | reverse complement strand
ACTTACAAACTGGTGGTCGTTACTGGGATCGAACCAGTGACCCCCTCCTTGTAAGGGAGGTGCTCTCCCAGCTGAGCTAAACGACCTGGGATTCTTGAAATGATGGTGGGTCGTGCTGGATTCGAACCAGCGACCAATTGATTAAAAGTCAACTGCTCTACCGACTGAGCTAACGACCCATCTAAATCATTTTACTTACAAACTGGTGGTCGTTACTGGGATCGAACCAGTGACCCCCTCCTTGTAAGGGAGGTGCTCTCCCAGCTGAGCTAAACGACCTGGGAATTCTGTCTCCACCTGGTGGAGAAATGGTGGGTCGTGCTGGATTCGAACCAGCGACCAATTGATTAAAAGTCAACTGCTCTACCGACTGAGCTAACGACCCTCACCACGACCATAACCGACTGCAATACTGCACCGGCTCTGACGGCGGCCTATATTACGGATTTATCATCCTGGCGCAATAGAAAAATCTTAAATTAAATCTGATTGTTCACTGCGCATACAAAGCAGGACCATATTTACAAGACCGTTACGAAAACAGTGACATACGGCAATGCTACAACTTGCTCAGACTCTGCTTGGCCAATTGGGCCGGCGAGGTGTTGGGATAGCCCTTGATCACCTGCTCATAGAAGGTCTTGGCTTCCGCTTTCTTGCCATCAAGCTGTGCCAGCATGCCCAGCTTCAGCAGGGCATCGGCCCGCTTGGGAGACTTGCTGAACTTGTTCGCCACGGTAGAGAACTGGGCAGCAGCACCGGTTCTGTCACCCTTGTTGAACAGCAGTTGGCCGAGCCAGTAGTGGGCATTCGGCACATAGCCCGAACTTGGGTACTGTTTGATGAATCCTTCGAAGGCGGGGATGGCCTTGTCGTAGTTCTTGTCCTTCAGCACCATGTTCACGGCCGCATCATAGGCCTGATTTTCATCCAGATTGGCGGAGTAGTTGGCCGCAGCAGCAGGAGCTGCGCTCGCACCGGCCGCCGGTGTGGCGGGGGCAGCAGCAGGCTGGCTGTTGGCCACCTTGTCGAGCTCCTGGTAGAGCTGGCGCTGACGCTCTTGCGACTGAGCCATCTGGTAGGTTTGCTGTTCCAGCTGGCCGCGCAGTTCGGAGACCTCCCCTTGCAGGGAATCCACCTGTTGCTGCAACTCGGCTTGCAGGCGCAGACGGGCATTGAGGGTACGCTCCAGCAAGGCGACCCTGTCTTCCAGGCTGCCTGTGGGCATGATGGCGCCATTGTTGCCGCTAAGGGCCACGCCACCACCGCCACTGAGATCGCTCACGGGCGCAGCCGCCTGAGCGCTCAGTGCAAATAAAACGGCCATCACAATAGTCGCTTGCTTGTACACGAGCTTCATTCGGAATAAACCTTAGCGTTTAGTGCAAATAAAACGGCCATCGAAATGGCCGCTTGCTTATACACGAATTTCATTCGAGTCAAACCTTAGTAAACCAGAACCGCACGGCGGTTTTTGGCAAAGGCATCCTCGGTATGAGACATATCCAGCGGCTTCTCTTCGCCATAGCTGACGATAGAAAGCTGCTCAGCCTGCACACCCAGGGTTTGCAGATACTTGGCTACAGCCTTAGCGCGACGCTCGCCCAGTGCAATGTTGTATTCCGGAGTACCGCGCTCATCGGCGTGGCCTTCGATCAACACCTTGACGGACGGACGCTCACGCAGGTAGCTGGCGTGTGCATCCAGCAGATCAGCGTACTGACCCTGAATGTCATAACCATCAAACGGGAAGTAGATTACGTTGTCGCGCTGCAGTGCTTCGAACTTCTGACGCATCTGCTCTTCCGGGGACAACATGCCGTTTGCGCCACCGGTTTGTACACCGCCCATGCCGTCGGTCATGCCTGACTCGGCGCCTGCGGCGTCGGAATCAGAAGAGGAGCTACAAGCGGCCAGGGTGAACAGTGGCAGTGCGATGGCCAAACCCTTGAGCAGTTTATTGAGTTGCATGCTATTTCCTTAAACCTTTATAACAAAACAAAAAACAATCGAATTTTTATCAATTCAAGAAGGGCGACCAAGCTGGTGCACGAATTTCACCGCTACTGGTCGGAAGCACAGCCTTGAAGCGACCATCGGTCGATACCAACGCCAGGCTCTTGCGACCTTGATAGATGGTGGCATAAATGATCATGCTGCCATTGGGAGCCACACTTGGCGACTCATCCAGAGCACTCTGGGTAAGGACCAACAGGGCATTGTTTTCCATGTCCTGACGGGCAATACGGTATTGTCCCTGAACACGGGTTACCATCACCATGATTTTGCCATCAGGAGTAATGGATGCACCCTGGTTGGATTCACCTTCCCACGTCATCCGGTGAGTCATACCAGTCGCCAAATTTACGCTATAAATCTGGGGTTTGCCACCACGTTCAGAGGTGAACAACAAACTTTGCCCGTCCGGCATCCAGGAGGGTTCGGTGTCGATCACTCGGCTGGTGGTGACCCTGGTCAGCTGCTTGCTAGCGACATCAATCACATAGAGGTTCGGTGAGCCATCTTTGGAGAGAACGATAGCCAAGCGACGACCATCCGGAGACCATTCCGGCGCCCCGTTGATACCACGGAAACTGCTGATCAGACTGCGCTGCTGGGTGTAGATGTCCTGCACGTAGATTTCGGACTTCTGGTTCTCGAAGCTCACGTAGGCCAGCTTGCTGCCATCCGGCGACCAGGCCGGTGACATCAGCGGCTCGCGGGAGCGCAGCAGTGTCTTCTCGTTGTAACCGTCATAGTCGGCGATCCGCAGCTGGTACGGGAACTGGGTTCCCTGTTGCACGGAAACGTACGCCAGACGAGTCAGGAAGGCACCACGCTCGCCGGTCAGACGCTCATAGACGATGTCGGAGATACGGTGGGCAAACTGGCGCATCTGGGCACCCGGGATGGTCGCCATGCGGCTGTCCAGGATGTAGCCGTTGCTCTCGCCGCCCTGAGTCTTGGCCAGCTGGCCCTTCAGTACGTCGACCAGCTCGAAGTTGATCTTGTAAGTACCGTCACTGACGGCTGCAATGGAACCGACCACCACAGCTTCGACCCCTTGAGATGCCCAGGGAGCGAAGTTGATCTCGCCACTGCTGCTCGGTGTCTGTGGCATCTGGCCACGAGCCAGCGGTTTGAACTTGCCACTGCGCATCAGATCGTTGGAGACCACTTCCGCAATATCCTGCGGCAACTGACCATTGCCTTCCCACTTGAAGGGAGCAACAGCAATAGGCCGTGCACTGTCGATACCACCAGTGATGACGATGTCCAAGGCCGCCTGGGCACTCTGGCCCAGCAACAAGCAGCCAACCAAAGCAAAAAACACTTTTCTTATCATGGCTTAAATACTCGGTTCCAATAAAAATGAGAGATTAACTTCCTTTCTCGGCAAGATGCTGCCAACCACGCTAAACAATACCTCTTCCATCAGGTCTAGATGTTCGGCTCCAGCTTGAGATTGAACTCCTTCAACATCTCAAATGCCGCAGGATCTTTCGGCACCGGCAGTTGATTTGCCTTCAATACGGCCGCCTTGCCGGAACGACAGACTGCCGGGTCACCCTGACCGTTATCTACCGATATGACAAAACCAGAGCTCGCAAGACGTACGCCGATAGTACATGTTTTGCCCCGCATGGTGGGATCCAAAATCATATATCGCTCAACAGTTGCCTTGATGAGTGCAGCGTATTTATCGACCTCGCCTTTCGCTGCGGCAGACGCCGCCTGACTGCGAGCATTGGCCTCAGCCGCCAGCTGCTGCTGCATCATGTCTTCCATCTCTTTTTGCAGTTTGGCTTCCTCAGCTGCCTTGCGCTTGCGCTCTGCCGCTATCTTGGCCTGCTTGTCGGCCTCGGCCTTGGCTTTCTTCTCTGCGTCAGCTTTTGCCTGCTTGGCAGCCTCTTCCTTGGCCTCTTTGGCTTTCTTGTCTGCTTCAGCCTTGGCTTGTTTCTCAGCTTCTGCCTTGGCTTTCTTCTCGGCTTCGGCTTTGGCCTTCTTGTCAGCCTCTGCTTTCTTGGCCTTGGCTTCTGCCGCCTTGGCCTGCTTTTCCTCAGCCTCTTTCTTCTCTTGTTCCTTTTTCTTCTTCAGCGCCAGCGCCTTGCTCTCTGCTTCTGCAGCCTTGCGCTCGGCTTCCGCCGTCTTGGTTTTCTGCTCTTCCAGCTTGCGGGCTTCCTCGGCTTTCTGGGCCTTCTCCTCCGCCTGCTTCTGCTCGGCTACTTTCTTCTGCTTTTCAGCCTCTGCCTTGCGGGTGGCCTCTTCGGCCTCCTTGCGCTTGGTTTCGGCAATGCGCAACCGTTCCTGCTGCTGGGCCAGCTCACGCTTGGCGAGATCCGTGTCTTCCTTATCCTTCTCTTTCTCTACCTTCTGAGGCTTGGGCTGAGACTTTTGCTGCTGGATCTGCTTGGCCTGTTCATTGAGGAAATTTTCGTCGAGCATAACGGCATTGACGATCTCTCCCTTCGACTCGGGTCGCTTCGGTTTACTGAAGTCGAGCCCGACAAACAGGATGATGCCGATGATCAGGTGCAGCAGAAGCGACGCAATGAGATAACCGGAAATACCACGCTTCACATCCATCTCCGTTAGTTCACCGGATCTGTCATCAGACCAACCTGAGGCACACCCGCTTTCTTGAGGGCCACCATCAGCAGGATCACCTCTTCGTAGCGCACAGCCTTATCACCCGCGACCACCACAGGCGCATTCTGGTTGATGGCCAGGTAACCCATGGCCTTCTCGGTGATGTACTGCTGCATCGCCTCCGGCGTGCCGCTCGGCACTGGCTCATCATCGGCCTCACCGGCCTTGATGACGTACTCACCTTCGGTGTTGACGCTGACGATGAAGGGCGGTTTTGCATCTTCCGGCAACTGTTCGGACTCCGCCTGTGGCAGGTCAACCTTGACCCCTTGCGTGATCACCGGCGTCACCGCCATGAAGATGATAAGCAGCACCAGCATGACGTCGATATAGGGAACCACGTTGATCTCGCACACCTTCTTGCGCCGGATCCGCTGATAGGTTTGCATTACTGATCACCCTGCTGCTGTGCAATCTGACGGTTCAGTATGGTGGTGAACTCGTCCATGAAGTTGGCGTAGGCGTTCTCCAGCTTCTCTACCTTGTTGGTAAACCGGTTGTAGAAAATAACTGCGGGAATGGCCGCGAACAGGCCCATGGCGGTGGCGATCAGTGCCTCCGCGATACCCGGTGCCACCATCTGCAGGGTGGCCTGCTGCACCTGACCCAGGGCAATAAAGGCGTTCATGATGCCCCATACGGTACCAAACAGACCGATATAAGGACTGATGGAGCCGACAGTCGCCAACACTGGCAGGTTGGACTCCAGCTCGTCTACCGCACGGGAAAGAGATACCCGCATGGCACGATAAGTACCGTCCATCACCGCATCCTGGCCACGAGCACCGGCCTTGAGCAGGCGGGCATATTCCTTGAAGCCGGAATAGAAGATGTCTTCCATGCCTTCGATGTCGTCGCGGCGGGAAGAGGACTCTTGGTAGAGACGGTTGAGGTCGACCCCGGACCAGAATCGGTCCTCAAACTGCTCCGATGCGATGTTGGCCGCCTTGATGACCTTGGAGCGTTGGAAGATCAGCGCCCAAGAGACCACAGACATCCCCATCAGGGTCATCATGACCAGTTTTACCAACAGGCTGGCTTGCCAAAACAGGCCAATAAACGAAATTTCAGCGTGCACTTAACAGCACTCCCTTCACATTTTCAGGTATTGCAACAGGTTTCATATGCGGATGACTGACACAGGCTATCTGTACCATGGCCTGGGTGATCAGTCGTCCATCAGCCGCCAGTATCCGTTGTGAGAAGCGCATGGAGGCGCGTTTCACTTCAGTCACTTGCGTTAACACGGTCAAAAGTTCATTAAAACGGGCCGCCGAGCGGAAATCGATCTCTGTTCGACTCACCACAAACGCGTGTCCGTCACGCAGCAGGGCATCTTGTTCGATGCCACCAGCGCGCAGAAACTCGGTGCGAGCACGTTCCATAAACTTGAGATAATTGGCGTTGTAGACGATGCCCCCGGCGTCCGTGTCTTCGTAGTAGACACGCACCGGAAACTCAGAGACTTCCCCCATAACAATCTGTGATCCATTCGACAGTCAGATGGGGGGCTATCATAGCGCAGGGCTGAATAGGAAAGAAGCAGGGGGAGGCAGGGAAATCCTGCCTCCCCCCGTTTTTTATGAAAGGAAATAGCCTTGAGTCAACCAGAGCCCATATAACAAGCTGGGCCAGGCGAGCCAAGGGCAAAACAGTACGCGACCGAGGAGGCTGCGGGGATGAAATCCCAGCCCGTGCATCACGCCGCAGCAGACCGCCCACATCAGCCAGGGAGCGAGCCAGAGGCCGTGCTCACTGGTGTTGGCGGCCACCAGATTGGGGGCCTGCAAAATAGCGACGGCCAACAGGGCCGCCGCTACCAATATCAACCCCTGCCAGGGTTGGCGCACCAGAGGAGCGGCCAACCGGGCGAGTCGATCACTTGTTCTCATCGATCTGGCGATCCATGTTCTCGGTGTGCTCCAGCCAGAGCGCATTGATGATGCCAAATGCGCAAGCCAGCAACAGACCCAGGATCCAGGTGAAATACCACATATCAGGGCACCTTCTTAGTAGAGCGATTGTTGGTTGTCTTCGATGTGCTTGCTGGTCACCCGGCCGAACATCTTGATGTAAGTCCACAGGGTATAACCCAGCACAATCGGTACGAAGATGGCAGCCGCCACCGTCATCACCTTGAGGGTGTTGAAGGAGGCAGTGGCATCCCACATGGTCAGGCTCAGTGACGGCTCAAGACTGGAAGGCATCACGAACGGGAACATGGAGAAGCCCGCAGTCAGGATCACGCCGGCAACCGCCAGAGAGGAGCTGGTAAACGCCAGCCAGCCCTTGTTCAGTTTGGCGAACAGCGCGGTCAGCAGGCTCATGGCCAGACCCAATACCGGCGCGGCTACCATCCAGGGATAGAGGCTGTAGTTGTTCATCCAGGCTCCGGCCTGACGTACCACTTCCTTGTTCATCGGATTGGAAACGGCATCGGTCGCGGCCGCCTTGACCACCACATAGCCTTCCATGCCACTGACCCAGAATCCGGCCAGACCGAACAGTACCAGGGTCAGCAGCGAGCAGATCATGGCGGCAGTGCGGGAGCGGGCCAGCACTTCACCGTCGGTCTTCATCATCAGCCAAGTCGCCCCTTGAGTGACCAGCATGAACAGGCTCACCAGGCCGGCCAGCAGGCCGAACGGATTGAGCAGACCGAAGAAGTTGCCGTGATAGGTCAGCATCATGAACTGGTTGAAGTCGAACGGTACGCCCTGCAGCAGGTTGCCGAATGCCACGCCAAACACAATGGGCGGCACAGCACTGCCGATGAACAGCGCCCAGTCCCAGTTGCTGCGCCACTTGGCGTCTTCACGCAGGGAACGGTACTTGAAGCCGACCGGGCGGAAGAACAACGCCATCAGCGTCAGGATCATGGCGATGTAGAAGCCGGAGAAGGCCGCCGCATAGACCATTGGCCAGGCGGCAAACAGGGCGCCACCGGCAGTCACCAGCCATACCTGATTGCCTTCCCAGTGCGGTCCCATGGTGTTGAGCATCACCCGACGCTCGACATCCTTCTTGCCGACGAAGGGGAGCAGTGCGCCCACCCCCATATCGAAGCCGTCGGTGATGGCGAAACCGATCAGCAAGACACCGACCAGCACCCACCAGACCAGACGCAACATTTCGTAATCAAACATGGGTTACTCTCCTTATGCCTTGCTCTGTTCGAAGTGGTACTTGCCCGTCTTCAGGCTGCTTGGGCCCAGACGCGCATACTTGAACATCAGGTACATCTCGATGATCAGCAGTACGGTATAGAACAGACAGATCCCGATCAGGGAGAACCAGATCTCGGACGCCGGCACGTTGGATGCGGAGACGGAGGTCGGCAGCACTTCGGCTATGGTCCAGGGCTGACGGCCATATTCCGCAACGAACCAGCCACACTCGATGGCGATCCAGGGCAGCGGGATACCGTACAGCAGCGCCTTGAGCAGCCACTTGCGCTCACCGATCTTGTGACGGGTACTGTCATAGAAGGCCAGGCCGATCAGGACCAGCATCAGCATGCCGCAGGCAACCATGATGCGGAAGGCGAAGAACAGTGGTGCAACCTGCGGGATGGAGTCATCCACAGCAGCCTTGATCTGTTCATCGGTCGCGTCGGTCACATTATTGGTGTAACGCTTGAGCAGCAGACCGTAGCCCAGATCCTGCTTCACTTCATCGAAGCGGGCACGGGTATCGTCGGACTTGTCGCCGGATTGCAGCTTGGTCAGCAGATCGTAGGCGGTCATGCCGTTACGCACGCGCAGCTCGTGCTCGCTCTTCAGATCCTTGAGGCCGGTGACCTGACCATCGAGGGAACGGGTGGCAATGATGCCAAGCGCATAGGGGATCTTGATGGCGTAATCGGTACGCATCTCTTCCTGATTCGGAATGCCGAACAGGGTAAAGGAGGCAGGTGCCGGCTCGGTGTTCCACTCGGCTTCGATGGCCGCCAGCTTCACCTTCTGCACTTCACCCGTCTCGTAGCCGGACTCGTCACCGAGGATCAGCACGGAGAGGATGGAGGCCATACCGAAGGCCGCTGCGATGGCGAAGGAGCGACGGGCGAAGGCCACATCACGATTCTTCAGCAGGTAATAGGAGGAAATGCCCAGCACGAACATGGCGCCCGTGGTATAGCCGGCCGCGACTGTGTGGACAAATTTGACCTGGGCAACCGGGTTGAACACCAGTTCGGCGAAGCTCACCATCTCCATCCGCATGGACTCGAAGTTGAACTCTGCACCGACCGGGTTCTGCATCCAGCCGTTGGCCACCAGGATCCAGAGGGCGGAGAGGTTGGTTCCCAACGCCATCAACCAGGTTGCAGCGAGGTGCTGGCGTTTGGTCAGACGATCCCAGCCAAAGAAGAACATGCCGACGAAGGTGGATTCCAGGAAGAAGGCCATCAAGCCTTCGATGGCCAACGGGGCCCCGAAGATATCGCCAACATAGTGGGAGTAATAGGCCCAGTTGGTACCGAACTGAAACTCCATGGTCAGCCCTGTGGTAACCCCGAGGGCGAAGTTAATACCGAACAACTTGCCCCAGAACTTAGTCATGTCCCGGTAGATAGTGTTGTTGGTCATCACATAGACAGATTCCATGATCGCCAGAATGAAGGCCATTCCGAGCGTCAGGGGCACAAACAGGAAGTGATAAAGGGCCGTCGCAGCGAATTGGAACCGCGATAGGTCTACCACATGCTCAGCAATCATGATGTTTCCTCACCGATTATTGGCACGGCTATTTTAAGTTTTAAGGACAAAGCTTCCGTTGGAAGTCCCCGAATTCTCGGTCATGTTACAACTTGCACTAGCGACCGGATTCGACTGCTACCAGCATTAACAACAAGGCAATACTCTGGAACAAAAAAAGCTAATGTTTAACATTTTCAAAACAATCCAGCCCGCTTTATTCCAACCTATAATGACCTGTGTTTTATATCACCTTTATTTGATTGAAATCAATGTAAAACCATCATGGATACATGCCTTTTAAAGGCATTTTTATATGTATATTCCATTTTATTTTTAGAACTGCATCACAAAAACAATGAAAAGATAAACCACTGATTTAAAACAACTTAAGCGTTAAGTTAAATAAGTGAAGGTTCTGTTTAAAAAAAACTGACAATGTGATTTTCATAATGTTTTCCTGACTTGGTCTATCATCCAATAAACCCGATTAAAAACCAGTAAAAACGCATGTTCATGCTAATTCCACAAGCCCGCCAAATGATTAGTTAATCTAATCTGACATAGGTAATTTTTCTTGTTTGTCCACATCAGGCAGAGCTCCTACAATGCGCCTCGCAGTGAGGGCATACCCTTGGATACAGGCCGGTCAATCTGGGTTCCCGGTACGTATTCGATGAACATTTCGAACCTGTCTATGGGAATTTAAGATGAAAAAGTTTGTTGCTAAAACCATCCGTTACTACAAGCTTTCCTTCGTTCAGCTCTACCAAATGAACCGACTCTGAGGCCTCGCGACGGCTCCTCTGTTTTTTCCGGTCTGTGTCCAGACGCACTCACTGTCTGTGAACATCCATCCTGAATTGTCTTTGCCCACTGCATCCGCCGTGGGCTTTTTTTTGTCCGGATAACAAAAAACCGCCCTTGGTGGCGGTTTTTTGTTCAAACAGCTGTTTTCACCTTTCATCTGGCCGTTGCAAGCCAAAATGCGCATATGCTCTCGGTGTCGCCATCCGCCCTCTGGGTGTACGTTGCAGATAGCCCTGCTGGATCAGATAGGGTTCCAGCACATCCTCGATAGTGTCTTTCTCTTCACCTATGGCGGCCGCCAGGTTATCAAGACCCACAGGGCCCCCCAGAAACTTGTCTATCACAGCCAACAATAGCTTGCGGTCCATGAAGTCGAAACCTTCATTGTCCACGTCCAGCATGTCCATGGCTCGGGCCGCTATGGGTCCGTCTATCCGGCCATCAGACTTGACCTGGGCAAAGTCGCGCACGCGGCGCAACAAACGGTTGGCAATCCGCGGTGTACCGCGGGAACGACGGGCCAATTCCAGGGCGCCGTCATTGGTCATCTCCAGCCCCAGGCAACGGGCGCTGCGGGAGACGATGTCGGTCAAATCCTTGACGTTGTAGAACTCCAGCCGCTGCACTATGCCGAAACGATCCCGCAGCGGGCTGGTCAGGGAGCCGGCCCGGGTAGTGGCGCCGATCAGGGTAAAGGGAGGCAAGTCGAGCTTGATGGAGCGGGCGGCGGGGCCCTCCCCTATCATGATGTCGAGCTGGTAATCCTCCATCGCCGGATAGAGCACCTCCTCCACCACTGGGCTCAAGCGGTGGATTTCGTCGATAAACAGAACATCATTGGGTTCGAGGTTGGTGAGCAGCGCCGCCAGATCGCCGGCCTTTTCCAGCACAGGACCCGAGGTGGTCTTGATGTTGACCCCCATCTCGTTGGCCACTATGTTCGCGAGCGTGGTCTTGCCCAGACCCGGCGGGCCGAAGATCAGCAAGTGATCGAGTGCCTCACCGCGCTGACGCGCTGCCTCGATGAAGATCTCCATCTGCTCGCAGACGGGATCCTGACCGGTGTAATCGGCCAGCATCTTTGGCCGTATGGCCCGATCGATGATCTCATCCTCACGCACGCCGGTGGCGGAAATGAGACGGTCCGCTTCAATCATTGCCTACCTCACACCAGACTACGCAGGGATTCACGGATGATATCTTCCACCGACATCCCATCTATGGCTATCTTGCTGACGATCTGGCTGGCCTGCTGCGGCTTGTAGCCCAGAGCCACCAGCGCGCTGGCCGCCTCTTCGCTAGCATCGGGCGCCCGCAACTGGCTCTCCTTGGCCGGCAGGGTGATCTCGGCCGGCGAGAAGAGATCGTGACTGACCCAGCCCTTGAGCCTGTCCTTCATCTCCACCACCAGCCGCTCGGCGGTCTTCTTGCCCACCCCCGGCAATTTGACCAGGGAGCTTATCTCTTCGCGCTCGACACTCAGCACAAATTGAGTGGCCGTCATGCCGGAGAGGATGGCCAGTGCCAGCTTGGGGCCGACGCCGTTGGTCTTGATCAGCTCGCGAAACAGCGCCCGCTCCTGCTTGTGGTTGAAGCCATACAGCAGCTGGGCATCCTCACGCACCACGAAGTGGATGTGAATGGTCGCTTCCTTGCCGATCTCGGGCAGATCATAGAAGCAGCTCATGGGCATCTGTACCTCATAGCCCACGCCCCCGACTTCCAGCAGCACCTCGGGGGGTTGTTTCTCAATGACTACGCCTCTCAAGCGACCGATCACGGCTCTCTCCTCACCAAACCATCTCTCTGTAAATTGGCTCATAGCATAAAGAATAACTGGATAAGTATCCAGCATAGGGCGGCGATGGATGACAGAGGATTCTCGGCATTCTGGCGCTTTCGGAGCCATGCTTGGATCGGATCTGGGCAGTAACATTATTTTCCACCGGGAATGGCGAATGTTTGCCATTGAGAGAACACTGAACTGGGTTTGTTCGGAACCAAGGAAGGTCCTGCATCATGAAAATTGTCACTACATCGAATCTGGGGCTGACTATCCTGCTCGGCTGCACACTGGGCATGGGGGCGATCGGCTGGTATGGCAGCCAGCGTCTGGCTGACCTGCTCTCCTATGTATTGGGAGCGGCTTGGCAGACCGCCGATGGCGCCATGGAGGGATCCATTGAGCTTGGCAACCAGTCGCTCTATATCCAGAAGATGCTCAGGGGCATGCCGCTCGACAATTCGGAATTACAGCGTGCCAGACTGGCTACCGCCGATGCCATGCACCGGGTGGGTGAAGGCAAGCTCATCGATGAGACAGCGATAAGCACAATGAATCAGCAACATCAGGCATATCAACAACAGCAGGACAAGCTGTTGATGCTCTACAACACCTTCACCCGCATCGATCAGGCACTGCGCGCCAGCTCGGAACGCATGTCTCGCCTCTCAACCCAGTTGGAGGTGGTCGGTGATGGCGCGGTCGAGAGCCTCACCCAGTCACCGGATCAAGCCATCAGCTGGAACGGCGGCCTGGCTACCCGGTGGCATGCCGCCGATGGCGGCATGGAGGCCAACATCGGTTTCCTGCGCCAGCTCTATGCTCTGGAAAAGATGCAGAGCGAAGGCCCCACCCCCGCCATTCAGGCCGAGATCAAGGAAGCGACCCGCTTTTACCGGGAGGCAGTCGACGCCATGCTGGGCAGCGGGTTGTTTGATGTCCCCGGCGAAGGGGAGTTTGCCGGCCAGCCGCTGACGACCCAATACCGAACGCTGCAAACGGAAGTTCAGAACCAGATGACCCAATGGATTACGGCCCTGAGCGATTATCAGAATCAGCTGGCTAGTTATGAAAGCAGTGCCGATCAGCTCAAACAAAAGCTTGTCGAAGTCGAAGCCAAGGGAGATGCCACAGTCGAAGATCAGGTTAATCAGCTCAACACTATCATCAGCCATACCAAGGATCTGATCCTGGGCGGCCTGGTGCTAAGTCTGCTGATAGTTGCCTTCTGCGGGTTCTGGCTGGTTCGCGCCATCGTCAGGCCCCTGCTGCAGGTGAATCAACGCATGCAGGACATAGCCGCCGGTGACGGCGATCTCAACGCACGGATCAATCTCAAGCGGGATGATGAGATAGGCTCGCTAGCGGGCAACGTGGACCGCTTCATCGAGAAGTTGCAGAAGATGATCAGCTCCACCATGGACAACAATCAGCACATCAGCGATCACGTCCACACCTCGGTCAACCGGGTCGAGGCCATCAGCCAGAGCAGCCGCCAGACCGCCGAGCATGCCCAGGCGCTGCACCACGACAGCGAGCAGATGGTGCAGGTCGCCACCTCCATCTCTGATAATTGCAGCCTGGCGGCGCAAAACGCCAACGAGGTACGTCAGTTGACCACGGAGAGCAGCCAGTACGTGGCGTCGGCCAGCGCGGGCATGCAACGGGTGGTGGTGGAAGTGGGCGAGTGTGCCAACGCCATCAACTCTCTCAAGGAGCAGGCGAGCCAGATTGGTCAGATCATTTCCACCATCAGCAGCATCTCGGAGCAGACCAACCTGCTGGCACTCAACGCCGCCATTGAGGCAGCCCGGGCTGGCGAGATGGGCCGGGGTTTTGCCGTGGTGGCTGACGAGGTACGCACCCTGGCCAACCGTACCGCCTCCTCCAGTGCCGAGATCACCGAGGTGATCAACAGCATTCAGCAGCAGACCGAGAAGGCCTACCTGATGATGCAGCGCAACCTGAAAACCGTGGAGTCAGGCATGCAGGATTCTGACAACACCAAGCAGATCCTGTTCAAGGTGGAAGAAGCCATCGACCATCTGGCCGACATGGTGCAGCAGGTGGCGGATGCCACAGGCCAGCTCTCCCACACCCTGAGCCACACCTCGGACAAGGTCTCCGGTATCAGTCTGCAGGCTCAGACTGGTGAGCAGGAGGCGCAGGAGTGCCTGCAGCTGGCCTCCTCTCTGCATCAGGCCAGCCTGCTGCAACAACGACTGCTGTCGCAATTTCGGGTCTGACACGGGCGGGGGCCAGGCCCCCGCTTTCTCCCGCTGCGCTAAATTTAGCCCTTGGGCCGCAGGGCCCTCCCTGTTAAAATTCCGCTCTTGAATTTATCCAGGGCCCCGCGGCCCGTCTTATCTAAGGTCACGAGCGATGCGTACCAGCCAATATCTGCTTTCCACTCTCAAGGAAACCCCGTCCGACGCCGAAGTTGTCAGCCATCAGCTGATGCTGCGCGCTGGCATGATCCGCAAACTGGCCTCCGGCATGTATGCCTGGCTGCCGTCCGGCCTGCGGGTACTGAAAAAGATCGAGAACATTGTTCGCGAAGAGATGAACAATGCTGGTGCCATCGAAGTCTCCATGCCGGTGGTGCAACCCGCAGAGCTGTGGCAGGAGTCCGGCCGCTGGGATGATTACGGTCCCGAGCTGTGCCGCCTGACCGACCGTCACAACCGTCCCTTCGTGCTGGGCCCGACCCACGAAGAGGTGATCACCTCGCTGGTGCGTTACGAAGTGAACAGCTACAAGCAGCTGCCGCTCAACCTCTACCAGATCCAGACCAAGTTCCGCGATGAAGTACGCCCTCGTTTCGGTGTGATGCGTGGTCGCGAGTTCCTGATGAAGGACGCCTACTCCTTCCACATCGACAAGGCCTCGCTGATCGAGACCTACGAGCGGATGCACGCCGCCTACTGCGCCGCCTTCACCCGCATGGGGCTGAACTTCCGTCCGGTGCAAGCCGATACCGGCTCCATCGGCGGTACCGGCTCCCACGAATTCCAGGTGCTGGCCGAGAGCGGTGAAGACCTGATCGCCTTCTCCGACAGCTCCGACTACGCCGCCAACATAGAGATGGCCGAAGCGCTGGCACCGGCTGACGAGCGCCCTGCCGCGACCAAAGCCCTGACCAAGGTGGCCACCCCGGCTGTGCACACCATAGATGAAGTCGCCGCCTTCCTGAACGTGGTCCCGACCGCCATCGCCAAGACCCTGCTGGTACTGGCCGAAGCGGACGAGCACGGCAAGCAGGCCGTCATCGCGTTGGTGCTGCGTGGCGACCACGAGCTGAACGAGATCAAGGCCGAGAAGCTGCCGGGTGTTGCCAACCCGCTGACCTTCGCCAACGACGAGCAGATCAAGGCTGCCGCCGGTTGCGACGCAGGCTCCATCGGCCCGGTCGGCTTTGCCGGTCGCATCATCGCCGATCGCAGCGCCGCCCATCTGGCGGACTTCGTCTGCGGCGCCAACGAGACCGGTTTCCACCTGACCGGTGCCAACTGGGATCGCGACATCGCCTCCTATGACGTTGCCGACCTGCGCAACGTAGTGGAAGGCGACCCGAGCCCGTGTGGCCAGGGCAAGCTGCTGCTCAAGCGAGGCATCGAAGTGGGCCATATCTTCCAGCTGGGTACCAAGTACTCCGAAGCCATGAAGGCGAGCGTGCTGAACGAAGGCGGCAAGTCCGTCACCATGGAGATGGGTTGCTACGGTATCGGTGTGTCCCGTCTGGTGGCCGCTGCCATCGAGCAGAACAACGACCAGTACGGCATCATCTGGCCGGAAGCCATCGCCCCGTTCGAAGTGGCCATAGTGCCGATGAACATGCATAAGTCCGAGCGCGTGGCCGAGCAGGCACAGCAGTTCTACACCGAGCTGAAAGCCGCCGGTGTGGATGTGCTGTTCGATGACCGTAAAGAGCGCCCGGGCGTGATGTTCGCCGACATGGAGCTGCTGGGTGTGCCGCACGCCATCGTCATCGGCGATCGCGGTCTGGACAACGGTGTGGTGGAGTACAAGTGCCGCCGCTCCGGCGAGAAGCAGGAAGTGGCGATCAGCGAGATCGTTGCCCTGCTCAAGGCCAAGCTGGGCCGTTAATTACGCCCCCTTAGCCACCATAAAAAAGCGCGCCATCTGGCGCGCTTTTTGTTTCTGCTTTCTCTGACGACAGAAAGTGGATGGCAGGGCTCTGCCTCAGGGATTGCGGCCGATAAAGAGGTCGGTCACGTGGCAGCTGCTTCTGGCCTCCAGCGCATCCAGCATGTAGGCCGCCGCATCTTCCGGGGTCATGAAGCCGCTCGGATCCACGTGCTCCGAGTTGTCCCAGAATTCACTGCGGATCCCGCTCGGGTAGAGGTTGACCAGCCGCAGCGGCGAGCCTTTCAGCTCGGCCCGCAGTGACTCGAGAAAACCGCGCATACCCCATTTGGAGGCGCAGTAGAGGCTCTCGTTGGCCTTGCCTACCTGAGCGGCGGAGGAGAGCACGTTGGCCAGCACCCCGCCCCTCTCGCCGATGAGACGCACCGTCTGTTGAGCCACCAGGATGGTGGAGATGAGATTGCTCTCTACCACCCGGCGGATCTGTTCGGCAGTGTAGACACCAACCGGGCCAAACTCGCCTACCCCGGCGCAGTGGATCACCATATCGGGCAGGCCACCCCACTCCACTGCAGCGGCAAACGCTACGTCAACTTCCTCGTGATGCGCCAGATCGGCGGCGATGCCGATCACGGCACTGCCGAGCAGCCGCTCCTGTTCCTGCAGCCGCTGATAACGACGCCCCATCATGGAGACCCGATGACCGCGTTCAACCAGTCCTATCGTCAGGGCGCGACCCAGCCCGGATCCCGCCCCTGTCACTATGATGTGGCCCATTATCGCTCCTCGTCGTCAGCTGACAGCCAGATTAGAAAGTGAATTCGCCACCGATGAACCAGCCGTCAACTCGCTGATCTACGCGGTCAAAGTCCATGCTCGCATCACGCCAGCCGGCACGTACCTTGAGGGGGACGGCAGCGAACTTGTAGGAGCCACCCAGACGGTAGTCATAGTTGTCGGCATCCTGCACGCGGGCATCGCCAAAGGCGGCAAAGCCGGTACCCGGGATGCGCACTTCGGCACCGGTGTAAGCCATCAGCACATCCTTGTCATAGGAGTAGTGCTGAGTATTGAAATCGCCATCGTAACGACGACCGGTCAGACCCAGATCGATCTGGAACAGGTCGTTATTGAACAGGCGATAGTAGAGGCTCAGGTCATAGGCCATCAGATCATTGTTGAAAGCGCCGCCGCTGCTACCAAAATCGGAGATTTCGAACTTGGCGTTGGGCAGCAGTATGATGCCGTGCTCCAGCTGCAAGTAGCCGCTCCAGTTATAGTTCTCGTCATAACTGCCGTTGGCGCCAATACCGTCGATCTGGCCGCTGCCTTGCGCGTTCCATACGTCGGCACCCGCCGCAAAACGCCAGTCATCAGCAGCCATGGCAGCCTGGCTGAACAGGGCCAGCACACAACCGGCAATCAAGGTCTTCTTCATCATGTCACTCTCTTATGGACTGGAAAGGCCATCATTTTACCCAGTGCGACGGGAATACACAGTGTAAAAAACTGAACAAGCGTCCATTAATGTCAGTGCTGCATGCCTGCCATGGGTTCAATCGGCTTCACTGGCAGGCTCAATTCCAGCTTCTGACCGTCATCCATGGTCAGAGTCAACGGGAAGGGCGTTCCCTGAGAAAGCTCGCGCACCTCGAACAGCATGATGTGGAAGCTGCCGGGTTTGAGCGCCACTTCCCCTTTTGCCGGCACCTCGATGCTCTCGACCTGACGCATCTTCATAACTCCATTCTCGTGCAGATGGGTGTGCAGTTCGGCCCGGCCCACTTCGGGCGAGGCGGCAGCCACCAGCTTGACCGGCTGGTCGGCATCATTCTTCAGCACCAGGAAAGCGGCGGTATTGGGAGAACCGGGTGGCAACAGCCGCACATAGCCATCGACGGCCTCGACCTTGGCCAGAGCAGGCGCAGCCAGTCCCAGCGCCAGCAGGGAATAAAACGTACGTTTAAACATGGTTGAAATCCTTTTATGATGTTGTTAAACGCCGTGAAGATTACCGCAGCGGTAAGCTTTTGACAGCCTGTGATAACAAGGATTTAGACATGGACCCCATTATCGTTGCCGAGCAGCAGGATGGCTTGCTCACCCTGACCCTCAATCGCCCCGACAAGCGTAACGCGCTCAATACCGAGATGTATCTCGCCCTCACCGAAGCACTGCACCAAGCGACACAAGATGACGCCGTGCATGTATTGCTGATACAGGGGCAGAGCGATTGCTTCACTGCCGGCAATGATCTGGCCGACTTTATGGGCAAGAACACGCTGGAGGCGGACGACCCCATTTTGCTGTTCCTGCATACCCTGGCCGATTTCCCCAAACCCATCATGGCTGCAGTCGGCGGACCTGCCGTCGGCATAGGCACCACGCTGCTGCTGCACTGCGATCTGGTCTACCTGGCGGACAATGCCCGGCTACAACTGCCTTTCGTCGAACTGGGGCTGGTGCCGGAGTTTGCCTCCAGCCTGCTCTTGCCACGCGCCGTGGGCCATCTGAAGGCGGCGGAGCTATTGCTGCTGGCCGAAGCCATTGATGCCGAAGAGGCGCTGCGTCTGGGCCTCGCCAACCGGGTGGTTACCACCGATGTGCTGTTGACGCTGGCCCGTGAACAGGGGTTGAAACTGGCGGCCAAACCGCCAAAGGCGCTACAGAAGAGCAAGGCGCTGCTCAAGCAGGAGCTCAGGCAGGCGGTGCACTTCATCATCGATCTGGAGGCGCGCGCCTTCTCTCTCGCCTTGCAGGGGGAAGAGGCGCAGCAGCGGATCGCGCAAAGGCTCAAACCCAGAGGCTAATCCTCAGTTGAGACGAAGACGACCGTTCAATTCGTAGCCCTGTACCTTGTCCTGCATACGGATCAATTTGGCAATCTCTGGATTGGGGTGGCGTTTGAGGAAAGAGATAAGCGCCGCCCGGCAGCAGCCCAGCTCGTTGATGATAGCTTCACATCCCCGATTCGGGCACTGGGGCACCAATGCCGTCACCAGCTCGGAAGCCAGCTTGAGGTAGCGCAACTCGTAGGCGGGCTCCTCCATGGCACGCCAGAAGTCGGCCAGGCGATGACAGGTGGCCACCCGCATACTGGCCAGCTCGTCCAGATTCCTATCGGTCAGTTCGTACACTTCGGCAAGAGCCTGCTGATAAAGGCACACCGCAGTGCCAAACGCACCTGCCCCAAATGCGCTCTCGGCCTCCAGCATGTAACGCTGCCAGACATGATTCGTCATGACGCTCTCCCAGATCGATTGGTGAGACCCTCATAATGCCCAGTCGAGAATGAATATCAACCTGACCGTTTGTACAGGATTTGTACCATTTCTGTGCCAACGGGTTGGCATCGTCCCCCCATGCCTTACCATCCAGGCCCCTCATCTGGCCTCCACTGTCAGGACTCAGTGTTCATGTGACGACCCCGTTTACCCCAGGCGCTAGGCTGTGCTCCTCGTGCCATTCATCCCTTATCCATGCAACGAGAAACACAGCCATAACTCCCGGCCTACACAGGTAGCTGATCGCATAAACCATCCCGATATCTGCTTCAAGGAGCGGCACAGCGACGACTAGAGGTCGGGACGAGGAAGAAAGCCGTGCGCCATCGCTCCCGCGACAGCGTTAGACACAGCCCGGACAGTGGCTGGGAGCTGCTCTGGCACATAACACACTCCACATCGGTGACTATGTGCAAATCGCCGCCCGCAGGCTCTATAGCCATAAACATGGAGTGGGGAGCACTGCCCCCCACTTTTGCTTCAGATATCCGCTCAGTTGCCGCTGCGCGACTGGTTGACCCGACACTGCTTGCCGGGATAGCCGGGCAGCGTCGCCGCCTTGCTGCTGCACGCCAGCCGCTTGGCCTGATAGAGACGATCCGCCAGATTGGTACCATCGACCGGCAACCAGTCCATCTGCTGACCGAGCCAGCTGGCCCAGGAAAACTCGACGAAATAGACCTGATCCTGCTTGTCGACATAGCCCGCATCCTGCAGCAACCCGGCCAGAGTGCGATAGGGGTAGTCAGGCAGCTCGCCGATATGGGCGGGCAACTGCTCAGGGGTCAGCGGCAGCCCCTTCTCGTCCTTGAGCCAGGCCCAGTGATTGCCCTGCATCTGGCTCCAGAAGCTGGACTTGTCCTGCAGGCGGCCGATCACCTTGACCCTGGCCTGCTTCACCCCCTCCTGCCATAGCGCCTTGGTGAGGTGATGCCTGTCCACCAGCCAGTAACCGCCATCGGGGGCGATGACAATGGGGATCTCTTTCTTTTTCATCAACTTGTCTAGCTGCGACCCGCTCTTTCCCGCCAGCTCTGCCTGAGTATTGTCGACCTGGATCTGGCCGACACCGCCCTGGGTCGGGTGCAACAGATCTATGTTCACCTCGCACCAGCTGCCGACCGGACTCCCACGCTCACAAGGCGCCAGCGCCCAGGCGCCCTGACTGATGGACAGGGCCAACAGGATCCATGCTCTCATCGTTCACTCCTCTCCCCCTGACAGCGGATCAGCGGGTCAACTAAGGTTCCATCGCGTCCCTGAAATCACGGGACTCATACTGGCGGTCTGACCAGCAAACGGGATATCATGATTTCCCGTCTGCCGGCGATCATTTCTCGCCGAGTTTTCTCCCCGCTTCACACTATTTGAAGGATTAGCCATGAAAGGATGGAGTCCCTTGCTGGCCCTGCTGGGCTGCGCCTGTGTCCAGGCAGCCGATGTTCCGCCCGGCACTCAACTCGCCGCCGAACAAGCCGTCGTACGTCATCTGAAAGATGAACCGGCAAGCCTGAGCCCGCTCAAACTGGTCGGCCTGCCCGAGCTGCAGGTATTGCGGGATCTCTACGAGGGACTGCTGACTCAGGGGCCTGACGGCAAGGTGCTGCCTGGCGTGGCCGCCAGCTGGGACAACAAGGATAATCAGCAGTTTACCTTCCATCTGCGACCGGATGCGCGCTGGTCCAACGGTGACAAGGTCAAGGCAGCCGACTTCGTCTACGGCTGGCGCAAACTGGTCGATCCGAAAGAGGCCGCGACCTTCGCCTGGTTTGCCCAGCTGGCCCGCTTCGACAAGGTGGACGAGATAGTGGCCGGCAAGCTGGCCCCCAGCGAGCTTGGGGTCAAGGCGCTCGACGAGCACACACTGCAAGTGACCCTCTCCCAGCCAGTGCCCTATTTCCTGAGCCTGCTGACCCACCCCAGCCTGTCACCGCTGCACCAGGCCAGCATGGAGCAATATGGCAACCAGTGGACGCAGCCCGGCAAGCTGGTTGGCAACGGCGCCTTCGTACTGAGCCATCGGGTGGTGAACGAGAAGCTGGAGCTGACCCCCAATCCCTATTACTGGGATCGCGCCCATACCGTGTTGACCAAAGTTACCTTCGTGCCCATCAACCAGGAAACCGCCGCCACCAACCGCTACCTGGCCGGTGACCTGCACATCACCGAGTCCTTCCCCAAGGAGCAGTATCACAAGCTGATGCAGCAGATCCCGGGTGAGGTCCATACCCCGGATCAACTCGGCACCTATTACTACGCCTTCAACACCCAACAGCCGCCGCTGAACGATGTGCGGGTGCGCAAGGCGCTCTCCTACACCATCGACCGCAGCCTCATCGCCGCCAAGGTGCTGGGCACAGGCGAGAAACCGGCCTATCACTTCACCCCGGACGTGGTGGCCGGTTTCGAGCCCAAGGCCAACCTGCTCTCCAGCAGCAGCCAGCAGGCGCTGGATGAGAAGGCCAAGGCGCTGCTCAAGGAGGCCGGTTACGGCCCGGGCAAGCCACTCAAGCTGACTCTGCTCTACAACACGGCGGAAATTCACAAGAAGATGGCGCTGGCCATCGCCAACCTCTGGAAGCAGAAGCTGGGCGCCCAGGTCGAGCTCACCAACCAGGAGTGGAAAACCTATCTCGACAGCCGCCAGAGCGGCCAGTTCGAGGTGATCCGCTCCTCCTGGGTGGCCGATTACAACGACCCCTCCGCTTTTCTCGGTCTGTGGGGTTCCCACCACAGCGGCAACATGGCCCACTTCGCCAACGCCAGCTACGATGCCCTGCTGACCAAGGCGGTCAGCAGTCAGGATCCCCGCGAGCGGGCCCGGCTGTTCGATCAGGCCGAAACCATATTGCAGGATGAGGCGCCGATCGCTCCCATCTATCAATACACCAACGCCCGACTGATCAAACCCTGGCTCAAGGGATATCCCATCAACAATCCGGAAGACGTGGCCTACAGCCGCCAGATCTACCTCGTCAAACACTGATCCTGCCCGGGGCCGGCCACTCGTCGGCCCCGCTTTCCCCTCTGTTCATGCTCATGTTTTCGGCATAAAATGCCGCCCCTGCCATCAACCCCCACTCCCCCATAGCCGGTTTGTTATGCGTTATTTATTGATGATCCTTCTGCTAGTCGTGTTGCCAACCCGGGCGGCCAACGAGTCGCAATGCCGTCAGGCATTCACGGACTGGATGCTGGCCCAGCAAAAACAGTTCAGCGATCGCAAGGCAAGCAAGATGGAGCGGCGCAGTGCCGAGCGGGCTATCGATCAGGTGCGCGACGAGTTTGCCAGGCAGGAGAGCTTCTGCCAGGCCATGGAGTGGGTGGAGCACAACCGGGATCAGGATCCTCGCTTCACTCCGCGATCGGGCGAGATCCACGACTTCGCCCCGGCCAGCTGACGCCACGCCATGAAAAAAGCCCCGAACCTGAGTTCGGGGCTTTTTTCATTCGGCAAGCAGGGCAACCGCCTCAGTCGACGTAGAAGGTCTGCTGGAAGGTCAGCGTCTGCTGTTGTCCCTCCCCCATGATCTTCAGGGTGAACTGGTAGGTATCCTCGTTGCGATAAGGCAACACTGCCAGATAGTAGATGGCATTTCCCTCCTTGACCTCCTGGAAGGTCAAGGTACGGATCGTACCGATAAGGTTCTTGGCCTCGCCAGTGATGCCAACGGCCTGCGCCACACCCTGCTTGTTTTGCACGGCAATATTGACGATGCCGTTGTAGCGACTGCGTTCCAGGCCATAGGCCTTGGCAACATCCGGGGTGAGGAAGCTGGAATTGAAGGCGCTGTAGTGCACCTGCCAGGGCCCCAACGCCTTCATCTGTTCCGCCCGCAGCGGCAAGGTCATCAACAATGCCAGCAGGCAGCTTATCCAGGCTGTTTTCATGGTGTCATCCTTCCCTATTAACCCAGAGTTTCCAGCAGAGCACTGACCTCGGCGGGGATCTGCCTGGGCGCCTCGATGGCGACCGTCTTGTGCCGTCCCAGCTCCCCGCGCACGATGCGAACCTGCCCCTTGGCCACCTTGAACTGCTTGGCCAGATACTTGATCAAGTGGCTGTTGGCCTGACCATCCACCGGCGGTGCCGTGATGGCCACTTTCAATTCCTCTCCGTGCAGACCGACGATCTGATCCCGACTCGCCTTGGGCTGGATCATCAGATGCAATATCAGCTCATCCCCTTCCAGCACGACGGCTGCCATCAAATCATCCACCACAGCTGGCCGAACAGATCACCCAACAGATAGTTTATGGCCTGCAGCCCGATAAAGGCGACCAGCACGGAAAGATCCAGTCCGCCCAATGCCGGCAGGATACGACGAATTGGGGCCAGGAAGGGCTCGGTCAGCTGGTGCATCACGTATTCGATGGGATTGCGCCCCTGGCTGACCCAGCTCAGAATGGCGCGAACCAGCAGCACCCAGAAGATCATGGAGCCCGCTTTCTTCAGCACGGTCAAGGCGGCAAACAGGCTGAGGGTGAGCCAGTCGGCCAGCAGCACGTTCATGCTCTTGAGCAGCGCCAGCTTGGCGAAGGCGATGATCAGCGCCAGCAGCACCGAGGCCATGTCCAGCCCGCCGAAGCCCGGAATGACCCGGCGCAGCGGTATCACCAGCGGATTGGTCACCTTAACCACCATCTGGCTCATGGGGTTGTAGAAGTCGGCGCGGGCCCACTGCAACCAGACGCGCAACAGCACCACCATCAGGTAGAGATCAAAAATAGTGTTAATCAGAAAGTAAGCGGTATTCATCTGAGCTCCTGGTCTACGAAGAGAGTGTTCAGAAAAGAGTTTCCATCTCGGCGGCCCGTGTGACGGCCGCCTGCATGGCGTGAGCGGTCAGCGGCATCAGCCCCTGTTCCTGGAATGTCTTGATGGCCTCGGCTGTGGTGCCACCCTTGCTGGTCACCTGCTCACGCAGGGTTTGCAGCGACAGATCAGGATTCTGCTCCACCATGGCAGCGGCACCCAGCGCCGTCTGCTGCACCAGCAGGCGCGCCTGCTCCGGACTGAAGCCCATGGCTTGCGCCTCCTCCGCGATCGCCTGCATAAACAGGAAGAAGTAAGCCGGAGCACTGCCCGCTGCGGCGATGACGCCGTTGATGCCAGACTCCTGCTCTACCCAGAGGGTTTTGCCAACGGCCTGCATCATCTGCTCGGCAACGTCACGATCACTGGCGGTAATATGCTCAGGGGCGTAGAGACCCGTCATGCCCAGCCCCAGCAGCGAGGGGGTATTGGGCATGGTGCGAATGATGCGCGCGTGACCGCCCGCCATCTCGGCAAGGCGTGCCACCTTGATGCCGGCGGCGATGGAAATGAGCAGCTTGCCCGCCAGCAACCCCAACTCATCAACCAGCGCACTCAGCATGCCAGCCATCAACTGAGGCTTGACCGCCAGCACTATGACGTCAGCCTCACGGGCCGCCTCGGCATTATTCTGGGTGATGCGAATACCGTAGTCGCTCGCCAGCGCATCCAGCTTGGGACGGCTGGGATTGGCGGCTATGATACGTTCGGCCGGATAACCCGCCTGGATCAGGCCGGCAATGATACTGCGGCTCATGTTGCCTGCGCCGATAAAGGCGAGGATTCTCTGCTGCATCAAACACTCCTGTGGATGAAATGGCTGCAAACACCTGCACTGCCTGCGCCGATAACGGCGCGGGTTCCATATTGCATCAGGTGGTCTTGCCTATGAATAGTCACGGGCACCGAAGATGGCGGTACCGACCCGCACCATAGTACTGCCATGGGCGATCGCCAGCTCAAGATCCTCAGTCATGCCCATCGAAAGGGTATCGACACTCGGGTATTGTCGCGCAAGCTCGGTGAACAGAGTCTGCATGCGCACCATCTGGGCGGCCAATACAACTTCGTCACTGGTATGCTCCGGGATGGCCATCAGCCCCCGCAATACCAGCCGTTCGCTGTGGGAGACCAGCGCGGCGAGGCGGAAAATCTCTTGCTCAGTCGTTCCGGATTTGCTGCTCTCTCCGCTAATATTGATTTGCAGACAGACATTTAGCGGTGCCAACCCGGCAGGACGCTGGTGGTTGAGGCGCTCGATCAGCTTGTCTCTGTCCACGCTCTGTACCCAGTCGAACCGCTCGGCAACCAGCCGGGATTTGTTTGATTGCAGCGGACCGATAAAGTGCCACTCTATGTCTGCACAGACGGCCTGTTCGCGCAGGAGATCTATCTTGGTGGCCGCTTCCTGGGCATAAGATTCACCGAAGCGGCGCTGGCCGGCGACATAGGCCTCACGAATGGCCTCAAGTGGCTTGGTTTTGCTGACCGCAAGCAGGTGGATGTGATCGACACAACGACCCGACTGGCTCGCGGCTTGTACAATACGTTCCTTGACCTGAAGCAGGTGCTCGGCAATCTGGCTCATATTTCGTTAGTGATCTTGTGATGGGAGAATGACAAATCTATGGATATCACAGAGTTATTGGCTTTCAGTGTAAAGCATAAAGCCTCGGATCTACACCTCTCGGCCGGGGTTCCCCCGATGATCCGGGTTGATGGCGAGGTTCGCAAGATCAATTTGCCCGCCCTGGAGCACAGGGAAGTGCATGCCCTCATTTACGACATTATGAACGACCACCAGCGCAAGGAGCTGGAGGAGAACTTCGAGGTGGACTTCTCGTTCGAGGTACCCAACCTGGCCCGCTTCCGGGTCAACGCCTTCCAGCAGGCGCGCGGCTCGGGCGCCGTGTTTCGTACCATCCCCAGCACTGTGCTGAGTCTGGAGGATCTCGATGCCCCCGAGATCTTTCGCAAGATTGCCGAATACCCCCGCGGCCTGGTGCTGGTGACAGGCCCGACCGGCTCGGGCAAGTCGACCACACTGGCGGCCATGGTCAACTACATCAACGAGAACTTCCACCACCACATACTCACCATCGAAGACCCCATCGAATTCGTGCACGAGAACAAGCGCTGCCTGGTGAACCAGCGGGAAGTACACCGCGACACCAAGAGCTTCAGCAACGCCCTGCGCTCGGCACTGCGGGAAGACCCCGACATCATTCTGGTGGGTGAGATGCGCGATCTCGAGACCATACGCCTGGCCATGACGGCGGCCGAGACGGGCCACCTGGTGTTTGGCACCCTGCACACCTCGTCGGCGGCCAAGACCATAGACCGTATCATCGACGTCTTCCCCGGTGCGGAAAAAGACATGGTGCGCTCCATGCTTTCCGAATCGCTGCGGGCCGTCATCTCCCAGACCCTGCTCAAGCGGATCGGCGGTGGCCGGGTGGCGGCGCATGAGATCATGATGGGCATACCCGCGGTGCGCAACCTCATTCGGGAAGACAAGATCGCCCAGCTCTACTCTGTGATCCAGACCGGGATGACCCACGGCATGCAGACCATGGATCAGAGCCTCAAGCAGCTGGTCAGCCGTGGTGTGGTGGCCTCGCTGGATGCCAAGGCCAAGGCGGTCGACCCCAATAGCGTTTAAGCACAACGGACCTAAGGAAGGAGTCGTTATGAGTCTGGATGCTCTGTTGACCGAACTGGTCGCACGCAAAGGTTCGGATCTGTTCATCACGGTCGGTACGCCCCCCACCCTCAAGGTGAACGGCCATCTGCAGTCTCTGGGGGCAGAACCTCTCGACAAGAAGAGCGCCCTGACTCTGGTCAAGGAGACATTAAGCCAGGAGCACTTCGAGCGTTACATCCGCACCAAGGAAGCCAACTACGCCATCCACCGCGAGGATCTTGGCCGGTTTCGGGTCAGCGCCTTCTGGCAGCAGGATCTGCCCGGCATGGTGCTGCGACGTATCGAGACCCGGATCCCGACCTTCGACGAGCTGACCCTGCCCCCCATCTTGCAGGAGGTGGCCATGGCCAAGCGCGGGCTTGTGCTGTTCGTCGGCGCCACCGGCGCTGGCAAGTCCACCACCCAGGCAGCCATGATTGGGTTTCGCAACCAGCACGCCGATGGACATATCCTGACGGTGGAAGATCCGGTGGAGTTCGTGCACCAGCACGGCCGCAGCCTGATCACCCAGCGGGAGGTGGGGATAGACACGGAGTCGTTCGACGTGGCGCTGAAGAGCTCGTTGCGCCAGGCGCCGGACGTGATCCTGATCGGCGAGATCCGCAGCCAGGAGACCATGGAGTTTGCGCTGCAATTTGCCGAGACGGGTCACCTCTGTCTCGCCACCCTGCACGCCAACAATGCCAACCAGGCGCTGGATCGCATCCTTCACCTGGTGCCGCAGGAGAAGCACCGCCAGTTCCTGTTCGATCTCTCCTTCAACCTGCGCGCCATCGTGGCCCAGCAACTGCTGCCGAGCGTGGACGGTCGCCGCCGTTTCGCGGCCTTCGAGGTGCTGCTCAACACCCCGCTCATCACCGACATCATCCGCAAGGGGGAGATGCATCGCCTCAAGGAGGTGATGACCAAGTCCACCGAGCTCGGCATGCAGACCTTCGATCAGGCGTTGTTCACCCTGTTCTGTGCCGGCCAAATTGGCTACAGTGAGGCCCTTGCCCATGCCGACTCGGCCAACGACCTGAGACTGCTGATCAAGCTGTCCGGCCGTGAGCAGATGGGTGCAGGCACACTCGACAACGTCACCCTGGATGAATGAGGGGCGTATGTCACCGCTATAAAGGATCGTTATGTTGATTGTGGTTTCCCCGGCCAAGACGCTGGACTACGAGTCGCCGCTGGTGACTTCCCGTTTCACCCAACCCGAGCTGCTGGACCACTCCGCCGAACTGATCGGCCGCGCCCGCCAGCTGACGCCGGATCAGATCGCCAGCCTGATGAAGATCAGCGACAAGCTGGCCGGTCTCAACGCCGCCCGGTTTGCCGATTGGCAGCCGGATTTCACTCCGGCCAACGCTCGTCAGGCGCTGCTGGCCTTCAAGGGGGATGTCTACACGGGTCTGGCAGTGGAGGATTTCAGCGAAGCGGATCTCGATTTTGCCCAAGGGCACCTGCGCATGTTGTCCGGCCTCTACGGCATGCTGCGCCCGCTCGATCTCATGATGCCGTATCGGCTGGAGATGGGGATCCGGCTCGATAACGCCCGTGGCAAGGATCTCTATCAGTTCTGGGGCGACATCATCACGGAGCGGCTCAATCAGGCGCTGGTGGCGCAAGGGGATGATGTGCTGATCAACCTGGCCTCCGACGAATATTTCAAGTCGGTACGACCCAAGCGCCTGCAAGGGCGGATCGTCACCCCCGTGTTCAAGGATGAGAAGAACGGCCAGTTCAAGATCATCAGCTTCTACGCCAAGAAGGCGCGCGGCATGATGGCCCGTCACATCATCAAGCACCGGCTGACCGAAGTGGAACAATTGACCGGCTTCAACGTTGAGGGTTACTACTTCGTGCCAGAAGAGTCTGATGCTCAGACCCTGATGTTTAAACGCGCCGAAAATTAATTACAGAAAGAGGGAACCAAATTCAGGATCCCCGAGTCTGAATACGTGAATCCTCTGTTGTAAGCACTTTTTATCAGCCGACGTTTATGCGTCGGCTTTTTTCTGCGCGCAATCCGCGAACACAGCCACATTCGCCGTAGGTAGCAAGCAAAACGGCCATCCGAGGATGGCCGTTGCAGCAGGCATGAGCTTATTTCTTTTTCTTCTTGGCACTCTTCTTCTTGCCATCCTTCGGCTTTTTCTTCTTCACCGGTACCCGCGCCTCTTTGTGCTTGGGACGCAGTTCGTCGATCACCCGACGCTTGAGGCGCTCCTCGGTGTAACGCTCTATCTTGGCGACCATGCCCATGTCGTGCGCTTCCACCAGGCTGATGGCACAACCACGGTTGCCCGCGCGGCCGGTCCGACCGATGCGGTGCACATACACGTCGGTGCCATAAGGCATGTCGTAGTTGATGACATGGCTGACGTTGGGCAGGTCAATGCCACGGGCGGCAACGTCGGTGGCAATGAGGAAAGGCACTTCTCCAGCGTGGAACTTGCGGATCGATTCGATGCGCTTGCTCTGCTCCATCTCGCCCCGGATCCAGGCGCAGGAAACGCCGGCCGCCTGCAACTGGCCGGAGAGCTCCGCCAGCCGTTCACGGGTTCTGACGAAGACGATGGCCTTCTGGGTCTCGGGATCTTTCAGGATATGCACCAACAGGGCCAGCTTGTGGGCGGCGTCATCGGCCAGATGCACCCACTGGGTGATGGGACGACGCTCGCTGCGGGGCGGTTCGGCATGCAGCTCCACCGGCTCGTTGAGGATCTCGTTGGCAAACTTCTCGAGGCCGGCTCCTTCCAGAGTGGCGGAGAACAGCATGGTGTGCTTGCGATAGCGCGCCTCGGCCACGATGCGGTTCACGTCCTTGATGAAACCCATGTCCAGCATGCGATCCGCTTCATCCAGCACCAGCACCTCGATGTCGTGGCTCTCGAACTCCTCTTTCTCGATGTACTCAAGCAGACGACCCGGGGTGGCCACCACTATGTCAGTGGTCTTGGTCAGAGCAGGCAGCTGCTCGTCGTGGCTGACGCCGCCGATGATGGTTTCGATGCTGAGGTTGGTGTGCACCGCCAGCGCCTTGGCGTGGGCGGTGACCTGCAGGGCCAGTTCGCGAGTCGGAGTCAGGATCAGCATGCGGCACGGGCCTGGCTTGCGGCGCGGGAAGTCCAGCAGATGTTGCAGGGCGGGCAGCAGGAAGGCGGCCGTCTTGCCGGTACCGGTCGGAGCGGATGCCAGAATATCGCGGCCGTCCAGGGCTGGCTCCAGCACCATCTGCTGGATGGTGGTGGGGCGGGTGAATCCCATCTCGGCCAAGGCCCGGTTGAGGGCTGGATTCAGGTCGAAATCATCAAAGGACTGGCTCATGGCAATACTCGGTCATTAAGGAAACGGCAGATTATAGGCGATTATGTCGTCGGCTCCTATGGTGACTGTGGCTTAGTCGCTATAATCGCCGACCATTTTCTGTGTAGCCGGCATATGGTGGGGGTCAGATGGGACGAAATAGTGGTTTTACCTTCAAACAGTTTCACGTCGAGCACGACCGCTGCGCCATGAAAGTCGGCACGGACGGCATACTGCTGGGTGCCTGGGCACCGGTTGCCGACGCCCGCCGGGTACTGGACATTGGCAGCGGCAGCGGCCTGATTGCCCTGATGCTGGCCCAGCGCAGCCGATCCGACTGCCTCATCGATGGGGTAGAACTGGATATGGATGCAGCGACGCAGGCGCGCGAGAACGTGGCGGCCTCCCCCTGGGCCTCACGGGTCAACATAGTGGAAAACGCTATTCAGGATTATCAGGCCTCTCCCTACGATCTCATCGTCTCCAACCCGCCCTATTTCGTGGCGGGCCAGTCATTCAGCGATCCGGCAAGGGCGCTGGCCCGCCATACGGGATCACTCGGCAGCCGGGATCTGCTGGCCGCCTGCGACCGGCTGCTGGCCCCCGATGGTCAGGTCGCACTGGTCGTTCCGACCGCCATGGCCGATGAAATTTTATGCGCCTCGACGGATTATGATCTGCATGGCGTTTGTTATACAGCTGTTATCACCAGAGCAGGTAAAGAGGCAAATCGTGTTTTATTGGTACTTGGCAGAGGATTAAACAGGTGTGAGCAGGGTGAGATTGTGATCCATTCTGCTGATGGAGCCTATTCCGACAGATACATCCAACTGACCCACCCCTTCTATTTGAAGATGTAAATTTCGTCTTGAACTATTTTTTCACGCCATTATGCTGACTCTCAAACGAGCGCCCGCTCCAGACCAGCTCAAACCACTGGTTATGATGAAAAAACACGCGGGGCTCCTTTTTTTTACCCCTGAACAACGCCGGTCACTGACCAATAAAAAACTATAACAAGCAATAGTTTACAAGACAGACGAGGTTGAACTTGACGAAATCACTCACATTATCCGATGTACTCGGATTGGGCTTCATGACCTTTGCCTTCTATTTGGGCGCCGGTAACATCATTTTCCCGCCGCTGGCTGGCTATATGGCAGGCGAGCACCTCTCCCTGGCCATGCTGGGCTTCCTGGTGACCGCCGTGGGCCTGCCCCTCATCACCATCCTCGCCGTCGCCAAGGCGGGCAATGGCTGGGCCGGCATGACCAAGTTGCTGCCTGCCGGATTGGCAACCGCACTGGCGGTCGCCATCTACATCATCATTGGCCCCGCCTTTGCGGCTCCCCGTACCGGCCTGGTGGCCTACGAGATGGGCCTCAAGCCCTTCATTGGTGACATGGGCCAGGCCGGTCTGGCTGCCTACACTGTGATCTTCTTCGGTGTGGCCATCCTGGTCTCCATGAATCAGGGCAAGCTGATGGATGCCATCGGCAAGTACCTGACCCCGGTGTTGATGCTGCTGCTGCTGACCCTGGCCGTGGGTGTGTTCGTCGCGCCGCAAGGTACCATGCCAGCCGCGTCCGGTGACTACCAGAATGGTCCCTTCGTGAAAGGGATCCTGGAAGGCTACAACACCATGGACACCCTGGCATCTCTGATGTTTGGCGCCCTGATCGTCGATCTGCTGCGTCAAAAAGGCATCCACGACTACAAGAGCCAGTTCAAATATCTGGCCATCGCCGGCATCATCTCGGCCATCGGTCTGTCCGTGGTCTATGTCTCCCTGTTCCAGCTGGGTAACACCGCAGCCGGCGTGGCCACCGATGTCAGCAATGGCGGTGCCATCGTCAACGCCTACGTGCTGAGCCTGTTCGGCCAGCCGGGTCAGTTCATCCTGGCGGCCATCATCACCCTGGCCTGCTTCACTACGGCCGTTGGTCTCATCTCCGCCTGCTCCGACTTCTTCCACAACCTCACGGGTGTGGCTTACAAGAAGCTGGTCGTGCTGTTGGGTGCCATCTGTGCCGTCGTCGCCAACGTGGGTCTGAGCCAGCTCATCAGCCTCTCCATTCCGGTGCTGGTCGCCATCTATCCGGTCGCTGTGGCTTTGGTGCTGGTCACCTTCCTGAAAGGTTACTTCGGTCGTCCTCGTCTGGTGTTCCGCTCCGTCTTGATGGTGGCATTCCTGTTCGGTTGCCTGGATGGTCTGGGCGCTGCCGGCATGAAGATGGATGCCTTTGCCTTCCTGCCGCTGTTTGACAAGGGCCTGGCCTGGTTGCTGCCAACCCTGCTGGCCTGTGGCCTTGGCGTTGTGGTGCGTTCCAGCGAGAAGCTGGCTGTTGAAGCCGCCTGACCACTCTCAAACCAATAAAAAAGAGGCCAGCATATGCTGGCCTCTTTTGTTTCTTTGATTTGTCGTCGATTTCACAGCAGGGACTCTACCGGTTTGGGTCTGCCTTCCAAGCCATACCAGTGGGTCTCGACCCGACCGGCGTGCCACAGGAAGGTGCACCAGGGTCTGTCTGCCTGCCAGCGTGGAAAGCTCACCACCACCTTGTTGTCGTTGTACTTGTAGAGCGAGGTGTTGATCTGGATATCAGACAGGATGAGCAACAGAGCCCAGCCGATGAAGAACCACTTCAGCGCTTTCCACATAGAGTTACTCGAAGCAGATTTCGATGGTGGCCCGGCCGTAATCTGACTCAAACGGCATCATGATCTTGGTGCCATCGGCCCTGTGGGTGATGGTGTGGTTAGGGCCCGAGACTATGATGGGGGTCGCCATGTCGAACTCGTAACCTTTCTCTCCCAGCATGCGCTTGGCACCACCGGTGACCATGTTGGTGATCTCGCCCACCATGTCGGTCACTTCTTCATTGATGGTGGCGGGAGCCTCCCCCAGCATGCGACGCATGATCTCCAGCGCCAACCCCTTCTCGAAGCTGATGGAAAGCGAGCCACGGGTCTGCGGGCCCACCATGCCGATGAGGCCGGAGACATCGCCTCGCGCCAGTTCATCCATCTTGCGCTTGGGTTTACCCGGTTTCAGCTCCAACTGCGCCATGGTTGAGAGCACATTGAGCAGGGAAAGCAGGAACGGGTTTACAAAATCAGCCTTCATGTTGATGTCCTACGGTGGGCGTACAGCGCGCACATTGGCCATGTGCCTCTATCGTCTTATTGGTAATAGTAAAACCATGCTGATGGGCCTGCTCGGAAAACGCGCTGTCGATCGCCGTGTCATGGAGTTCGACCACATCGCCACATCGATCACAGATCAGCAGTTGCATGGGATGAGCATGGTCAAAGTGACAACAGAATATGAAGGCGTTGAGCGACTCCACCTTGTGGGCAAAACCCTGTTCGAGCAGAAAATCAAGCGCCCGATAGACAGTTGGCGGCTTGGCATGAGCCTCGGTTTGCTGCAGCTGGGCTAACAAATCATAGGCGCTGATGGCGTTGCCGTGGGCAGCCAGCAGAGTGAATACCTGGCGCCGAGTAGGGGTGAATCGGATCCCGCGTTGTTCGCAGAGTCGCTCGGCTCGTTGTAAAAGTTGGTCTTGATTCATGATCACGCGATACCCTTTTTATTAGCCGGATACTATCACAGGGCCCCCTTTGGCGCGGTGACAAAATTCATTTTCTGGGGCTGCCTCACGTTGTGGTAAAATCCGCCCCCTTTGTTTAGCCAACCCGGATGATTTTTATGCAGGCGCAGCGTTTTTCCATCGCCCCCATGCTGGACTGGACCGATCGGCATTGTCGTTATTTCCATCGTCTGATGACTCGCCAGACCTTGTTGTATACCGAGATGGTGACCACGGGTGCCATCATCCACGGCAAGGGAGATTATCTGGGTTATAGCGAGCAGGAGCACCCTATCGCCCTGCAGCTGGGTGGCAGCAACCCGGCCGATCTCGCCCACTGCGCCAGACTGGCACAGGAGCGCGGCTATGACGAGGTGAACATCAATGTCGGCTGTCCCTCCGATCGGGTACAAAACGGCCGCTTTGGCGCCTGTCTGATGGGCGAACCTGCATTGGTGGCCGACTGCGTCAAGGCGATGCGCGACGTGGTGGATATTCCGGTGACAGTGAAGACCCGCATCGGCATCGACGATCAGGACTCCTACGAATTTCTGCAGGCCTTCATCGAGCAGGTGCGCGATACCGGTTGCGATACCTTTATCGTTCATGCCCGCAAGGCCTGGTTGAGCGGTCTGAGCCCGCGAGAGAACCGCGAAATCCCGCCCCTTGATTATCCCCGCGTCTATCGGGTCAAGCAGGATTACCCCGAGCTGACCATCGCCCTCAACGGCGGTGTCACCTCCATGGAGCAGACCCTCGAGCATTTGCAGCAGGTGGATGGCGTCATGATGGGACGCGAAGCCTATCAGAACCCCTACATTCTGGCGCAGGTGGACAATCTGGTGTTTAGCCAGAACAACGCCATTCCGAGCCGTCATGAGGTGATACGGATGATGCTGCCCTACATGGAGCAGGAGCTGGCCAAGGGCAACTACCTCTCCCACATGACCCGCCACATTTTGGGGCTGTTCCAGAACATGCAGGGTGCCCGCGCCTGGCGTCGTCACCTGAGCGAGAATGCCTGCAAGCCGGGTGCCGGCATTCAGGTCGTGCTGGATGCCATGGCCAAAGTGCCGGAATTCGCCAACGCCGAGTCGGTGGAGTAATCATGTATCGCTTCACTGGTTCATGGCTGCACAAGGCGCTGGTCCGGCTCTGTGCGGGCTTGCTCGCTATCCTCGGTCTCAAGCTCAGCGCCTTCTACTTTATTGGGCTGCTGATCGTGCTGGGCCTGCACAGGGAACAGTTGCTGGGCTGATCCTTGTCCCCGCTCACCAATGAAAAAGCCGGTAACACTAGGTGTTACCGGCTTTTCTATGCGTGGTCATCGCGCTGACGCTACTCCCCCTTGTCCACAAACTGCAGTTCGGGCGCAAATGAAGTCAACACGTCGGCACAGTAGTCCCAGGTCGAGATGCGATAGTGCTGCAGATCCTCATCCAGATGCAGACCTTCCGACTCTTGATGGAACCAGCTGGCAAAACGGGACGGGGTGATGAGCTGGATCTGCTCCTCGATAGAATGGCTCTCCTTGCCTTCCGACAGATCACAGTCCTCCATCACCCGCACGGCGAAGATATGGCGAAAATAGACCCGGCACAGGATCTGTGGCGGCAGATCTATGCTGCGCGCCCGACCCAGCATGACGGTCAGGGAATCACTCCAGATATCCTGATGAAGTTCGGCCACAACCAGGCCTGGAGGGAGTTGGCGGGACGGAGCCCAAGGTACGGCAACCTGCCGAATGGCATTTTTTTGTTCCATCATCCACCTCACTACGGCGCACGCCATATCTTGAGTGTATCTGAAACAATTTCCGCTGACGATGGCAATAAAAAACCCGGCTGGCGCCGGGTTTTGGGGGATTACTTGACGGCGTCTTTGAGCGCCTTGCCTGCCACAAAGGACGGCACATTCGCGGCTGCAATCTGGATTTCTTTACCAGTTTGCGGGTTACGGCCGGTACGGCCAGCGCGATGGTTCACCTTGAAGGTACCAAAACCCACCAACTGCACAGCATCGCCTTCTTTCAGGCTCTGGGTAATACCATTGATGATCTCTTCCAGAGCAACTTTGGCCTGAGCTTTGCTCAGATCTGCTTTGGCTGCGATTGCATCGACAAGTTGAGCTTTGTTCATAACATTTCCTTTATGATCGGGCATTTAGCACTGGGTCACTCTATTCAAAAAAAAACACTCAGGCAAAGGCTTTATCAGCCAGATTGGCTTGAATGCTGGGGTTTTCATCAAGATCTGCGGAAATAGTCACATATCTTGTCCCTTCGTTATCGTGATTGACAGGAAGAGAAAAGAAAATGATGGCGTCTTGTAGCCGAAACACCATCTGGTATAACAATATCCCCACGCCCCTATTGACGGTCAACTGGATTTTCCCTAGTTATAGGAGGGTGTCGTCAGTCAATAAGAAAGGCCGGAGGCCTGTAACGATAGCACTCCATGCCTATGCCCCACGGAGGGATTATGTTAACTGAACTGGAACAAACCAAACGCGCATTGGCAGGAAAACACAGAGCTATCGATGACTGGCTGGATGCCAGACAGGCTCTGCTGGTCGAATACATGCGGCTGGCCGGCCTGACTCCCGCCCGCACCAAGCAACGTTCGCTCCCCGGTCATGTCGAACTGCAACGCTTCTGTGAACAGCTGGTTGACTACGTCAGTGCCGGCCACTTCGAGATCTACAACCATGTCGTTACTGCCTTCGAAAAAGCCAGCGGCGACAAACTGGAACTGGCCAAGCGTATCTATCCCCATATTCGGGCATGCACCGAATGTGCTCTGGAATTCAACGACAAGTACAGCAACGCTGATGAGGCTCAGTTGCTGCTATTGGACGAAGACTTGAATCAACTAGGCCCTGTGCTGGAGGATCGCTTCAAACAAGAGGATCGACTGGTCAAGGCGTTGCAAGTGGTAGAGTCACTCAGCACCCAACAGGTTTGATAACCAATTTCGGAGCCAGTTCAAGATCCTGATGCGCAAGGTGCATTACACTCTATGTCATGACCTTTAGCATCAAACTCTATTGCTGACAGGAGATGAGAATGTCCGAGCGTCGCCGTTTTTCACGGATCCTCTACTTGACCATGGCCGACCTCGTCCAGGGCGATAAGAAATGGCGGACCCAACTGGTCGATGTCTCCCTGCAGGGCGCGCTGTTGATCCGGCCCAATGACTGGGAAAGCAATGATAACAAGGAGTACGAGCTCGGTTTTGTCCTGAGCGGCAGCGACATTGAGATCAAGATGCAAGTTGTACTGACCCATGAGGCCAGCAAGAAACTGGGTTTCTACTGTCACCACATAGATATTGACAGCGCGACCCATCTCAAACGGATGATCGAGCTCAACGTCGGAGATGAAGACTTGCTGCACCGTGAACTGGAGCAACTTCTGAACGAACATCTGGAACACCCTCACCCCTGAGGCCCCCTCCAGATGCAATAAAAGGAGCGCCGATGGCGCTCCTTTTATTGTCGGGAATCAGTTAAAGCTACGTTTTAGAGTGCAGCTGCCTCAATGATCACAAGGCTTCCAGCGCATCGGCCAGTTTTTTCACCGGCACCACTTCCATTCCCTCTATGGGATGCTTGGGCGCGTTGGCGTGGGGCACTATGGCCCGGCGGAAACCATGCTTGGCGGCCTCCTGCAACCGTTCTTGCCCAGATGGCACGGGACGGATCTCGCCGGACAGGCCCACTTCGCCAAACACGACCAGATCTTTGGGCAGGGCCTGATCTCTAAAGCTGGAAACCATGGCCAGCAACAGCGCCAGATCCGCACTGGTCTCTTCAACCTTGACGCCCCCCACCACGTTGATGAAGACATCCTGATCCGCCATCTGCAGCCCGCCGTGACGATGCAGCACAGCCAGCAGCATGGCGAGCCGGTTGTGATCCATCCCCACCGCCACCCGACGTGGGTTGGATAGCTGGGAGTAATCTACCAGCGCCTGCAACTCCACCAGCAGCGGCCGGGTGCCCTCCCAGATCACCATGACGATGGAGCCTGGCGCTTGATCTTCACCCCGACTGAGGAAGATGGCAGAGGGGTTGCTCACCTCTCGCATGCCTTGCCCCGTCATGGCAAACACACCGAGTTCGTTGACGGCACCGAAGCGGTTCTTGTGGGAGCGCAGGGTACGAAAACGCGAGTCATTGGCACCATCGAGCAGCACTGAGCAGTCGACACAGTGCTCCAGCACCTTGGGACCCGCCAGAGTGCCGTCCTTGGTGACATGGCCCACCATGAAGATGGCGACATGATTCTGCTTGGCGTAACGGGTCAACAGGGCTGCGGCCTCCCGCACCTGAGAGACAGAGCCTGGAGATGACTGCACATCGGCCACATGCATCACCTGGATGGAGTCGATGACCATGATCTGCGGCTGCTCCTGCTGAGCTATGATGCAGATCTGCTCGACGCTGGTCTCGGACAGCATCCGCAGCTTGTCGGTGGGCAGCCCCAGCCGGCTGGCACGCATCGCCACCTGCTGCAGCGACTCTTCCCCCGTAACATAGAGGGTCTTCATCCGCTCGGCCAGACCGCACATGGTTTGCAGCAGCAGAGTGGACTTGCCCGCCCCCGGATTACCGCCGATAAGAATGGCTGAACCTGGCACCACACCACCGCCAAGCACCCGATCCAGCTCCTTGAAACCGGAGGAAAAGCGGGGGATCTCGGTGGTGGCGATCTCCGCGAGCGTCTGAACCTGACTGCCGACGGCGCCGGCATAGCCGGTGTAGCGGGCATTTTTGCCCGGCGTCACTGAGCCAAGCCGCACCTCGGTGATGGTGTTCCACTCCTTGCATTCGCCGCACTGACCTTGCCAGCGTGTGAAGTCGGCACCACATTCGGTACAAACATAGGCAGTTTTATTTTTGGCCATGGATAACTCGGGGACAGGATGAATTCCTGCTTGATATACTTGTTTGCGACCGACAGATCAAACCCAGAATCGGAAAAGTGACTTTCCGTGGCAGGAACACATGGATTCAGAACAACAACAGCACCTGATTGAACAACTTATTCCTCTGCTCAGAGAAAAGGATTTCGATGACCTCTTCAATCGCCTGACTCAGGACGAAAACAGCAACAGCCGTTTCCTGATCAAAATGGAGATCAAGCGCAAATGCACCCCTTGTCGTCGAGTCATCGACATGCGCGACGACCAGGGGGAAGAGTGCCTGATCCATGAGTTTGAAGGGGTCACCCACTTCATGCCAGCCGAAGCCATCGGTCTGTTCCAGTCCCAGTGCTATCTCTATAAAGATACCTATACACTGGGAGTCTATGAAGCGCTGCTATATTGGCAAAAACACCACCAAAGCAGGGCCGATGGTCCACTTCAGCCCCCTGCCAGTCCGTTTCGCCAATACGATGTCAATCCGATCCCCTTCGCCAGCTACTATGGCCGGCGCCAGGAGAGAATGCATTTCAGCTCTCCCGTGGTGATCAAATTTGCCGATGGGGACAAACTTTTTGCCAAGAGTTCGGACCTTTCTCTCGGCGGGATCCGGGTCTCGGTTCCCTATCTGCCCAACTACCAGACCGGCGCCCAGGTCGAAGTCTTCTTCACCGGGCTGGAGCGGGACCACCCCAACCCCATATTGCACCATTCGGTCAGCTACCAGATTTTGGGAGAAGAGAGCAAAGAGGGGAAGTATTGGCTGAGGCTGCTCAAAACCGGCGAGCACACCGACTTTGACCGTTTTCTGGCCGAGTTCATTGAAAGCAACAAAAGCCGCTATCGGGTCAGTGTGGATTATCTGCTGTCTGCTGCCATCATCAAGGGGTACGAGCAGTTCTACCTGCCACGCATGACCGGCATGCCGCTGTTCTTCGGCACGGGAGACAGCCCCAGCCTGGAGATAGCCCTGCGTACCGAGAACAATCAGCACATCCTCGAATACTGGCGCGATGCCAAGAACCGCGACATGCTTGCCAGCCTGTTCTCGGCGGCTCGCATGCAATCCTTGCTACCGGCTCCGGGCACCTTGCGGGAAACCCTGATCTACTGCTTCACCCATTCGGTGCGCAGCCATCTCTACTTTTTCTCCGCCACCCGGGAGGAGTTGCAACAGAGCGGTCTGATGTCCCTCTTTTTCCAGGTTGGGGCCCGCCGCCCCAGTTGGCGCGTGTACAAGTTCAGCCTGGAGCGCTGCGATCTGCACGAGGCCGATCTCGCCAGCCAGCAGAGCCAGGACAACCTCCAGTTGCAGGACATGCTGCTGCAGGAGCGGCTCAAGCAGATAAACTACGTCGGCCTGCTGCAAGATATCGGCCTCGACAGCCAGCGGGAAGAGTTTCACTACGATGCCAGCGTGCAGCACAACGCCAACGAGCTGCAGCGCTTCGGCCATGATCTCGGGGCCGCGCCCTTCGAGATAGAGACGCTGCATTATGTGCAGTTGCGCAAAGAGGCACGCTACATCCACAAGACGGCCGTTGCCATCAAGCACAACGGACGGGCCTGGCTTGGCTGGACCCGCGACATCTCGGCCCACGGCATGCAAATAGAGCTGGAAGAGGCGTTCGAGGGGGAGAAGGATGACATAGTCACTCTGGCACTGCCCCGCCTGCAGGAGCTCTCCAAGAGCATGGATCTGCAACGCCTCCCCTACCGGCTGGTCAGCATCAACCTGACCCGGACCGTGCTGCATCTGTGCATCGAGGGGGATCCGGAGCGCCACACCGGTCGCCAGTTCTTCAGCCTGCTGATCGAGAGCAACCAGAACAAGCTCAAGGCGGCGCAGGAGCAGCGCCGTTATCGCGGCATGGCCAGGGCGCTGCGCAACATCTACACCCACCACATTTTCAGCACCCCGGTCTATATCAACAAGCTGAAGGGGGCCCCAAAACCGGCCTCGGTCGGCCATGCCCCCCAGGATCGCAGCCTGTCACGTCTGCTGCGAGCCTGCGCCGAGCTGGGAGATCAGGACAACCTCTATCCCCTGTTCCAGGGAGAGCTGCTCAAGCAGTTGATCATGAACCCGCTGCGTGCCATCGAACGGGAAGACAAGCCGCAAGAAGAGGAGGTCTACATCGCCAGCCTGCACACACCGGCAGGCTTGCCCGTCTTCTCCAGCCGACTGGCCAGCAGTTTTCAGGACATGGCGGAAAAACGCAGCTTCATTGAACAAGCGCTGCGTCAGGGCGAGTTCTATTCGGTGCTGGTCGGTATCTCCCGCACCGGCCGACCCGATACCAACTTCATCGCCAACGAACTGGATTACATCGCCAAATTTGCCATTCACAAGGCCAAGAAGCTGGAGGAGGAACTGTGGAGCGTGGTGGGGGTGGGCGAGCTGACCGATACCAGTCAGGCCACCCTGTTCCGGCTCGGCATAACCCCGCCCATCAACTGAGCGGCGACTCATGCCAACGAACCGGCTCAACCACTGATGTCGACGGCAAACCGGCAAGAAAATAATGGCGGGCCATGGCCCGCCATTATTTTCTCCCTAAATCAACACATCAGGATAAGGGGCATCACCCGCCAACCTTGTCTCCATCACGCGGCATGCGGGTTGAGCAGCCATTCGAGGATCTGCGGGAAGTGATCCTCCTGTGCCTGTGGCGCCGTCAGCATGTTGATGTGATCGTAATCGAGCCGGTTGCCATTGTCCTTGCCAAGCCGGGTGTGGCGTGTGGCGGAGCCCATCTCGGCACTGAAGCGGCGCACGTCGGTCGGGTGCCCCAATACCTTGTCAGCCTTGGCTGAAATCATCCAGAGCGGCGGCCAGTTGACCCTGGCTGCCGCTTCGTCATAGGCAAAGCCGTCGTGCGGATCCTGCCAGGGCCCGCACTTGACCCAGGGAATCGTCTCCTGCAGGTAGCGCAGCGGCTCGTCATCTGCCCCCATTTTAAGGCGGCGGGCCGCCAGAAAACCACGGTGTCGCGCCAACCAGGGCGCCAGCCGATTCCAGATGAGATCCACCTTCAACCAGCGCTCCGGGTTCTGCACCGAGACGCCACGCTTGGTACCAAAGAACACCAGGCTGGCGATCTGCCCGGCCAATTCCGGAAAACGCACCAGAGTCGATGCCATGATGACACCGCCCCAGGAGTGAGCCATCCAGTGCAGCTTGAAGCCGGCATGGCGCGCTGCAATCCAGCGGTGCAAGACCGGCAAATCCTCGGTGATCAGCTCGTGCTGGCCATGCTCGGCTTGCATGGCGATGGCCGGGGTGCTCAGGCCCCGGCCGCGCAGGTCGGCCACATAGACCTGATAGCCGTGGCGTGCCAGAAAGCAGGCCAGCCCCTTGCCCGATTCGGTGTAGAAGATGCGGCCGTTTTCGATGGCGCCGTGCACCATCAGGATCGGCTCTGCATGTACGGCGACCCGTGGCTGGATGTGGCGTACGTGCAGCTGGTGCTCACCACAGGGAATAAACAGGGATTGCTGTAACAGTTCCATCGCTATGCAAGGTTCCATGATGTGGGGTGGATAACTCAGGATCCGTGACTATCCCAACGGCGATCGCGACAGGCAAGGGCGCCGAGCAGGCAGATCACCCCTTCCAAATCATGATGGTTGAGGGTGGCAGCCGCCTGGGCCCGTACCAGCGGCTTGGCGTGGATGGCGATACCAAGGCCAGCCACCGCCATCATCTTGAGATCATTGGCACCATCGCCGATGGCCACTGTCTGGTCAGCGGCGATACCAAAGTCACTCGCCAGCTGTTGCAGCACCTCGGCCTTGACGCTGGCGTCCACGATGCGGCCACTCACCTTGCCGGTCAGCCGCCCCCCCTCGACAGCCAGCTCGTTGGCGAAGATGGCGTCCAGCCCCAGCGCCTGCTGCAACTCACCGGCGAAACGGGTGAAGCCCCCCGAGGCGATCGCCATCTTCCAACCTGACTGCTTGAGGGTATCGACCATCAATTGCAGGCCCGGCATCCAGGGTATCTGGGCCGCCACCTCGTCGAGAATGGTGACCGGCGCCCCCGCCAGCAGGGCGACCCGATTGCACAGGCTATCGGAAAACTCCAGCTTGCCCTGCATGGCCGCGGCCGTCACGGCGGCCACCTGCTCGCCCACTCCCGCCAGACGGGCGATCTCGTCGATGCACTCGATCTGGATGGCGGTCGAGTCCATGTCCATCACCAGCAAGCCGGGCTCGCTCAGGGTAGGCAGCGCGGGCAGATGGCAGATGTCGATGTCCCACTCCTCGGCCTTGAGCCACTGCACCAGCTCGGGGGAGAACCTGTCCGTTCCCAACAACAGCAAGGGCACCCCGGCCGGGCTGCTCGGCGGATAGAGCTGGGCCCGCATATCCTGCGCAGCCAGCGACTCGGCCAGGCGCGCCAGATGGCGGGCGGCAAGGGACTTGCCAAACAGCACCAGCCAGGCGCCATCCAGCGGTTTGGCAACGGGCAGCAACGCCTGCGGCGTCAATTGCCACCAGGGGGCACTGGGCAGGCACTCTGGCCACTCGGACAAGGCCGCAGGTAATTGGGACAACAGCATAGAGATAGAGCCTTCCTTGGTGATCATGGGATTAACAAAGCTGGCCCAGAGTAGCGTATTGCTTTTTGTACAGGCAAGCGCCAAGATCCCGCCACCGCTCGTCGTCAGGAGGCTCAACGCTTGCGTCATCTTCCCATCAAACGTGTTCTCAGTCTGGGTGCCGGCATCTTGCTCGGCCTCTGGGTGCTCGCCGTGCTCATCCATATGCAGGGCGAGAGCCAGGCCTCGCTACACAGCGAGGCGCGCAACCGTGCCCAGGCGCTGGTCGCCTATGCCGCCCGCGACATGAAGCGCTGGATCAAGGAGGACAAGAACAGCGAGCTGGAACGGCTGGCCCAGGATCTGGCTGCCGAGCCCGAGATCCTCGATGCCACCCTCTATGACGCCCGTGGCATCCCCCTCGCCCAATCGGACTCCGCCGTGCCACTGGACAGCCTGCTACCCATCGGCGACAACAACAAATCGGTGCCGGAGCAGGGCAAGGGCCGCATCCAGTTTGTGCAGGAGATCCTGGATGGAGAACAAACCTTAGGGTATTTGCGCATCACTCTGGAAGAGCAGCAGCTGCTGGCGGACAAGGACACCCGGCTCAAGGTGATACAGGAGAAACAGCGGCTGATGCTGCTGGTGGCGCTGCTGGCCGGCCTGCTCATCTCCTACGGTGTGCGCCGCAACTACATGCGGGTGCGCAAGCACAAGAAGAAGAGCCCGCCCTCATCGGGTGCACCGAGCGCCTGATCCCATAGGGTTCTAGGCCCGCTGCGGCGCTGCGGCCACGAACCATAAAAAAACGGCGACCCTGGGGTCGCCGTTTTGCATGGAGTCCAGGCTGCGGATCAGTCGCCCAGCAGCACTGAGTCCAGTGCGATTTCGATCATGTCGTTGAAGGTCAGCTGACGCTCTTCGGAGGTGGTCTGCTCGCCGGTACGGATATGGTCGGAGACGGTGCAGATGGTCAGTGCCTTGGCACCGTACTCTGCGGCCACGCCGTAGATGCCGGCGGCTTCCATCTCGACACCCAGGATGCCGTACTTTTCCATGACGTCGAACATGGAGGGGTCCGGGGTGTAGAACAGGTCGGCGGAGAAGATGTTGCCGACGCGCACGGCAACGCCCTTGTTCTTGGCGGCCTGCACGGCATTGGCAACCAGACCGAAGTCGGCGATGGCGGCGAAGTCGTGATCCTTGAAGCGCAGACGGTTGACCTTGGAATCGGTGCAGGCACCCATGCCGATCACCACATCACGCAGTTTCACGTCTTCACGCACGGCGCCACAGGAGCCCACGCGGATCAGGGTCTTCACACCGTAGTCGGTGATCAGCTCTTTGGCATAGATGGAGCAGGACGGGATGCCCATGCCGTGACCCATGACGGAGATGCGACGGCCCTTGTAGGTACCGGTGAAGCCAAGCATGCTGCGCACGTCGCACACCTGCTCGACGTTCTCCAGGAAGGTTTCGGCGATGTACTTGGCGCGCAGGGGGTCACCCGGCATCAGCACTGTATCAGCAAAGGCGCCATCTTTCGCATTGATATGAGGAGTTGCCATTCTCTTGATTCCTTCACACTAGGTTGAGTTTTATTGTCTTTATTGGTTGCCCGTCACCGAGGTGACGGGCGGTAAATTACAGGAGGCAAGTGCCGCACTGCAACTTGGGCAGGCCCCGCAAAACAGACTGCAAGGCGCCGCCCAAAATCGGCATTACAGGAAGCTGGTACCGTATTGCAGCTTGGGCAGGCCGTGGTACGCCGCTATGCTCTGGCCGATGTCGGCAAAAGTCTCGCGACGACCGACGGAGCCCGCCTTGACCGGTTTGCCGAAGAACAGCACCGGGATGTACTCACGGGTGTGATCCGTACCGCCCCAGGTCGGATCGCAGCCGTGGTCGGCGGTCAGTACCACCACATCGCCATCTTGCAGCATCGCGAACAGCTCCGGCAGACGGGAGTCGAAATACTCCAGTGCATCGGCGTAGCCCTTCACGTCACGACGGTGACCGTAGGAGGAGTCGAAGTCCACGAAGTTGGTGAAGACGATGGTCTGGTCACCGGCCGCTTTCACCTCTTCCAGAGTGCGATCCCACAGCTCGGTCAAGCCAGTGCCCTTCACCTGCTTGGTGATGCCCTGGTTGGCATAGATGTCGGCGATCTTGCCGATGGAGACCACCTGACCACCCGCTTCTTTCATGTAATCCAGCACGGTCGGCGCCGGCGGCAACACTGAGTAGTCGTGGCGGTTGCCGGTACGCTTGAAGTTGCCCTTGCCGCTGCCCACGAACGGACGCGCGATGACGCGGCCGATGTTGTAGGGCTCCAGCAGCTCGCGCACTATGTGGCACAGCTCATAGAGCTTCTCGAGACCGTAGGTCTCTTCGTGACAGGCGATCTGGAACACCGAGTCGGCAGAGGTGTAGAGGATCGGCTTGCCGGTGCGCATGTGCTCTTCGCCCAGATCATCCAGCACCTGAGTACCGGAAGCGTGGCAGTTGCCGAGGTAACCGGACAGACCCGCCTTCTCGACGATGGCGTCCAGCAGCTCCTGCGGGAAGCTGTTGTGGTGATCGGTGAAGTAACCCCACTCGAACAGCACGGGCACACCGGCGATCTCCCAGTGGCCGGACGGGGTGTCCTTGCCGGAGGAGAGCTCCTGGGCGAAACCGTAGGCACCGACCACCTCGATATCCTTTTTCAAGCCTGCCGGGAAGTAGCCGGAGGCCAGCTCACCGGCATGGCCCAGACCCAGCTTGTTCAGGTTCGGCAGATTGAGGGCGCCACGGCCTTCAATCTCACCGGCGGCACAGGCCTTGGCGATATGGCCAAGGGTGTTGGCGCCCACATCTCCGAACTTGTCGGCATCGGCGGCAGCGCCAATACCGAAAGAGTCCATCATCAGAATAAAGGTACGTTTCATGGGACTTCCCCTTGTTACAAATCAGCCAGACCGATGCGACGATAGACCTCAGGCAGGGCCTGGGGTTGAGTGTCACCGATCTTGACAGCCGCCTGCACCATGCTGGCAGCCTGAGCAAATTGCTCTTCGGTTTGAGCGTGGATCAGGGCAATCGGCTTGTCAGCATCGACGCTCTGGCCCAGGCGGATAAAGTCGGTCAGACCGACAGCGTAATCGAGTTTGTCACCGGCGGCGCGACGACCGCCCCCCATGGCGACCACAGCCAGCCCCAGCTCCCGGGTATCCATGGCCGCCACGAAACCGGCATTGGCCGCATACACGGGGCGCACGATGGCAGCCTTGGGCAGGTGGCTATCATAACGTTCCATGAAGTCGGAAGGACCACCGAGGCCGGTCACCATGCGACCGAAGATCTCGGCAGCCTTGCCGTTGTCGAGCACGGCTTGCAGCTTGCGGCGGGCATCGGCATCGTCGCTGGCCAGATGGGCGGAGATCAGCATCTCGGCGCACAGGCTCATGGTGACTTCGTGAATGCGCGGGTTGCGGTGCTCACCTGTCAGGTAGCGCACGGCTTCGCGTACTTCCACCGCGTTGCCAGCGCTGGAGGCCAGCACCTGGTTCATGTCGGTCAAGAGCGCTGAAGTGCGGCAACCGGCACCGTTGGCCACGGCGACTATGCTCTTGGCCAGCTCTTCGGACGCTTCGAAGGTCGGCATGAAGGCACCGGAGCCGACCTTGACGTCCATCACCAGCGCTTCGAGCCCGGAGGCGAGCTTCTTGGAGAGGATGGAGCCGGTGATCATGGCGATGGATTCGACGGTGGCGGTGATGTCGCGTACCGCATAGATACGCTTGTCGGCCGGAGCGAGATCGCCGGTCTGACCTATGATGGCGACACCCGCCTCTTTCACCACTTTCAGGAAACGATCGTTGTCGACCGAGGTCTGGTAGCCGGGAATGGCATCCAGCTTGTCCAGGGTGCCGCCGGTGTGGCCCAGGCCACGGCCGGAGATCATCGGCACGAAACCGCCGCAGGCGGCGACCATGGGGCCAAGCATCAGAGAGACCACATCACCCACACCGCCGGTGGAGTGTTTGTCGACAATCGGGCCACCCAGATTCAGGTGATCCCAGGTCAGCACCATGCCGGAGTCACGCATGGCGCAGGTCAGGGCAACCCGCTCATCCATGGTCATGTCTTTGAAGTAGACCGCCATCGCGAGCGCAGCGATCTGCCCCTCGCCGATGGTGTTGTTGGTAATGCCCTGGATGAAGAATTGAATTTCTTGGGTACTGAGCGCTTCACCGTTGCGCTTCTTGCGAATAATTTCTTGAGGCAAAAACATCTTTCATTCCCTCCGCCATTGCTGGCGTTACACAAGCCTGAATCCTTGCCCGCACACCGAATGGTGGGGCGCAACAGGGCGGACCAGGTCCGCCCTCTCATCAACCTATTAGTAACCGCTGGTGTTGGCCGGCTTGTCGCCATGCCCCAGTGTGGCCAGCAGGCTGGCCAACAGGCTGGATGCACCAAAGCGGAAGGTGCGGGCGGATACCCAGTCCTTGCCCAGGATCTCTTCGGCCATGGCCAGGTACTGACCCGCCACGGCGGCGTCTTTCACGCCACCGGCCGGCTTGAAGCCGACTTTCGGGTTCTTGGCCTTGATCACTTCCATCATGATGCGGGCCGCTTCCGGGGTCGCATTGACCGGCACCTTGCCGGTGGAGGTCTTGATGAAGTCGGCGCCGGCGTCGATGGAGATCTCGGAGGCGCGGCGGATCAGCGCCTCTTCTTTCAGTTCACCTGTCTCGATGATCACTTTCAGCAGCGCTTGCGTGCCGCAGGCTTCCTTACAAGCTTTGACCAGATCGAAGCCAACCTGTTCATTGCCGGCCATGAAGGCGCGGTAGGGGAACACCACGTCCACTTCGTCGGCACCGTAAGCCACGGCGGCACGGGTCTCGGCCACGGCAATCTCGATGTCGTCGTTGCCATGGGGGAAGTTGGTCACGGTGGCGATGCGCACGTCGGCGGCGCCGATCTCACGCAGTGTCTTGCGCGCTATGGGGATGAAGCGGGGATAGATGCAGACGGCGGCGGTCAGGCCGGCCGGAGACTTGGCCTTGCGGCACAGGTCGATCACCTTCTGATCGGTGTCATCATCGTTCAGGGTGGTCAGGTCCATCAGGTTCAGGGCGCGTTGGGCGGCCAGTTTCAGATCAGTCATTCTATTCTCCAAAGTCTCGATTTAATCCTGCTTCCAGGGGCGAGCGCCTGCTTGTCGCAACGCAACCAGCAAGACACGACTCCCAAGGATACGGGAATGGAATTACAGCGCGCATGCACAGGCAATATGGCTGTAAATAAGGCAAGAGCCCTGTCACTTTCTTACAAAAGTGCGGACTTGGTTCCATGAAGACTTGAGAAAGGCCGACAACTGCTGACCCGACTTCCCAATCAATTCCATTTGACCGCCAACACCCGATTTGATCGGGCATTAGTCAATGCCAGCACCCTGCTGGCAATGCCTATTTCAGCCGAGATACCCCGTGTTTGCAAGCCGGATTTGCCAATTTCAGAGGTACCTCACATCTGGCAAATCCGGTACTGAAAAGTGCGTTAAGAGAAGAAGCGTGTGAGTATCCAGGAGTACGCCAGCCCCCCCAGATAGACCCCGACTATCCCCATTACCCCGGACAGTACGGGTGGGGCCGGGATCGGCAATTTGAGGAAAGAAAACAACAAGCCAACGATAAAGCCGGCCGCCATCGCCAGTAGCACTTCATTCATATAACCTCCGATTTGACTCATTTTATTATTAGTTTAGAAAGGAAAACGGTTGTCACCGCTCCAAACGCGAACGCCACAGCTTTTCGCTGTGGCGTTCGTCTTTACCTGAGTGTCAGGCAAATATTACATGGCTGTCAGTGCCAGGAAGAAGCCTGCGATGGTGGCAGACATCAGGTTGGACAGAGAGCCGGCCAGTACAGCCTTCAAACCAAATTTGGCAATGGTGCCGCGACGGTTCGGTGCCATGGAGCCCAGACCACCCAGCAGGATGGCAACGGAGGATAGGTTGGCGAAGCCGCACAGGGCGAAGGAGATGATGGCCTTGGTGTGCTCGGACATGGCCACGCCGTTGATCAGCACTTCATCCTTCAGGTAGGGGGCAAAGTTCAGGTAAGCCACGAACTCGTTGACCACCAGCTTCTGGCCGATGAAGGAACCGGCCACCACGGCCTCGCTCCAGGGTACACCGATCAGGAAGGCCAGCGGGGAGAACAACCAGCCCAGCAGCAGTTCCAGGGAGAGCTGCGGATAACCGAACCAGCCACCCACACCGGCGAAGATGCCGTTGATCATGGCGATCAGGCCGATGAAGGCCAGCAGCATGGCACCCACGTTCAGGGCCAGTTGCAGACCGGCGGAGGCACCGGCGGCGGCGGCATCGATCACGTTGGCAGGCTTGTCTTCCAGATCGCCATCGGCATTGTTTTCGTCATAGTTGGGGGTCTCGGTTTCCGGTACCAGCAACTTGGCGAACAGCAGACCACCCGGGGCAGCCATGAAGGAGGCGGCGATCAGGTATTCCATCTTGACGCCCATGGAGGCATAACCGGCCAGCACGGAACCGGCGACGGAGGCCAGGCCACCACACATGACGGCGAACAGCTCGGAGTCAGTCATCTTGGAGATGAAAGGGCGAACCACCAGCGGAGCTTCAGTCTGACCGACGAAGATGTTGGCCGTGGCAGAGAGGGATTCGGTACGGGACGTGCCCAGTACTTTTTGCAGGCCACCACCCAGCAGCTTGATCACCCACTGCATGATGCCCAGATAATAGAGAACCGCGATCAGGGAGGAGAAGAAGATGATGACGGGCAGAACGCGGAAGGCAAAGATAAAGCCGCCGCCGCCGAACACTTCAAACATCTTGTTGCTGACCAGACCACCGAACAGGAATTCGATACCGTTTTGGCCATAACCGATGACGCTGGAAACGGCATCAGATACACCGACCAGAATATCTCGGCCAACCGGGACGTACAGCACGAATGCACCCAGTCCAGCTTGAATTGCAAAGGCACCGGCTACGGTGCGAATTTTTATTGCTTTGCGATTACTGGAGAACAGCACCGCGATAAGGATGAGTGTTGCCATCCCTACCAGACCCATAATCAAATTCATTATTAACACTTCCTCTTTAGTAGCACCTTCCAGCTTGTTAACAACTTGTATCTCAAAGCCATCAATCAAGGGTGCGCATTATACTAATTACGGTGCGACAAAGTAGAATACTGGTCACATTTTATAAGCATGAAATGCGCTAGAGGTCGTCAAATTAGACCGCAAACGATTTTTACTTACCCCGTTTTTTATCATGATGCTATCAAGAGTTAATCAGGTGTTAATTTCAGAGAGTCCGAGCGGGAAAGTATGAAAAGTGGATTCATGTAACACCGCGACAACATGACTCAAGGGCTGTTGCCGCAATTCAGCCAAGAGTTGCGCAATCTTCGGCAAGTTGGCGGGGGTATTGGGGATGCCCTGCTGACCCTGCAACGGCATGTCGGGCGCATCCGTCTCAAGCAACAAGGCCTCCAGTGGCATGTCGCGGATCGCCTCCCGGGTCTTGTTGGCCCGTTCATAACTGATGACGCCACCTATTCCCAGCCGAAACCCAAGCTGCCAGAACGCTTGTGCCTGTTGCAGCGAACCGCTGAAGGCATGGATGACCCCACCCCTTGCCGGTTTGAAACGGCGCAGGATTTTGGCAACCGTGTCGTTGGCCCGCACTGAATGGACTATCAGTGGCAACTCATGCTCCATAGCCAGCCTGATCTGTGCCTCGAACCAGACCAGCTGCCCCTCCTGCGGCACCTGGCTGCGTAGATCCAGCCCGCACTCCCCGACCGCCACCAGACCAGTGGGTCGGGCAGCCAACAACGCCTGCAATCGCGTCAGCGCACCCTGAGTCTGAGTGCCCACATACCAGGGATGAATGCCCAGACCGTAGGCAATTCCTGGGTATTGCTCCGCCAACGCCATCACGCGAGTCCAATTTTCCTCTCCCACGGCGGGGATGATATACTGGCCCACCCCCAACTGCCGGCAATCTGCCAGCAACGCCGCCCTGTCTGGATCGAAGACGGGAAAATCGAGATGGCAATGGGTGTCGATCAGTTGCATGTCGCTTTCACCTGTTTGTCGTACTTGATGGGTCTACTCAATAATGAAACGCTCGAACCATGGCTTTACCCTGATAGAACTGGTGATGGTCATCATAGTGCTGGGGGTTCTGGCCGTCACCGCCCTGCCCCGCTTTATCAATATCAAGGATGATGCCCTCAAGAGCACGGTTGCCGCCACTGCCGGCGGCTTCGCCAGCGCCGTGCAGCTTGCCCATGCTGGCTGGGCGGTCAAAGTACAGGGACAAAGCCTGGCCCTCTACAACTTCAGCGGAATGGGAAACAAAGACCTGGATATCAATCACTATGGCTGGCCGGTGGGGACAAAAGAAGATCAAGGTGAGCAAGGTATTGACCACATCTTTCCTGGCGGAACCAGTGATCAGATCTCGGTTAGCAGTCCAGATGACTGTGAATCTCTTTTCACAGGCATGCTGGATACCGATCAAACTGTTGCGGACCTGAGTGATCACAGCACCACCGCTGACTATATCTCGCAAGAAATCAATGTTCCAAGCCAAGCTGAAGACACTCTAAACCACAGCAACTGCCGCTATACCCTGCGCGACTCCATCGCCCGCTTCCCGGCTTACCCGGATGGATTGAGCTTTGACTACAACAGCGTTACCGGGGCCGTGACGCGCAATTTTGATTGAGTGACGAAGCGTCGCCCTCCGACGCCGGCTCCTCCTGCTCATCTTCGTCATAACGCACCGGCGCGCAGCTGCGCCGGTTCTCCGGGATGAGTCCCCACTCCTGACACCAGCCATCGTAGCGAGCCAACCAGCGTAACAAGATACATTTCATGGTCCCTTTCCTCTCTCCATCACACTATCCGATACTCTGCCCCACGCCTCTCGCCAACCCGGCGAGATCGGGTCAACGGCATCATGGCGCTCCGGACGGCAACAGCAGGCCCATGCTGATCTCGTCGACATAGCTCTCGTCCAGCCAATACGCCTGCCGCCGCAATCCCTCATCCATGAAGCCGCACTTGCGGTAGAGTGAATGGGCCACCCCGTTATGTGCCATGACGCCCAGCTCCAGTCGGCTGATACCAAGCTCGCTGGCCGCCGTGATGAGTGTACGCAGTAACCGCTCACCCCACCCCAGACCCCGCGCACTCGGCCGCAGCCCCATTACCACCAGTGCACAGTGGCGATTGCGATGCATGTTTCCCCCCAGCAGGACTGCAAAGCCCTGGACCTCACCGGCCAGGCTCAGCAGCCACATCCGCTGGTTGCGGCTGGCCTGCATGGCTGCCAGACGCTGGCATTGCCCCTCAATGTCGGATGGTCTCTCCCCCGCCTCATACAGCATGAAGCGGGTCTCCCGATCCAGTTGCTGAAAGAAGTGATCCAGTGCTGCCGCATCCTCCACGCTTGCCAGACGAATCGTCATGCTTATCCTCCCTGTTTGACGGCCGCGCCGGATTACGGGCATAAAAAACGACTCCATTTGGAGTCGTTTTTAACAGAGCCATCTGGCTAATTCAATCGCAGCGGCGCGAGTGCCTGTCAGCCTTTGGCAGGCAGGCTCAGGCGAGCGACCGCTTCCACATGCATGGAGTGCGGGAACATGTCGACCGGCTGCACCTCATCCAGCACGAAGCCCTGCTTGACCAGCCAGGCGAGATCGCGGGCCAGGGTCTGCGGGTTGCAGGAGACATAGACCAGTCGACGCGGCGCCATGGCGACCAGGGTCTGCAGCACCGCCTTGTCACAACCCTTGCGGGGCGGATCCAGCACCACGACGTCGGCGGTCACACCTTGGGCGTGCAGCTCGGGCATCAGCTGCTCGGCCTTGCCCACGTGGAATTCGGTATGCTCTATGCCGTTGAGGGCGGCGTTGCGACGGGCATCGCTGATGGCGCTCTCCACCGACTCAATCCCCACCACCTTGGCGGCCTTGCCAGCCAGGAACAGGGAGATGGTGCCGATACCGCAATAGATGTCGAACACAGTCTCGTTGCCGGTCAGCTCGGCATACTCGAGGGCGCTGGAGTAGAGCACATCAGTCTGGGTCGGGTTGTTCTGGAAGAAGGAGAGCGGCGAGATCTCGAATTCGAGTTCATGGATCTTGTCGCGGATCACCCCTTCACCCAGCAGCACCCGGTTGGTGGCGCCCAGAATACGGTTGGTGCGCTCATCGTTGATGTTCTGCACCAGGGTAGTGATGGGCAGATCGCTCAAGCTCGCCAGCAGCTCGGCTTCGAACGGCAGCGTTTCACCCAGAGTCACCAGCACCACCATCAGCTCGCCGCTCTTGAAGCCCTTGCGGGTCATCAGATTGCGCACGCAGCCGGTGTGGTTCACTTCGTCATAGGCGGCGATGTTGTGCTCGCGCATCCAGTTGCGCACCCGGGCGTTGAGCTCCACGTGCAGCGAGTCCTGCACCGCGCAATCATCGGCGGTGATGAGATCGTGGGAGTGCTTGCGATAAAAACCGATCTCGGCACCGGCGTCGCAGCCACGCACCGCATATTGCGCCTTGTTGCGATAGGCGAACGGGCTCTCCATGCCGAGGATGGGATTGACTGTGGTGTCACCCAGCCCGACCTGTTCCAGTGCGCTCTGCACCAGAGCCTGCTTGAGCTTGAGCTGGGCCGGGTAGGCCAGCGGGCGCACCTGGCAGCCACCGCACTCGGTGTTGGGGCAGAAATCGGCGACCCGATCGGCGGACGGCTGGAGCAGCTCGGTGACCTTGCCATGCAGATAGTTCGGCTTGACCTCGGTCAGCTCCACCAGCGCCTGCTCACCGGGCAACAGACCCTCGACAAACAGGGGGCGATCAAACAGGCGTCCCTTGCCATCCCCTTTGTCGGTCAGTTCCAGGATCTCGATCTGGTGTTGATGTCCCACTAACGGCATGAGCGGCTCCAAAGGCGTAGAAAATGATGGGGAAAATGGGGCAAGCCCATTTAGGGTGGCAGAGTTTAGCGGAGATCCTGTCAAATTGCAGGCATAAAAGCTGGGGCAAGGCGCACTCCACTTTATGGAGACATAAAAAAGCCGCCGGCATAACCGGCGGCGATCCTGTCAGCAAGTGACCCAGCGCGGTTACAGGCTATAGGCTTTTTCACCGTGGGTGGTGACATCCAGCCCTTCCCGCTCCGCATCTTCCTTCACTCGCAGGCCGATGAGCAGATCCACCAGCTTGTAGGCCACGACCGAGACGACCCCGGACCAGAGGATGGTGACCCCGACCCCGATGGCCTGGATCTTGACCTGGGCCAGGATGGAGTAACCTTCCGCGACCTGGTTGGTGACATAGTCCCACACCCCGGTACCGCCCAGATCCGGGCTGGCAAAAACGCCGGTCAGCAGCGCACCGAGAATCCCGCACACACCATGCACGCCAAACACATCCAGGCTGTCATCGGCTCCCAGCAGGCGCTTGAGGCCGTGCACTCCCCACAAACCGGCCACGCCGCTGATGAGGCCCATCACCAGGCCACCGCCAACCCCGACGAAACCGGCCGCAGGGGTGATCACCACCAGCCCGGAGACGGCGCCGGAGGCAGCGCCCAGCAGGGAGGGACGCCCCTTCATCACCCACTCGGCCAAGGTCCAGGAGAGCGCAGCCGCAGCCGGTGCCACCCAGGTGTTGATGAAGGCCAGTGCGGCTATGCCGTTGGCTTCCAGCGCGGAGCCGGCGTTGAAACCGAACCAGCCGAACCAGAGCAGGGAGGCCCCTATCATGGTCATGGTGAGGCTGTGCGGTGTCATGGGATCTCGCCCGTAGCCCAGACGCTTGCCCACCAGATAGGCCCCCACCAGACCCGCCACGGCGGCGTTGATGTGCACCACGGTACCGCCTGCAAAATCCAGTGCACCATGCTGGAACAGATAACCGGCCGTCGCCGTTGCGGTCGCCGCCGCCTCGGCCGTGGTATAGGCATCCGGGCCCGCCCAGTACCACACCATGTGGGCCAGCGGTATGTAGGCGAAGGTGAACCAGATCACCGAGAACAGCAGCACGGCGGCAAACTTGATGCGCTCGGCGAAGGCACCCACTATCAGGCCGCAGGTGATGGCCGCAAAGGCCCCCTGGAACACCACGTAGATGAACTCGCTGATGCCGACCCCCTTGCTGAAAGTCGCTGCAATGGAGTCAGGAGTGACCCCCTTGAGCAGCGCCTTGCTGAAGGAGCCGTAGACACTGTTGCCCTCGGTGAAGGCCAGCGAATAACCGTAGAGGATCCACAGCACGCAGATGAGCGAGAACAGGGTGAACACCTGCATCAACACGCTCAGCATGTTTTTGCTGCGTACCAGACCGCCATAGAACAGGGCCAAGCCCGGAATGGACATCAGGATCACCAGTGCTGCCGACAGCAACATCCAGCTATTATCCCCCTTGTTGATGGTCACAGCGGCAGCGACTGGCGCCGCAGCCTGTACGACGTCGGCCGATGCGGCCACCACCTCTTCAGCCCAACTGGGGGCGGCCAGCAAGGCGGCAAGCGCCAACAGGCCAGTCATCACGAGTCTCTTGAGCATACTGCCATCTCCTTCCCTGTCGTCCCGGCACCTGTCCGGGTCCATTTCCTGATATGAACATCGAATCCGACAATCCACACAAACTCACACTCAGCACACACTTGCCACTGCCCTGGTCATGCTTCCTTCATCGGGCAGCGTCATGGCGACATGATTGCTTTAAAGCATAAAGCAGGCCAACTCACTAAATTGATTGTAATCAATACCTTAATATCAAGCAGGCAAACCAATGCACCAGATTGGATCACCAAGCACGCCAACCTGAGCAAGCCCGCACTTCTACTGTGCATCGCAACCAGCACGCACCGAAATAGAGCAGATCATAACCCGGGACAGATTGCAGAGCGGTGACGGGCGCACAGCCGAATGCGGCAGAAACAAGCCTGCGAGCTGGTGAGAGCAATTCAGGAAAAAGAAACACTAAAGAAGGAAACCCCAAGAGGAAAGAATGCAGAAGCTGCAGTTTCATAAAGATATTTTATTCATAACCAATTGAATAAAAATGATTTATCTATCTTCTATTTGTTCTGGCTAAGGCGGGTTTGCACACTTTTTCTCACCAACATCACACGACCACAGATACCTTGCCATGGCGGCTTGGCAGACCTCATCTCGTCTCCTTACCCAAGCGGGGTCCTAACCACGAACACGCAGACGTGAACGCATACGTTTGGGTTGTTGGTCGACCGGCAACTGTTTTTGCCATTCCCTTGGGCTCTTGCCGAACCAGCGTTGGAATGCCCGGGAGAAAGCACTGAGATCAGAGTAGCCAAGTAGCCCGGCAAGTTGGGTCAGGCTGATTTCCGAGTCCCGCAGGTAACGCGTCGCTAGAAGCTGGCGTGTTTGATCCAGCAGGGCCTGAAATGAGGTTCCCTCTTCGGCAAGGTAGCGTTGCAAGGTGCGCGGACTGAGCATCATATAGTCGGCAATCAGCTCGACGGTGACCCGCCCATTGGGTAGGAAACTGCGCAACAACTGCTGTACATAGGCCGGTAGCTCATGGATTGACAGCTGATCGAGACTTTCCAGGTGCTGCTGGATCAGGCGATGCAGGTTTTTATCAGCCGCGCTCAGCGGTGACTCGAGCAAGTGGGCGTCGAACACCCAAGCGTTGTAAGGGGTGTTGAATTGAGGGATGACGCCGAGCAGGCGCCGGTAAGTGCTCGCTTCGTTCACCGGCGCGTGCTGCAACAGCGCCGCCAGCGGCTGCCAGCGGCTGCCGAGCAGGGTGCGCATCAGCTGCATCCCGACGCCCAGGGCCAATTCCGTGCCATGCCGCAAGCTCAGCAAGCTTTCGCATCCCGGGGAATAGATCAGCAAGACATGATCGCCTTGCAACTCCAGTTTGACCTCGGCGGCGCCGGAGTGCAGGTGGTAGTAATGCGCCAGTTCCTGAAGCGCATCACGCACATTCTTGGCATTGCGGATCAGGTATAGCAGGGGCCCGAAGATACCGACGCCTTGATGCAAGCCGTACTGCAAACCGAAGAATTGATTTCCGCTGCACTGGGCGCACAGCGCCAGCAAATTAAGGAACTTGCGATAGGAGATCAGGCCTTCCGGATGTTCAAGCACATCACGGGACAAGCCGGCCTTTTTGAGTAACTCATCAGGGTTCAGCCCCTGGCTGACTGCGAATTCGGCGAAGCCGTAGAGGGATGAGGCGCGGGAAAAATCAGTCATGACCGACCTCTTTTTGATGTTGTATTTATGCTTGCTGCTCAGCAACAACGCTTGCGTGGCTGTGCTCTGTTTTTGGCACAAATGTTGGCCGGTTGGCGCGTTATGTCAATATTTTTCGGGACCGAGCACTCTCCCTGCTGCCTGCATACAAACCAGCATCGTTAAAAGATGGCGGGTAGGTGTTGGCTGGCTTTCTGTCGGGGACGCTGCGCATGGAACATGCCCCAAGACTTAGGTACGACGGAGGCTTCGATATACCTGCAACCGGCATTTTATCTTCGCCACCGGTGTCATTTGGCTGTGAATAGCGCCAGGCCGCCGACCGTTGCACGTATGGATGAAGCTTGCCAGGTTGGCGTGATTTGTCAAATTGGTGGCGCGCTAAGCCTATCTTCTACTGGGACCTAGTGCGAATAATCTATCCCCATGACTTCCCCAGAGCGCGTGCTGGCTTTGCTGCTGGTCGGTGTCAGTGGCGAGCGTCGCACTACGGCGCATTGCCCGGCAAACGAATGAATAGCCAAGTACGAAGTTGCAATGACAATAACCACAGGGACAACGAGATGAGTCAGCGACTTTGTCAGATTGCCTTCAGTGTCAGTGACCTAAGGCGCAGTCACCGGTGGTATCAGGATCTGTTCGGCTTTATTCCGGCTGGTGGCACCGAGGCATTCAAGGGTTGGGCGGCCGAAAAAGTGCAAGGCCTGCCGGGCGCGCGCAGCACCTGTTGGTGGCTGCTGGATACCCAGGAGCAATTCCAGATCGAGCTGTTTCAGTTTCACTGTCCGCAAAGTCGATCGCAGCCAAGCGACTGGCGCATGTGCGATCATGGCTACAACCTGGTCGGCATCCATGTGCCGGATTTCGATGCGGCGCTGGCGCGAGCCGAACGTTTGGGCAGTCCGCTGATAGGCACAGTGGTGGGCGAGCAAGGTCGTCGTCGCGCTTGTCTGCACGATCCGGACGGTGCCTTGCTGGAGTTGATGGAGGACGATCCGCGCGCACCCAATCCGCGACTGCGGCCACGTTCTGGTCCCCTGTCCACGGCTCGCTTCATCACCCTGTCGGTGGCCGACCTGGCGCAGTCACGTGACTTTATGGTCAATGCTCTGGAGCTGGAAGAGGCCGCGGGTCTCAGCTTGCACGGCCCCGAGCACGAGGCGTTGTGGGGCCTGGACGGCGCACGGCGCGAAAGCCTGTTGTTCTGGGCCGACGACATCCTGATCGAAGTGGTGCAGTACCGCGATCCGCCGGGCCGGGCCTTGCCTGCCGATTACCGGATCAGCGACCTGGGCATCCTCAATCTGGCCTTTGGCTATCGCCGGCAGCGCGAGCTGCGGCGGGTCTTCGACCGCATGGTGAACGCCGGGGCCAAACCGAATTTCCCCTTCCCGTTCAGCGTTTTCAACTGGGGCGTGATGTACGTCAACGACCCCCAGAACTTCTCCTTCGAGCTGCTCGCTGTGCGCCCGTACTACGACCGCTTCATGGGCTTCACGCCCAAACATTTCGATGCCGAGGTGACGCATCAGGTGTTGGTGGACGCCCCTGTCGAACTGATCTGGGAGCGCCTGGCTGATCACGCCAGCATCGGTGACTGGTTCTGTTACCAGGGCAAGCTGCTGCAGCCTGGCCAAGGGCATCCTGGTGGGGTCGGCGCTCTGCGCGAGCTGAGCCGCTTCGGCGAGCGGGTGGTGGAGGAGGTGCTGACCTTCGAACCTTGCCAGCGCATGGATTACCGCCTGATCAGCGGCGCACCGGTGAAGTTCCACTTCGGTCGCATCGAGCTGACACAAACCGCCGACGGCAAGGTTTGGCTCGATTACAGCATCAGATTCGTCGCGCGCCTTCCCGGCAGCCAGTGGCTGCTGCGTTTGCTCATCGGCGGGCGGATGCGTCGTGGGGTAGATCGCCTGAAAGTGATCTGTGAACTGCAAACCCGGCGAGCCCAGGGCAGCCTACAGGGACAACAAGTATGAGCAACGTACAGGCCCCCGTCGGCCGCGACGGACAAACCCCGCAGCTGCCGCGTTCGGTGTTCGTCACTGGCGCCAACGGCTTTATCGGCCGGGGGCTGATGGATCGCTACCAGGCGCTCGGCGTCGAGACGCGCGGAATGGATTTGCACGCCGACCCGGCGCGCAATGTGGTGGCTGGCGACCTGACCCAGCCGCAGAACTGGGCCAGCCATGCCCAGGGCTGCGAGCTGTTTATCAACACCGCGGCAGTGGTATCGCTGGCGGCGCCATGGCAGCTGTACCGCGAGGTATCGGTGCATGGCGTGGGCAATGCGCTGGACGTGGCCATCGCTGGCGGCGCCAAGCGCTTCCTGCATTACTCCTCAGTGGCGGCCATGGGCTGGGATTTCCCCGATCAGGCCGACGAGAAAGCCTGCGTGATGATCGGCCCCGACTACCGCTACGGCGTGGCCAAGGGCGCCAGCGAGCATGTGGTACTGGCCGCCCATGCCGCCGGCGAGATCGACTGCACCATCATCCGTCCCGGCGACGTCTACGGCCCGGGTTCGCGGGCCTGGATCAGTGAGCCCTACAAGATGGCCAAGGCCGGCACCCTGGTGCTACCAGCCCATGGCAACGGCGTGTTCAGCCCGGTCTACGTCGATGATCTGCTCGACGGCACACTGCTGGCCGCCGGCTTGCCTCAGGGCTGCGGACAGATCTTCATCCTTTCCGGCGGTGCCCCCATCACCTGCCGTGAATTTTTCACCCATCACTGGCACTGGGCCGGCCGCAGTGGTGCGCCGCGGGCTCTGCCGACCGCGTTGGCGCTGCTGCTGACGCGGCTGATCTGGGGTGCCAACCGGCTGCTGCAGCGCCACGACGAGGCCTGTCCGGATGCCATCCATATGCTCGCTCGGCGTGGCGATTACTCGATCGAGAAGGCCAAAAACCTGCTCGGTTATCAGCCCAAGATGTCCCTGGAGGAAGGTCTGCGCCGTTCCGAGGACTGGCTGCGCGCAACCGGACAGATGACCTGAGCCAGCCCAAACCTGAAGGAGATTTTTTATGCACCCGACTCATGAGCAGCTGCAGTGGATGTACCAACGCATGCTGCTGATCCGCGAGTACGAAGACACCCTGGCGCTGGTGTATTTCGAAGGCAAGCTACCGCCCGCTATCCAGAAAGGCCTGGCCTTCGATATCGGCGCCGGCAGCATTCCCGGCGAGATGCACCTGTCCGCTGGCCAGGAGGCCGCGGCCGCGGCTGTCTGTGTGCATTTGCACCAGGCGGACTCGGTGTGGGGCACCCACCGGGCACACCACTTTGCCATCGCCAAGGGCGTGTCGCTGGAACGCATGACGGCGGAGATCTTCGGCAAGATCGATGGCCTGTGTCGGGGCAAGGGCGGGCATATGCACCTCTACGATACCGAGCATAACTTTGCCTGCAACGGCATAGTCGGCGCCGGCATTCCCCATGCCGTGGGAGCCGCCCTGGCGGCGCAGTTACAAGGCACTGGCGCGATAGCCGTGGCCGAATTTGGCGACGGCGCAGCCAACCAGGGCTCGTTCCACGAATCGCTGAACCTCGCCAGCCTGTGGCGGCTGCCGGTGGTGTTCGTCTGCCAGGACAACAACTACGGCATCTCGGTGAGCAAGCAGGCCTCCACTTCGGTGGCCAGCAACGTTGAGCGCGCCGCCGGTTACGGCATGCCGGGCATCCAGGTGACGGAGAACGACGCCGTGGCCATGTTCGCCGCCGCAGGCACCGCCATCGCGCGGGCGCGCCGTGGCGAGGGTCCGACGCTGATCGAGATGCAGGTAGACCGTTATTACGGTCACTTCCAGGGCGATCCCGAGGGTTACCGGCCCAAGGGCGAGGTGCGCAACCTCAAGCAGCGCGACCCGATCCTGCGCCTGGAGCGTCAGTTGCTGGAGCAGGGCCTGCTTGATGAGACGGCGGTCAAGACCGCCCGCGAACAGGCCAAGCGGCAGGTCGCAGATGCCATTGCCTTCGCCCGCGCCAGCGCCTATCCCGAGGTCACCGAGGCCTTCCAGCATGTCTTTGCAGAGTGAGAACCGCCCATGATCCAATCAACCACCACGGCTGAAATCCGCAAGTTGCCGTTCTATGCAGCCATGGTCGAAGCCATCCGCCAGGAAATGCAGCGCGACAGTTCGGTGTTCTGCCTGGGCGAGGACGTCGGCCAGATCGGCGGGGTCTTCCAGTCCACCGTCGGCCTGTTCAAGGAGTTCGGCGCCGAACGCGTGCGCGACACGCCGATCTCGGAAACCGCCATTCTCGGTACGGCGCTCGGCGCCGCAGCGCAGGGCATGCGGCCGATCGCCGAGCTGATGTTCGTCGACTTCATGGGCGTGTGCTTCGACCAGATCCTCAACAATATTGCCAAGACCACCTATATGTCCGGTGGCGCGGTCAAGTTGCCGCTGGTGATCACTGCCTCCACCGGCGGCGGCATCTGCGACGCGGCGCAGCACTCGCAGACCCTGCACGGCTACTTCGCTCACACCCCTGGAATCAAAGTGGTGATGCCATCCAACCCCCATGACGCCAAGGGTCTGATGACTACGGCGATCCGCGACGACAGCCCGGTGGTCTACCTGTTCCACCGCGGCCTGCTCGGTCTGCCGGTGATGGGGTATAGCGACGCCAAGTTCGCCGAGGAGGTGCCGGAGGAGAGCTACAGCATCCCGTTCGGCCAGGCGCGCCGCGTCTGCGAGGGCAGCGACGTGACCATCGTCGCCTTCTCCCAGATGGTGCCCAAGGCCCTGCTCGCCGCGCGCGAGCTGCTGACTCAGGGCATCAGCGTTGAACTCCTCGATCCGCGCACCCTGGTACCACTGGACATGGAGGCGATTCTGGTCTCGGTGGCCAAGACTGGGCGCCTGCTGGTGGTCGATGAGGACTACCTTAGCTTCGGCGTCACCGGCGAGATCATCGCGCGGGTGGCCGAGCAACTCGACCGCCTCAAGCTGAAGGCACCGCCGCGGCGTCTGGCCATTCCCGACGTATCCATCCCCTACAGCCCGGCCCTGGAAAGCGCCGTGATCCCGCAGAGCCGGCACATAGTCGCGGCGGTGGAAGAGCTGATGACCCTTAACCTGTGAGAGCCAAAACATGATCCATATCCAACTGCAAGATGACGCCTGGGAAGACCTCGAAATCGGTACCGAGGCATTGCTCGATGAATGGCACGTAAAGACCGGCGATACGGTCGAAGCCGGTCAGTTGCTGGCCAGCGTGATGGTCATCAAAAGCAGCTTCGAGGTACTGGCCCCGGCGGCAGGGACCGTCAGCAAATTGCTGGTGGCTGCTCAGGACAACTTCACCCGTGACCAGCCGCTGGCCGAACTAGAGGAGGCTTGATGGACGCCATGAGCCAGCAGCAGAGTTCAGACGAACGCACGATCGTGCCCGTGACCGGTCTGCGCGGCATCATTGCGCGCAGCATGAGCCAGTCTTGGCAGGCGCCGCGGGTGGCACTTGGCCTGGAGCTGGAGATGGGCCCGTTGTTGGCTAGGGCCCAGGCTTTGAGCGCCGCAGAGGGCGTCAAGATCACCCCCACTGTGCTGCTGCTGGCCGCGTTGGCGCAGACCCTCAAGGCCCATCCACGGCTAAACGCGTTGCTGACCGACAAGGGTATCGAGGAGGTACAGGCGGTCAATCTGACGGTCGCGGTGCATACCGAGAAGGGCCTGTTGACCCCGGTGATCCGCGATGCAGGGCAGAAGTCGGTGGTGCAGCTGGCGGCCGAGCTGGGCGAGCTGGCATCCCGCGCGCGGGACGGCAAGTTGCCGCCCGCGGCCTATCAGAAGGGCACCTTCACCCTGAGCAACCTGGCCGCTGCCGGGATTGACTGGGTAACACCTATCATCAACGCGCCTCAGGTCGGCATCCTCGGCGTCGGCCGCACCCGCGACGCCGTGGTGGTACGCGATGGCACCCCAGCGGTGGCTCAGGTCGCCACACTCACCCTGGTGTTCGATCATCGCGCGGTGGATGGCTATCCAGCCAGCCTGTTCCTGCGCGATCTTGGCGCCTGCCTGATGGCGGCGCAGTTTTGATATCGCTGCCGCTCGACCGCATGGACGGAGATTTGTCGCCGTTCGCGCGGCTGGAGTGCGCACACGCCGAGCAAGCCTGGATCGCTGAACAGCTGACGACCGGGCTCGACGTGCCGCAGCTGGCGCTGGTGGAATACTTCCGACCGGCGCTGATCTACGGTCGCCGCGGCGGTGATAGAGAGGCAGCGCGGCGGCGTGCCGATGAACTCGACTACGACCTGTTGCGACGCCGCAGTGGTGGTGGCGCTGTGCTGGCCGGGCCCTGGTTGTTGGGCGTTAACCTGTTGTTGCCGACAGCCCATGGGCTGGCGCAACTCAGCCCGGTGGAGAGTTTCCGCTGGTTCGGCCGCTGCTGGCAGCAGGTCTTGCGCGAGCAGGGCCGTGCCAGCCAGCTGGCCGATGCCGCCAGTATCGCCGCGCACAATGCGGCGGCGCAGGCGGCCGCGCTGGACTGGATCTGCTTCGCCGGTCTTGGCCATGGAGAACTGCTCGATACGCAGGGGCGCAAGTTGCTCGGTCTGGCCCAGTATAGGAGTCGCTTGGGGGTGCTGCTGAGCGCAGGCTTGCTGATCGCACCGACCCCCTGGGAAGACTTGGAGTGGATTCACACAGGTTGCAACACCGGGCATTCGACCATGCATCAACAGGCCTCGGCTGGGTTGCCCGGCCTGAGTCTGGACAAGCTCTACCTGAGCCTGTCGGCAGTGCTGTCACCTTTTATCAGCAAACAACAAGCGAGGCTCACATGAAAGCAGTCGTTATGCGGCAACACAAACTGGCGGTCGCGCAAGTCGCCGATCCTGTCCCGGGGCAAGGCGAGGTGCTGGTCAAAACCCTGGCCTGCGGCATATGCGGCTCCGACCTGCACATGTTCCACCATTGCGAGCACATACTCGGCAATTTCAAGCACGCCGGCATCCCGATCGATTTCGATCCAAACCAGGGCGTGGTGTTCGGTCATGAGTACTGCGCGGAAATTCTCGATCACGGACCCGGCAGCGAGAAGAAGTTCAAGGTCGGCACCCGCGTCTGTTCGCTGCCGCATGTGGTGACGCCGACCAGTTTTGACCATGTCGGCTACTCCAACCGCTATCCAGGTGGTTTCGGCGAGCGCATGGTGCTGTCGGAAATGATGCTGGTGCCTGTGCCGGGCGATCTGCCGTCTGATATCGCCGCACTCACCGAGCCGTTGGCCATTGCCACCCATGCGGTGGGCCGCGCCCGGTTGAGCGGCGACGAGGTGCCAATCGTGATCGGCTGCGGCCCCATCGGATTGGCTGTTATCGTCGCGCTCAAGGCGCGAGGTATAGGCCCGATAGTGGCCGCCGATTTCTCTGCCAAGCGCCGCGCCTTGGCGGAAACACTCGGTGCTGATCTGGTGGTTAACCCGGCTGAACAATCACCTTACCAGTCCTGGGTCGAGCTGGCAGCACCGGCCGGCTACGACATCCGCAGCCCCTTCTCGCTATTTGGTATCGGCCCACAGCCCCGGCCGTGCGTGGTGTTCGAATGCGTCGGGATGCCAGGGTTGATCCAACAGGTGCTGCTGGGCGCGCCGCCGCGCTCGCGGCTGATCGTGGTCGGGGTGTGCATGCAAGCCGACAGCCTCGAGCCGATTCTGGGCATCAGCAAAGAACTGAATGTGCACTTCGCCTTCGGTTACAGCGGGGAGGAGTTCGCCCAGACCCTGTTCGCGCTGGCCGACGGCAAGCTCGATGCGACGCCCATGATCACCGGTCACGTGCCGTTGGAAGGGGTCGAGCAAGCCTTCGAGGCGCTCAGCCAGCCAGACGAACACGCCAAGATCATGATCACCTTCGACTGAACAATGGCGGCGGCCGAGGCTTGGCCAAGCCTGGGCAATGAACTAATCAGTGCCCGCTGAACGGGCACACAGTGCAATGAGGTGTGAATGATGAATACCCAAGATTGGCAGATTTGCCCGGTGACTATGCATGATCTGGATCTATCCAAGGATAAGCTGCACTTGCAGTGGGATCAGCTGCATCGCGGCAATCGCGAGCCGTTTCCCACGGATGAACGACTGCAGGCGGCTTGGCGCCAGTATCACCTGGGCAACTTTGCCCAGGCCGTCAATATCGGCCTCGAGCTGGGGGGACCAGGGGTTGTGCCGGCGGCCTTTGCCGCGACCATTTATGCGCAGTACGTGGAGCAGGACGAGAAACGCAAGATCGCGCTGTTCAAGCAGGTCATCGCACTCTGCGAGGAAGCTGAGAAGGGCGGGCTGACAACGCCTAATCTGCACTACATCTATGCCGTCGCCATGGGCCGCTACAGCTTGTTCATTTCCATGGTCGAGGCCCTGGCGCAAGGCTTCGGCGGGCGTATCAAGGAGCAGGTAGAGATGTGCCTGGCCCTCGACCCACAGCATTCCGAGGCACATGTGACCTATGGCGGCTGGCATGCAGCCATCACCGATCAGGCCGGCGCACTGATGGGCCGTATGCTCTATGGGGCGACACAGGACGGCGCCCATGAACACTATGATGAAGCCGTCAGACTAGCACCAGACTCAGTCGTCACTCACATCGAGTATGCTCGGGGCCTGGAAACCATGTATGGCAACAGTGAGCCGGGCATCATCGAAAAGCTGGAGACAGCTCTGCAGTTGGTGGCCGTCGATGCGATGCAGCGTCTGGACCAGGAGGCTGCGCGCCAACTGCTCGCCAGGAGCAAAACAGCCACGACAATGCGGTAACCGAAAGCTTTTTCCCGTTTCTCAAGCGGGAGCGGATAAAACGAAAGAGTTGCCCGAGCAGAGACGAAGCGCGCAGCGACGTGTTCGATTACATCGAGATGTTTTACAACCCGAATAGGCGACAAGGTGCCGATGACGGACTGTCGCCGGTAGAGTTTGAAAAGCAGTTTCTTTCTCAACAACCGAGTGTCGAGAAAAGTTGGGGCGATTCACCGTCTACATAAGACTGCCGCCACTTGGTGGCAGAAAAACAAAAGGCCATCCGTTAGGATGGCCTTAAGTCATTGAATTCTAATGGTGCCCGGGGTCGGACTCGAACCGACACGATTATTCATCGGCGGATTTTGAATCCGCTGCGTCTACCGATTTCGCCACCCGGGCAACTGCGAGGGATTATACGAATGGCGCGATGCCATGCAAGGTGTTTTTCTCGTGCACCCGCTCGTTTGCTCATTTATTCAACGCCTTGCCGATACGGGGTCAGTTACATAGAATGCCCGCATCATATTAATGGAATAAGAACGATGGCCAAGCGTAAACCAGTCCAACCCACATCCACCTCTCCCACCACCCCTCACAACCCTTCGGCAGGCCTGTTGCGCCGACTCGGCGCCCTGCTCTATGACTATCTGGTAGTCATCTCCTTGCTGATCATCGCCGGCTTCATCGGGATGGGGGTGGCACATCTGCTGCTGGCAACTGGCGCGGCCACCCTTCCGGAAGGCAAAGATGCCTCTTGGTTGCTGACCAGCCCGATTTACAGTGCCTGGCTCGCCTTCATCATCTGTGGTTTTTACACCTGGTTCTGGACCCGTGCCGGTCAGACCATAGGCATGCGCGCCTGGCGCCTGCGCATCCAGAACACGGATGGCAGCAACATCCGCATCACCCAGGCCCTGATCCGGCTGGCGACGGCAGCATTTGGTCTTGGCAACCTGATGTGTCTGTTCAACCGCAAGGCACCGCGTGCCTTTCAGGACATCTGGGCCGAATGTGAAGTAGTGGTGCTGAGCAAACAGGAAAATCTGGAAATGTTGAACAAGTAACATCTACCATGCGCAACAAAAAGGGCACCCTGCGAGGTGCCCTTTTGCTGACTGGGAATATATACCCGTTACTGTTTACGACTGAGAATATAGAACGATATGCCGCCAAACAGCAGGCTGGGAGCGATGGCGGCCAGGATAGGCGGCACCGCATACACCAGGCTGATGGGGCCGAACACCCGATCGCTCACGTAGACGGCGAAACCGGTCATGATCCCCATCAGCATCCGCGCGCCCATGCTCACCGAACGCAGCGGGCCGAAGATAAAAGAGGAGGCCAGCAATATCATGGCCACCACGGAGAGCGGCGACAGCAGCTTGCGCCACATCTCCAGCTTGTACCGCCCGGCATCCTGCTTGTTGGCATCCAGATAGCCGATGTAGTCGAGCAGCCCGGCCACCGGCAGGTTTTCAGGATCGATACTCACCACCCCCAGTTGCTTGGGGGTGAGCTCTGAGGTCCATTCCATCTGGGCCTGCGTCTCACTCTGGATCTGCTTGGGATCGTCAAAGCGGGTGACCAGGATCTGCTTGAGCAGCCAGTGGTGCTGTTCAAACACGCCTTCCTGCGCCTGGAGGATATCAATCAGCTTGCGCTCCGGGGTGAAGCGATAGAGGGTGATGCCGGTCAGGGCGCCGTCGTTGCGCACCCCGTTGATGTTGACAAAGTTGTTGCCATCGCGCGCCCAGACCCCGTAAGCCGAGACCGTCAACCGCCCTTCCGACAGGGCCCCCGCCTTGACGTCGTCCGCCATCCGCTTGGCGATGGGCGCCACATACTCCCCCATCAAGCCCACCAGTATCATCAAAGGGATAGCTGTCTTGAGCGCCGCCATCACTATGCTGAGCTTGGAGCGACCCGCCGCCTGCATCACCACCAGCTCCGAGCTGGTCGCCAGCTGGCCCAGCCCTATGAGCCCACCCAGCAGGGCGGCCAGCGGGAAAAACTGAACAGCCTCCTTGGGCATGGAGAGCAGGACGTAATAGAGCGCATTGATCATGTCGTAGTTGCCTTCCCCCACGGATCTGAGCTGCTCCACGTACTTGATGAGCGCAGCCAATCCGACCAGGGTCAGTTCACACAACAGGATCGACATGAAAATGACCCTGCCGATATATCTATCGAGAATGCCAAACATCAGCCGAGATTCCTAAGTTGCAGCATCATGCTGATTTTCTTTTGAAATAGAGAGTCTTGATCCCGTTCCACCAGCTGGTGCCCTGCAGGTTGAGCGGCAGACCGATCAACAGCAGATAGGCCAGCGGTACCAGGAACATCCCTGGCCAATGGGGCAGCCGGCCGCTGTCGATGGCAGAGCGGGCGGCACTGAGCAACAGGAAGTAAGAGAGATAGAGCAAGATGGCTGGCAGCAGCTTGGCGTAGCGCCCTTGGCGAGGGTTGACCCTGGCCAGCGGCACCACCAGGAAGGTAAGCACCAGGATCGAGAGCGGCAACGACACGCGCCACTGCAGTTCGGCCATCAGCTGGTTGTCCTGGGTGCCCAGCAACTCCATCGTCGGCTTGGCGGCCGCCTTGCGGCTGGAGCGCTCCATTTCCTGCTGGCGGATCACCAGGCTGTACTCGTCAAATTCGGAGATCTGGAACTGCTTGCTGCTGAAGTGACCCTCGTAGCGGGAACCATCCTTCAGGGTCAGCCACTGCAGGCCGTTCTCATCGACCGTCACCACCCCCTCCGTCGCCACCACCACCGAGGGCGGCTTGCCCTCCTGGGCGCGTTGCAGCACAAAGATCTTCTGCAGCCTGGAACCCTTGTCGTTCAGATCCTGGATATAGGCGACCAGACGCCCCTTGTCGAGCTCCATGAAACGCCCTGCCTGCAGAAAGGAGATGCCCGGATCGGCCTTGAACTCATCGATCACCTGATACTCACTCTCCTTGGCCTGAGGAGCGATCCAGCCGGTATTGAAAGCGGCGACGGCCGCGGTCAGCAATGCCAGCACCATGGCGCTGCGCATCACGAAACGGTGACTGAAGCCCACCGCATGCATCACAGTCATCTCACTTTCGGCATACAGGCGACCGTGAGCAAACAAGATGGCTAAAAACAGGCTGATGGGCAGCATCAACAGCGCCATATTGGGCAGGTTGAGCAGCAACAGGGTGGAGACCAGGCGCGTTGGCACCTCACCATCGGCGGCATCACCGATGATCTGGATAAATTGTTGGCTGACAAAGATAAGCAGCAGCACGAACAACACTGCCAGCTGGGTTTTCAGGGTTTCCCTGAACAAATATCGGAAAACGATCACAGTCATTCCCAAGTAAACTTGTGTTTTTAGTCGAATGCCTGAAAAATAGGGCCGTATATTGGATTTTTACCAGTTTGAACTGCGGAGCCTATGGCTGTTCGCTCCGCCTCTGATACCCCAACAAGCACCGCATTATTCAATAAAAGGTGCCTTTTGTCTTTAGGATGTAGGAGATTCCATGGAGTTCAGTGTAAAGAGTGGCAGTCCTGAGAAGCAACGCAGCGCCTGCGTCGTGGTCGGCGTATTCGAGCCGCGTCGCCTCTCTCCGGTTGCCGAACAACTGGACAAGATCAGCGATGGCTACATCAGTTCGCTGCTGCGCCGTGGCGACCTGGAAGGGAAACCAGGCCAGATGCTGTTGCTGCATCAAGTACCGGGCGTGCTCAGCGAGCGCGTATTGCTGGTTGGTTGCGGCAAGGAGCGGGAACTCGACGAACGCCAGTACAAGCAGATCATCAACAAGACCATCACCACCCTCAACGAGACGGGTTCCATGGAAGCGGTCTGCTTCCTGACCGAACTGCACGTCAAGGGTCGGGATACCTATTGGAAGGTGCGCCAGGCGGTGGAAACCACCAAGGCGGGCCTCTACAGCTTCGATCAATTCAAGACCAACAAGGCCGAGCCGCGCCGTCCGCTGCGCAAGCTGGTGTTCAACGTGCCGACGCGTCGGGAACTGACCATTGGTGAAAAAGCCATCTCCCACGGTCTGGCCGTGGCGAAAGGGGTGCGGGTCTGTCGCGACGTGGCCAACATGCCGCCCAACGTCTGCAACCCGGCCTATCTGGCCTCCCAGGCCCGTCGTCTGGCCGATGCCTTCGACAACATCACCACCAAGGTGATCGGTGAGCAGGAGATGGCCGAGCTCGGTATGAACTCCTATCTGGCGGTGGCCCGCGGCTCCGAGAATGAAGCCATGATGGCCATCATCGAATACAAGGGCAACGCCGATGCCAAGCCCATAGTGCTGGTCGGCAAGGGTCTGACCTTCGATTCGGGCGGTATCTCCATCAAGCCGGCCGAAGGCATGGACGAGATGAAGTACGACATGGGTGGCGCCGCCTCCGTGCTCGGCACCATGCACGCCCTGGCCCAGTTGCAACTGCCCATCAACGTCATTGGCGTGCTGGCCGGTTGCGAGAACATGCCGGGTGGCAACGCCTATCGCCCGGGTGACATCCTCACCTCCATGTCCGGCCAGACCATTGAAGTGCTGAACACGGATGCGGAAGGCCGTCTGGTATTGTGCGATGCGCTCACCTATGTGGATCGTTACGATCCAGAGACCGTCATCGACGTGGCCACCCTGACCGGGGCCTGCATCATAGCGCTGGGCCACCACACCACGGGGCTGCTGGCCAACCACAACCCGCTGGCCCACGAGCTGCTCAACGCCTCCGAACAGGCTGGCGATCGCGCCTGGCGCCTGCCACTGTTCGACGAGTATCAGGAACAGCTGGAGAGCCCGTTTGCCGACATGGCCAACATTGGTGGTCGTCCGGCTGGCACCATCACTGCTGCCGCCTTCCTGTCGCGCTTCACCAAGAAGTACAACTGGGCCCACCTGGATATCGCCGGGACCGCCTGGAAGAGTGGCAAGGATAAAGGCTCCACCGGTCGTCCGGTTCCCCTGCTGACCCAGTTCCTGCTGAACCGGGCCGGCGTGGATATCGAAGAGAAGGAGTAACTCCCCTGCCCCTTCCGATGAATGCATCGGAAGCGCGGGAGTTGCCCAGTACCACAAGGAAGAGGCCCGCCTCTTCCTTGTTTCATTGAGTGCTGGCAGGAAAACACCCCTGCCAACCCTCACTGGCGGTCAATAGTCCGTCACCGCAAACGGGATCAACCTGATGAGCCAAGTGACCTTTTACCTGATGAGCGAGCCGGATGACGCGCAGGCTACCGCCGTCGAGCGGCTCGCCTGCCAGCTCGCGGCAGAGTCGTGGGGCGCGGGCCATCTCTACCTGCTGTGCGACGATGAGGCCCAGGCCATGCGCCTGGACGAGCTGCTGTGGCAATTGCCGCCAGAGCGTTTCGTGCCGCACCAGCTGCAGGGCGAGAGCGGTCAGGCGCCGGTGGAGATAGGCCATCAGCCGCCGAAGCGGCGCTATGCCCGTCTCATCAATCTGGCCAGACAGACACCTTTGTTTGCAGGACACTTCGCTCAAGTGGTAGATTTTGTCCCCACTGACGAAACGCAAAAGCAGCAAGCCCGCGAGCGCTACAAGCACTATCGCCAGGCAGGCCATGCCCTCGAGATGAGGGATCAGCCCGTCCTTGCCGCACCGGATCCGGCGCAGCCCTGACTGCACCACCCTCGATCCACGACGAATCAACACCAGACTCCATCCATCCAGAATACGGCGAGACCATGGAAAAGACTTTTAATCACAACGCCATCGAACAGGCGCTCTATCAGCACTGGGAAGCCCAGGGTTACTTCAAGCCCCACGGCGATACCAGCAAAGACTCCTTCTGCATCATGATCCCGCCGCCAAACGTCACCGGCAGCCTGCACATGGGTCACGCCTTCCAGCAAACCCTGATGGATACCCTGATCCGCTACAACCGCATGCAGGGCAAGAACACCCTGTGGCAGGCGGGCACCGACCACGCCGGTATCGCCACCCAGATGGTGGTGGAGCGCAAGATCGCCGCCGAAGAGGGTAAGACCCGTCACGACTACGGCCGTGATGCCTTCATCGACAAGATCTGGCAGTGGAAGGAAGAGTCCGGCGGCACCATCACCCGTCAGATGCGCCGTCTCGGCGACTCGGTGGACTGGGAGCGCGAGCGCTTCACCATGGATGAGGGTCTCTCGAGCGCCGTGCAGGAAGTGTTCGTCCGTCTCTATGAAGATGGCCTGATGTACCGCGGCAAGCGTCTGGTGAACTGGGATCCCAAGCTCAACACCGCCATCTCCGATCTGGAAGTGGAAAACCGCGAGATCAAGGGCCACATGTGGCACCTTCGCTATCCGCTGGCCAACGGCGCCAAGACAGCCGAAGGCAAGGATCACCTGATCGTCGCCACCACTCGTCCGGAAACCATGCTGGGCGATACCGCCGTCGCAGTGAACCCGGAAGATCCCCGTTACAAGGCGCTGATCGGCCAGCACATACTGCTGCCGCTGGTGAACCGTCTGATCCCCATAGTCGCCGACGAACACGCCGACATGGAGAAAGGCACCGGTTGCGTGAAGATCACCCCGGCCCACGACTTCAACGATAACGAAGTGGGCAAGCGCCACAACCTGCCGATGATCAACATCTTCACCCTGGACGCCCACGTGCGCGCCGAGGCCGAAGTGGTCGACACCAACGGCAACCCCAGCACCGCCTACGACGCCGCCCTGCCGACCGAGTTTGCCGGTATGGAGCGCTTCGTCGCCCGCAAGGCGATTGTCGCCAAGCTGGACGAGCTGGGCCTCCTGGCCGAAATCAAGGATCACGTGCTGCAGCAGCCCTACGGCGATCGCGGCGGCGTGCCCATCGAGCCCATGCTGACCGACCAGTGGTACGTGCGCGTGGCCCCCATGGCCAAGACCGCCATCGAAGCGGTGGAAGATGGCCGCATCCAGTTCGTGCCCAAGCAGTACGAAAACATGTACTTCTCCTGGATGCGCGACATTCAGGACTGGTGCGTCTCCCGTCAGCTGTGGTGGGGTCACCGCATCCCGGCATGGTATGACGACGCCGGCAATGTCTTTGTCGGCCGTGACGAGGCGGAAGTGCGCGCCAAGCACAGTATCCCGTCCGTAACCGTGCTGCGTCAGGACGAAGACGTGCTCGACACCTGGTTCAGCTCCGCCCTGTGGACCTTCTCCACCCTGGGCTGGCCGAACAACACCGAAGCGCTCAAGACCTTCCACCCGACCGACGTGCTGATGAGCGGCTTCGACATCATCTTCTTCTGGATTGCCCGGATGATCATGATGACCATGCACTTCATCAAGGACGAAAACGGCCAGCCGCAGGTCCCGTTCAAGACCGTCTACATCACCGGCCTCATTCGTGACGAAGAAGGCCAGAAGATGTCCAAGTCCAAGGGCAACGTGCTGGATCCGCTCGACATGATCGACGGCATCTCGCTGGAAGATCTGATGGAGAAGCGCACCGGCAACATGATGCAGCCGCAGATGGCCGAGAAGATCGGCAAGCGTACCGCCAAGCAGTTCCCGGAAGGGATCGAGGCGCACGGCACCGACGCCCTGCGCTTCACCCTGGCGGCGCTGGCCTCCACCGGTCGTGACATCAACTGGGACATGAAACGCCTGGATGGCTACAACAACTTCTGCAACAAGTTGTGGAACGCCTCCCGCTATGTGCTGATGAACACCGAAGATCAGGATTGCGGCTTCTCTTCACAAGGGAATGGCGGCGAGATGCAGTTCAGCCTGGCGGATCGCTGGATCCAGTCCCAGCTGCAAGTTGCCATCCGCGACTTCCGCACCGCGCTCGATACCTACCGCTTCGATATCGCCGCCGGCGTGCTGTACGAGTTTATCTGGAACCAGTTCTGCGACTGGTATCTGGAGCTGACCAAGCCGGTACTGGGCAAGGGTTCCGAGGCCGAGCAGCGTGCCACCCGTCACACCTTGGTGACCGTGCTGGAAACCCTGCTGCGTCTGGCGCACCCGATCATCCCCTTCATCACCGAAACCATCTGGAAATCGGTGGCGCCGCTGACCGGCGTACACGCCGACACCATCATGCTGCAGGCCTTCCCCGAGTTCGATGCCGCCAAGGTAGACGATGCCGCCATGGCGGATCAGGAGTGGGTGAAGGAGTTCATCGTCGGCATTCGCAACATCCGCGCCGAGATGAACGTGGCGCCGAGCGTGGCCCTGAACGTGCTGCTCAAATGCGATGCCAAGGATACCCGCCGCGCCGGTGACAACGAGGCTTTCCTCAAGTCGCTGGCCCGTCTGGAATCCATCCGCGTGCTGGCGGACGGTGAAGTGGCTCCCCTGTCGGTGAAGAAGCTGATCGGTGCCACCGAGCTGATGATCCCGATGGCCGGTCTCATTGACAAGGATGCCGAACTGGCCCGTTTGGCCAAGGAAGTGGCCAAACTGGTCGGCGAATGCGCCCGCATCGAAGGCAAGCTCGGCAACGAGGCCTTCGTGGCCAAGGCGCCGGAAGCCGTCATCGCCAAGGAGCGCGAAAAACTGGAAGAGTACCTCGCCCAGCTGGTGACCCTCGAGACCCAGCAGGCCGAGATCGCCGCCCTGTAAGGCAGTTTCACGCCTGAAAAAGCCCCCTCCCGCAGGGGGCTTTTTGTTGCCATAAATCCCTTCTCACGGCCTTTCTTCGCCACGCTGTACAAAATTAGCGAGCCAAATCACCTGCTTTCACAAGCGCATCGCCCCCAAATTCATTACACTGCCAGCGATCTTTTCTACTCGGAGTGCTGTTGCAGTATGGAAATATTGATCCTGTTTGGATTGATTTTGCTTAATGGCGTCTTTGCCATGTCGGAAATCGCCATCGTTACCGCACGCAAGGCCCGCCTCAGCAAGATGGCGAGCGAAGGCAGCCGCTCAGCCGCCATTGCCCTCAAACTGAGCGAAGATCCAACCCATTTCCTCTCCGCCGTCCAGATCGGCATCACCAGTATCGGTCTGCTCAACGGTATCTACGGCGAATCGCTGCTGGCCCAACCGCTGTCCCTCTGGCTGCAGGAGTGGGGCATGGCCGCCAAGAGCAGCAGCCTGCTCGCCACCGTGCTGGTCATCGTCGTGGTCACCTACCTCTCCATCGTCGTCGGCGAACTGGTGCCCAAGCGCCTCGGCCAGCTCAGCGCCGAGCGCATCGCCTGTCTGGTGGCCCGCCCCATGCTGTGGCTGGCGGCCATCACCCGCCCCTTCGTCTGGCTGCTGTCAGCTTCCACCAAGGCCAGCCTGCGCATACTGCGCGTCAGGCAGGATGGCGGAGCCAACGTGACCCAGGAGGAGATCCACGCCATGCTGGTGGAGGGCTCCGAAGCCGGGATCATCGAAGACCACGAACACACTATGTTGCGCAACGTGTTTCGGCTCGACGAGCGCAGCCTCTCCTCGCTGATGGTGCCACGCAGCGACATCCGCTATCTGGATCTCGCCCTGCCGCTGGAGGTGAACCTGCAACGGCTGGTGGAGTATCGCCACAGCTTCTTCCCGGTCTGCGATGGCAGCCTCTCCGATCTGGTGGGCATACTCAACGTCAACAAGGTGCTGCACGCCTACATCAAGGGGGAACCCATCGATCTGGCGGCCCTGACCCAGGATGGCAGCCTGTTGCCGGAGACCCTCAATGGCCTGGAGTTGCTCAATCACTTCCGCGCCCACTCCGAGCACATGGTGCTGGTGGTGGACGAATACGGCGAGCTGCAGGGATTGGTCACCCAGCAGGATCTGCTGGAGACCCTGGCAGGTGACTTCCAGCAGGATAACAGCGATGACAACTGGGCCTTCCAGCGCACCGACGGCAGCTGGCTGCTCGACGGCCTCATTCCGTTGCCGGAGTTGAAGGATTGTCTGGGACTGGTTCGGCTACCGGAAGAAGAAAAACATCACTATCACACCCTCGGAGGGCTTATCATGCTGCTCCTTGGCCGTGTTCCTCAGACCGGAGATCTGGTGACTCTGGAGCAGTGGCAACTGGAAATTGTCGACATGGATGGTCTGCGCATCGACAAGGTGCTTGCCATGCCCTTGATCGATCAACCCAGCTAATTTTAAGCGGAGCTTGTGAGTATGGAGCAGTTTTACCAACTGGCTCACGCCTTTATGCATCAGGATCTGACGACTCTGTCCGATCCCAAGATGGCCTTCATGGTCTGCGGCGTGTTGCTAACTTTTCTTGTGCTGGAGAATGGGTTCATCCCCACCGCCTTCCTGCCCGGCGATAGCCTGCTCATCCTGACGGGCGTGCTCATCTATCAGGACGTGCTCCCCCTTGGCATAGTGCCACTGCTGATCCTGGCCACCTTCGTCGGCACCTGGTTCGGCTATATGCAGGGACGTTTCCTCGGCCATACCCGCATGTACCATCGCCTGATGTCCCACATGGACGACAAGCACAAGGATAAGGTCTTCTACCTGCTCAACAAATACGGCATCCTGACCCTGATCACTGCCCGCTACATTGCTTTCGTACGCACCGTCTACCCCTATATCGTCGGGGCAACCGAGATCCCGCAGGGGCGCTTCCTCATCGTCAATCTGGTCAGCTCCATCATGTGGGTCACCCCGCTGGTGAGCCTGGGGTACTACCTGAGCCACACCAAGCTGGCGGCCCAGTACGAGTCACAGTTCCTCAGCATCATTCTCTACCTGCCGCTGGTACTGCTGGTCGGTGGTATTGTCGCCCTCATCTGGCGCTGGCTGAGCAAACGCAAAGCCGTCACCCCACGGAATTGAGACAAATGGAAAGGGCCATCGCAGGATGGCCCTTTTTTTAGCTAAATAATGGCGAATTATCCCCTGCTGCTCTTGTAAAGCAGGGGTAAAAATGAGTGAATCTAGCGCCTTTTTTTTCGACGTGAACGGAGTCGGTAGTATGCGGTGTCGGGTTAGCGCAATGGCGCTGGTATATGCATTGGTTGGACTGCTGGGCTTGCCAGCAGCATTGGCTGCCCCCAACCCGGCCAAACTGCAGTTGCAATCGAGTAGCGCACTGGTCATGGACGTCAATACAGGCAAGACCCTGTATCAGAAGAATGCCAGCCAGGTCCGGCCAATAGCCTCGATCACCAAGCTGATGACGGCGCTGGTGGTACTGGATGCTCGCCAGGATCTCAAGCAGACCCTGACCATAGATCAGAATGACAGGGATGCCATCAAGCACACCTATTCCCGGGTACGCATGGGCACAAAAGTAACACGCCGCGATGCGCTGCACCTGGCACTGATGTCCTCCGAAAACCGGATGGCCTCGGCTCTGGCGCGCCATTATCCCGGTGGACGTCCCGCCTTCATCCGCGCCATGAACAACAAGGCCAAGCAGCTTGGCATGCGTAACAGCCGTTTCTACGACTCCACCGGCCTGTCGACGCGCAACGTCTCGACCGCCCAAGATCTGGCCAAGCTCATCTCTGCCGCCTATCGCCAGCCACTGATCCGTGAGTTCACTCAGGACACCAACAAAGAGATGCGGTTCAGCGCTCCCGCCTACAGTCTGATGTTCAACAATACCAACCCACTGGTGAAAAACCCGGACTGGGATGTGCGCCTCTCCAAAACGGGTTTCACCGACGAGGCCGGCCGCTGCCTGCTGATGCGCGCCAAGCCGGACAGCCGTGAGCTGGCCATAGTGCTGCTCAACTCGGTGGGCAAGCGCACCCCGATCGGCGATGCCAACCGTATTCGCAAGTGGCTGAAAAGCTGAATCTCTCATCAGGAATTGAAAAAAGGATGCCGCGGCATCCTTTTTTATTGTCCGTAGATCCGCACCTCGCCTTCACATACCTCTCGATGCGCCATCAGCGCACCTCAGGACGTAGCCAAGGCTTGGGGCCGACTCGGATTGCTACCTGGTAATAAAATGCCGTATGGCGCGATAGGGCAAAGAATTCAGAGAGAGTGAGAGACGATCAACAGGACATAAGAGGAAATGCCTGGCGGTACCCTGCAACGGCGTGTCGATATATGCAATGTCGGATCCGGCCCATAAAAAAGGCTCTGTCCCAATTACGTGTTGAAAAGCTAATCTTGAAGTAGGCCATCTCCTTGAGGTCTACCATCATGGATACCCCTGCCTTTCAACACCTGTTGTCCCTCTTTCCCCAGTTAACCCTGCGCCAGCGCCGTGTTGCCCAGCAGGAGCTCACGGCGCCACACGCCATTACCTCGCTCAATACCCAGCTACCGGCATGCAGCGGTTGCCCGCATTGTCAGGCAGAACCCGCTCAGCTGGCCCCCTGGGGCTGGAGTCGGGGACTGCGCCGCTACCGTTGCAAACTGTGTCTGCGCACCAGCACCGTGCTCACCAAGACGCCCCTGGCCCGGTTGCGCAAAGCCCAGTGCTGGGAAGACTATGCGCAAGCCCTCATCGAAGGACTAACCGTCCGCCAGGCAGCTATGCGTTGCGGGGTCAGCAAAAACACCGCCTTCCTCTGGCGTCATCGCTTCTTGCGGGCGATGGCAGGCCATCAAGCCACACGGGAAGAGGGCATCGTTGAGGTCGATGAGACCTTCTTCCTCGAGTCGTTCAAGGGGCAACGGGGGCTGTCGCGTCCGGCGCGCCGTCGCGGGGGTAAAGGGCGAACCCGTGGAACCGGGCCGGATTACATTCCAGTGATGGTGGTGCAAGATCGGGCAGGCCACCATGCAGATTTTCAGCTGGAGCAGATGAATGCCAAGACGGTGATAGCGGTCTTGAAGCCGCTGGTGTCACCGGAAGCGGTGCTGTGTAGCGATGGTGCGGGTGTGTATGCCAGTTTCAGCCAAGCGCAGGGCGTGACCCATCAGGTGGTGCACAATCGTCAGGGCGAGCGTGTGGTCGGTGCGTATCACATCCAGCACGTAAACGGGTATCACCATCGGTTGAAAGCGTGGATGGATCGATTTCATGGTGTGGCGACCCATTACCTGAAGAACTACCTGGGTTGGCGCAGGATGCTGGAGCGTTACGGAAGGGGTGTGAATATCAAAGCGTGTTTGCATGAGGCGCTGGGGCACCCCATGCAACACGTAATTGGGACATAGCCTTTTTTATGGGCTGCCTCTCTGCGTTTGTTTCAGCCAGGCCGGATTCACTCCTTGTTGAGCCGGTCGATGGCACCGCGTGTGCCGTCGATCAGCGCCCAGGCCTCGTCACGGCGCTGCACCAAGCCGAGGAACAGGATGTCGGTGATGGTGTTCTGAGCTGTACGCGACGAGATGGAGGAGATGCGCAACTCGTTCTCGTCGGCTACCGTGTCCAGCACCAGATCCGCCATCTGCCGCAGCTGGGTGCTGCGAAACGAGGTGACCGCGACCAAGGTGGCGCCGTTGCGCTTGGCCAGTTCAGCCGCCGCCAGCACGTCCCGGCTGACACCGGAATAGGAGACCACTAACTGGACGTCTCCCGGCCTCAAGGTCTGGGCGATGGAGATCTGGACATGGCTATCCTGGGCGAACAGGGTGGTAACCCCGATCTTGAGCAGTTTGTACCAGAGATCCTTGGCGGTCAGTGCCGAGCCGCCGATCCCCACCAGCTGTACTCGGCCAGCCTGGTTGATGACGTCCAGCACCCGCTCCAGAGTGGCGTTGTCGAGCGCCTGGGTGGTCTCCACGATGGAGTTGATCTTCTCCTGGGCCAGCTTCTTGGCCATGGTTTCCAGATCGTCATCCCGGCCAATGCCGTTGTAGAGATGCCCAACATTGTCGGTCTTGATGGCGTGTTTGCGCCCCAGATCCTCGCTGACCGCCAGCTTGAAGGCAGTGAAGCCTTTGAACCCGATCTTCTGGGTGAACTTCACTATGCTCGACTGGCTGACGTCAGCTTGCTGGGCCAGCTCCTGGGAGGAGAAGTGGGTCACCTGCTCCGGGCAGGTCAGGATGTAATCGGCGATCTTGATCTCGCTGGGGGAGAGCTGGCTCCTGATATTGGAAATTTTCGACAGGGTAAGCATGGGTTCTCTCTGCTGCTTGTTCTGCGGCCCCTTACTGGGTGCCGCCCACGGTGAGCTGGTCCAGCTTGAGGGTGGGCTGGCCGACCCCGACGGGAATGCTCTGCCCCTCCTTGCCGCAGACACCGACACCGCGATCGAGCTGAAGATCGCGCCCTACCATGGAGACCTGGCTCATGGCCTCCGGGCCATTGCCGATCAGGGTCGCGCCCTTGATGGGGGTGGTGATCTTGCCATCCTCGATGAGGTAGGCCTCGGAGGCGGAGAAGACGAACTTGCCGGAGGTGATATCCACCTGGCCGCCACCGAAGTTGGGGGCATAGATGCCCTTCTTCACCGAGGCGATGATCTCTGCCGGATCGTACTGACCCGCCAGCATGTAGGTGTTGGTCATGCGCGGCATCGGCAGGGCTGCGTAGGATTCGCGGCGACCGTTGCCGGTGAGCGGCACCCCCATCAAGCGGGCATTCTGCTTGTCCTGCAGATAGCCCTTGAGAATGCCGTTCTCGATCAGCACGTTGTAGCCACCCGGCGTCCCTTCGTCATCTATGCTGACGGAGCCGCGCCGACCCGGCAGGGTGCCGTCATCAACGATGGTGCAGTGCTTGGAGGCGACCTGTTCGCCGATGCGACCGGCAAAGGCGGATGAGCCCTTGCGGTTGAAGTCCCCTTCCAGACCGTGGCCCACGGCCTCGTGCAGCAGCACGCCTGGCCAGCCGGCACCGAGCACCACCGGCATGGTGCCGGCCGGCGCGTCTATGGCCTCAAGGTTGACCAGCGCCTGACGCACCGCCTCGCGCACATAGCCGAAGGCCCGGCTCTCCAGCCCGTCCAGCTCCAGGAAGTAATCATAGCCACAGCGACCACCACCGCCGGCACTGCCGCGCTCGCGGCGCTCCCCCTTCTCGGCGATGACGGTCACCGACAGCCGAACCAGCGGGCGCACGTCGGCGGCCAGGGTGCCATCGGTGGCGGCCACCAGTATCTCTTCGTAGACGCCGCTGATGGAAGCCATCACCTGATTGATGGCGGGATCCAGGCTGCGGGCAAACTTGTCCATCTGCTCCAGCAGGGCGATCTTCTGGTGCTTGTCGAGGGTCTGCAGGGGATCCAGCGCCGGATAGAGCAGGTTGGCGGAGGTTCTGGCCCATGCCTTCACCTTGCCCTGTGCCCCGGCGGCGGCGATGCCGCGGGCGGCGGTCACCGACTGTTGTAGCGCCAGCAGGCTCAGTTCATCCGAGTAGGCAAAGCCGGTCTTCTCGCCGCTGACGGCGCGTACCCCGACCCCCTGGTCGATGTTGTAACTGCCATCCTTGACGATGCCGTCCTCCAGCATCCAGGACTCGTGCCAGCTGCGCTGGAAATAGAGGTCACCGAACTCCACCTGATGGCTCATCAGGCTGCCGAGCAACTGCTGCAGCCGCCCTTCGTCGAGGTCGTTCGGGGCCAACAGGGAGGCACTAACCTGGCTCAATAGACTCAATCTTCTTCTCCACTCTCGTAACGAGATGTTTTAACCGTTTGTCGACTCGCAGGGTCGGTTGGCCGCATGGCGGCATCATCGAATGGCTGCGAATCCAATTGCATAGGGTTTGCATCACGGCCGACCCGGTTTGCCCCATCGATCCGACAACAGCCGGATCCGGTTCAACACAGGTCAGCGGCGGTATTTCAATTCACCACCATACAGTCAAAGCAGACGGGCATGGTTCAGCACCGGCATAGTGCGCTTCAATTCATCAACAAGCCCGGCATCCAGCTGTGCCAGCACGGTGGCGCGGCCCGACGGCTGGCATGCCAGCACCCGGCCCCAGGGGTCGATCACCATGCTGTGGCCCCAGGTCTGGCGCCCCGTCTCGTGGGTACCGCCCTGATTGGCGGCCACCACGTAACACTGGTTCTCGATGGCGCGGGCACGCAGCAGCGGCTCCCAGTGCGCCTCGCCGGTCACGGCGGTGAAGGCGGCAGGCACCAGCAGCACGCGGGCGCCGGAGCGGGCCAGCCGGCGATAAAGCTCGGGAAAGCGCAGATCATAACAGATAGAAAGCCCGAGGGGACCAAACGGGGAGTCCACCAGCACAGGTTCATCCCCGGGGCTGAAGGTCTCGGACTCCCGATACCGGCCCTGATTGTCCGCCACGTCCACATCGAACAGGTGGATCTTGTGGTAGTGGCCCCTGAGCTCACCGCTGGGGTCGAACACCAGGGTACTGGTGTGGATATGGTCGGAACCGGCGATCGTAGTAGGCATGGCCCCCGCCACCAGCCAGATGCCGTAATCACGGGCCCACTCAGCCAGTTGCTGCTGGATCGGCGCGGCTCCGCTCAGATCGGGGCCTATGGTCTCGGCCCCGTCCAGATAGCCCTGCCGCTCGCCAAACAGGGCGAAGTTCTCCGGCAGCAGCACCAGCAGCGGCCGCTCACTCGGCAGCATTGCCAGCTCGGCGGCGATCTGCTCCCGGTTATCCTGCCAGCGACGGCCGGACACCAGTTGTATTGCGGCTAACCACATGACTCTCTCCTTGGTCGCTCAGGCTGTCAGACAGTGACAGCATCCCCCGCTTGCAGGGTGTAATCCAGCACTATGATGCGATCCAGCACGGGACGAAAGAGGGCCTTGAGGGCGTCGTGATCAGGATGGGGAAGATAACGCTGGCGGGCCGCCTCGTCGGCAAAGGTCATCAGTACACTGTGGGTAAAGCCCTCGGCCCGCCCCTCCGGACTGTCATTCTGGCCCCATTCCACGGCCAGTACGCCGCTGACCTGCTGCGGAATGGCGAGAAAGGCCGCCCTGACGACCGCGATATCGTCGGGGCTGACCTCGTCCTTGAAGGTGATCAGCAGAATATGTCGGCTCATGGCTCACTCCTTGTGATGGCAAGACCCGCCACCAGCCTCAGCGCTGGGGGGGTTCCGGGTGTTTGGGGGTCAGCAGGAAGGGGGTCACTTGCTGCTTGGGCAGGGTGGGCGCCACCGCTTCAACCGCCGCCTTCTGTTGCTGGTTGAGCTTGATGCGGGCCCTGTCCCGCCCCGCCTCGATCAGCTTGGGATCATCGAGCGGGCCGGAAACCCGAAAATCAATGCGGGTCACCACGTCCACCACCGGCTCCAGCAGCTTGGAGAGGGCCAGCACATAGAGACCGGTGATCGGGGTCAGCGAGAAGGCTGCCACCACCGGCAGGGTGCCGCCCAGGTTGGGGGAGAAGCTCAGCTCGTAGTCGAGCCGCCAACGCACCAGATCGGCGATGCCTTCACCGCGCAGGTTGCCTGCCGCTCCCTTCATGTAGAAATCGCGGTTGTCCACCACCCCCTGCTTGATCTTGGCCGAAGCGGACATGGATTCAAAGTAGAAACCCTTGTCGAACACGTCGCGAAAATCGAGGCGCAGCTTGCGCAGCAGGGAATCCAGGCTGAGCAGGGAAAGCAGGCGCGCCCCCTTGTCGTTGACCTCCCGCAGTGTGCCCCCTTCCAGCTGATAGTCGGCGCTGCCTGCCAGGGTCGGCAGGCTCAGCCGGTAGGGTACATCGTCCCAGTTCAGATCCAGCGCCATCTTGCCGGGCGCATCACCGATGGGCGAGGTATAGCCGAGTCGCTTGAGCAACAGCTCGCTGTTGTTGCTGCTGATATGGGCACGAGCATGGGTCTGCATCCGGCCTGGCTGGGCCAGCCACTCGACGTTGCCGGTCAGCTGACTGCCCGCCAGTCGAACATCCAGTCCCTTGAGGGTCAGCTTGTTGGCGCCAGGCACCAGTTCCCCCTTTACCTCACCCAACGGCAACTCACCGAAGCGACAATCCACACAACTGAAAGTGAGCCAGGGAATGGCATCCATGATGGCCCTGTCCTGCTTGGCATCGGGCTCGGGACTCAGATCCGAGCTTTTGCCGGACCAATAGATACGGGCAAATTTGGCCTCGACAGGCTGACGGTCTGTCACCGGCAGGCGCACCACCCCCATCACGTCGGGGCTGTCGATCATCACCTCGGTGGCCTGCTTGACCGGCCCGACGGTGAAGTGCACCGCCTTGAGATTGGCACTGCCGATATCGGCACGGGCCAATTGGCCATCCACCCACCACTCCTGCGGCAAGAAGGCGGGGCCTACCACGGCATTGCCACCCGATGCCGTGCTCGCCGGCAACCACTGCTTGAGCCGGGCCAGCCAGCCGGCCACATCGGCCTGCTGCTGGTTGATGGCGAGCAGCATGGGCTTGTCGCGCAGCACCCGGGCCCCTGGTTGGCCCACATCCACCCGTACCCGGCTGAGGTAAGGCACTCCATCGCCATAGACCAGCCGGCTCTGCATATCCACATCGGCCCCCAACACGGCGCGGATGTCGGCACTGCCATCGCGGCCACGGGCGGTCACCTTGAGCGGCAAGCGGCTGCTGGCGGCCTTGGCCAGCGGTGAAGGCAGATCCAGCCCCATCCCTTGCAGGTTGGAGTCCAGTGCCAGCTGGAAGCTGAATGGCTTGTCATTGGGCAGGGTCAGCCCCAGGGTGCCGGCCCAGTTGCCACGCCCCTTGAGGATATCGAGCACCGGCACATCGCGGCGTTGGCGGCTGCTGTCCCACAAGCCCTTGAACTTGAGGTCAACCTGATAACGATTCGGCTGCTGCCTGCCCTGATAATCCAGGGTCAGCGGCTGATTCCACAGGCTGGCCTTGAGATTGCTGGAACGAGTCTGCTCGTTGTCATATTCAAGCCGCCCCTGCACCTGCTCCAGCGGCAGATCCAGGCTGGCGACCCGTACCTTGTTGTTGCTGAACAGGGCATCGCCGCTCGCCTTGACTTCGCTCTCGCCATCGAGGGGGATATCCAGCTTGACCGAACCCTTGAGCGGACCCCGGACCTCGATCTCCCGCAGCGCCTGGCCGACGGAATCTCCCAGCGGTGAGTCCTGCAGGTAGTCGCTGATGGCCTTGCCCTCGCCCGCCACTCTGGCGTCCACATAGAGGTGAGCGCCCGGGTAGAGATCCGGGATCCAGGCATGGACCGAGTCGGAGCTGGCCTTGCCAAGGTGGGTGGAACGGCTGTTCATATCGAGACTGGCATTCTGGAACAGCAGATCGATCTGCAGGTCGGTGAGCGGTTGCCAACCGGGGAAGAACTGGAAGGTGGCCCGTTCCAGCGGCACCGCCACCTGGAAGATACCCTCGCCCTTGCTGTAGGGAAAATCCTTGAACTCGCCGTACCAGAGCAGGTCGGCACTCTTGGCCTGACCGCCCTTGATGGCACCGCTCAGGTAATCCACCAGGCTCTTGTCCATCACCTGCAACGGATAGTAGCGATCCGCATTGCCCGCATTCTTGACATCGATACGGCCGGTCAGCGCGAGGAAGGTATGTTCGAACAGATCCATCCTGAAGCGGCTGGCGAGACTCAGGTCCGGGTTGTCCAGCACCACATCCTGACCATAAAGCACCCAGCCTTGCGGATCCTGCCACCAGTCGAGCCGCGCCGAGAAGCGGTCTATGGGAATGGGCTCCTTGAAGTGGCGGGCCGGATCCACCTTGTCATTGGCAAGGGCCAGTCGGGCACTGCCCCCCGTCGGGGTCAGCCAGAATTCGCCATTGAGATCCTGCACGCCGGGCACATCCTGCCAGGCGCTGACCTTGATGTGGGATAACCGGCCGCTGAGGGACAGTCCGCGCCAGTCGGCATCGGCCTGCAGGATGAGATCCTGCAGCTGGCCCTTGGGCTGGGTACGTTTCAGGGTCTCGGTCAGTTTGGGGTAGAGACCCGACACCAGCTGGCTCAGGTTGGCAACCTGACCCAGATCGATGGCGGGTACATAACCCTGAATACGGTCCCCAACCCGCTCTAGCTGCAAGCGGCTCTGCAACCAAGGCTTGCCGTCGAGCTTGAAGGTCACGTCATGACTGGCGAGCTGCCACTCTTCACCATCCCGGCGCAGCTGGATCTTGCCCCCCTGCAGCCCGAGACGGTGCATGGCCCCCTGCTTCTCATCCTTCCATATCAGGTAGTTGTCGCCAAACGCCAGCAGGGATTCCCCCAGCTGGCCATTGGCAAACTCGCTCCAGAGCTGAAAATCGAGCTGGCCGTTCACCTTGGGCTCACCGGCGTGGATCCGTGCCAGCATGGGACTGATGTCGAGCTGGCGGGCGCCCAGATAGAGCTGGCCCTTGAGACGGTCGAGCCGTGCCTCCGGGGCATCCACATCCAGGATGAGATCCAGAGTGCTCTCGCCCACCCCGTTGATGAGATAGGCCTTACCGACCCCCTGATGGCGCTTGCCGCGATTCTGCCAACGCAGCTGGGCGATATCGAGGGCGCGAACCTCCCCCAGCGCAGTGGTCAAGCTGAGGCGGGTGTCATAAATGTCGAAAGTGGAGAGCTGGGTCAGCAGAAAGCGCAGCAATGCCTGCTGCTGATCGGGGCCATCACGGGTCCCGGGGTCGGCGGGCTGGGCCAGATCCAGCGCTATGTCGCCATCGCTCAGGATGAGCTGGCCAAAAACGGGTTTGAGTTCGTTGAGGGAGCGCCAGAAGTCCAGGTGGACCCGTACCTTGCCAATGCGCAGGGCAAAACGGCCGGAGTCCGGCGCTATTACCAGCTGTTGCAGCTCCAGAGCCGGGCCGCGCTGGGTCCAGTCCAGTCCGATGCGATCGACACTGGCCTCCAGCTTGCTGTCGGCCAGCAGGTTATCGAGCAGTGCCTGTCGGTGCTGGTTGAGCAGTGGGCCGCCAAAACGAACCAGACTGACCAGGATGGCCAGCAGCACGAAGAAGACCCCAAGGGCTAACCAGCCCCGACTCAGCCAGCGATAGACCAATTACATCATCACCACATCGAATTGTTCCTGACCACAGAGCGGTTCACTCACCACTCTGACCTGCTTGCCGATGAACACCTCCAGCTCGGCGAGGCTGTGAGACTCTTCGCCCCGCAGATAGTCGGCCACGGCGGGCGCGGCGTAGACGGTGAACTGATCCGCATCGTAGGCGCGATTGACCCGGATGATCTCCCGCAGGATCTCGAAACAGACCGACTCCACCGTCTTGACCCGACCGCGCCCCTTGCACTCGGGGCACTCGGAGCAGAGTACGTGCTCCAGGCTCTCGCGGGTACGCTTGCGGGTCATCTCCACCAGACCGAGCTGGGAGAAGCCGTTGACGTTGGTCTTGGCCCTGTCCTTGGAGAGCGCTTGCTCCAGGCTGTGCAGCACCCGCCGACGGTGATCCTCGGACTGCATGTCGATGAAGTCGATGATGATGATGCCGCCGAGGTTGCGCAGGCGCAGATGGCGGGCGATGGCCGCCGTCGCCTCGACGTTGGTGTTGAAGATAGTCTCTTCCAGATTGCGATGGCCGACGAAGGCACCGGTGTTGATGTCCACCGTGGTCATGGCTTCGGTCTGGTCAATGATGAGGTAGCCACCGGATTTCAGCTCGACCTTGCGATCAAGGGCCCGCTGGATCTCGTTCTCCACGTCGTAGAGATCGAAGATGGGGGACTCGCCGGAGTAGTATTCCAGCTTGCCGGCCAGTTCGGGCACGTACTCCTCGGTGAAGCGCTTGAGCTGATCGAAGCTCTGGCGCGAGTCGACCCGGATCTTGTCGAGCTCGGCACCGACGAAGTCGCGCACCACCCGAAAGGCCAGGCTGGGATCTTCGTAGAGGATCTTGCAGGGCGGGTACTTCTGCTTGCGCTCCAGGATCTTGCGCCACAGCCGCTTCAAGAAGGCGGCATCCTGCTCCAGCTCCTGCTCCCCCACCCCTTCGGCGGCGGTGCGAATGATGTAGCCACCGAGATCATCTACATAGCTGGCCACGGTGCGCTTGAGGCGCTCGCGCTCCGCTTCGGATTCGATGCGCTGGGAGACGCCGACGTGGGCACTGCCGGGCATAAAGACCAGATAGCGGGACGGCAAGGTGATGTCGGTGGTGAGTCGGGCGCCCTTGGTACCCAGCGGATCTTTCACCACCTGCACCATGATGTCCTGCCCCTGCCGCACCAGTTCGGCGATATTGCCGGCCTGGAACTGCTCTTTCTCCTTCACCGCCACGCACTCGGTGTGCGGCACTATGTCGGAAGCGTGCAGGAAGGCCGCCTTGTCCATGCCGATATCGACGAAAGCCGCCTGCATGCCGGGCAACACCCGGCTGATCTTGCCTTTGTAGATATTGCCCACTATGCCGCGCTTGGCCTGACGCTCTACGTGCACTTCCTGCAGCAGACCGTTTTCGACCAGGGCGACCCGGGTTTCGGAGGGGGTGACGTTCACCAGCAGTTCTACCGACATAAGTTACCTTGCCTTTCTAGTTTTAAATTCTGGCAGCCAAACCGGCACGAGTCCGGTGAGTAACGCAGTAAGAAACAGCCGGCGAGTGTCACCGACCCATACCTTGCCTGTGATGGCTTCAAATTCTGACCGCCATGTTCAGACCCTGTGCCTGCCCGCTGAGCGGGCCTTGCAGAACACGGCTGGCGGATAGATTACCGAGACTGTTCCAGATGATGCTTGATCAGCAGATCCGTTTCCAGCAAGGGCAGGCCGACCACGGCGCTGTAGCTCCCCTCGATGCGGCTGACGAACTTGCCGGCAATCCCTTGAATCGCATAGGCACCGGCCTTGTCGCAAGGCTCCCCCGTGCGCCAGTAGGCCTCGATCTCGGCCTCGTCCAGCTTGCGAAACGCCACATTGGTGGTGACCAGGCGCACATCGCAGCGCTCCGGGGTGGCCAGCGCCACCGCCGTCATCACCTGATGCACCTTGCCGGAGAGCGCCTCCAGCATGTCTTTGGCATCGAGCAGGTCGGAGGGTTTCTCCAGCACCCGGTCACCCAGCACCACTATGGTATCGGCACCCAGCACCGGCAGCGCCGTCGGAGCAGCTGCAACCCCGGCCATCGCCTTGTCGCGGGCGAGGCGGCAGACGTAATCCTGCGCCTTTTCACCCTCTTCCCGCCGCTCCGGCACATCCAGTCTGAGCACCTCGAAGCGGTAACCCAGCTGGGCAAGCAGTTCATGACGGCGGGGCGAGCCCGAGGCGAGATAGAGTTGCAGTTCGTTGTGCTTGTTCATATTCACTTAATGAGATGAGGGAAAGTTACAATGCATTGTTTTTGCTCATATTCACTTGATATTGAAGCGACGGCGCACCTTGCGCAAGACCAGAAACACCCAGGGCCATATTAGCATCGTGCTCAGGGTCGACCAAAAGTAGGCGAAATTGAGGCTGGCGCGGCTGAACAGGTGTTCGGCCCAGAAGATGGTCACCTTGCCCACCAGCGAGAGGCAGCAGATGATCAGCGCCTGTTGCCAGAGGGAGAAGTTGCGGATCTTTTGAAACTGGAAGGCCGCCAGATAGCTGATGATCGCCATCGCCATGGCCCGCACACCCAGGGTGCTGCCCAGCAGCACATCCAGCAGCAGACCAGCAACCCAGGCGGTACCAACGTTGGTGCGATGCGGCAATGCCAGCGCCCAGTAGATGAGTACCATGGCGAGCCAGTCCGGCCGGAAAGGTTCAAATTGAAAGGGAAGCGGCAGAATAGACAGGCACAAAGCCAGCAGGATCGAGAGCCAGATCCAGATCCTGCCGCTGGCGGGTTGCAACATCAGCGCGTCGCTCCCGCAGCCGAGGTCGCCGATGCGGGAGCCGGCGCTTCTTCATCGTCATGCACTTCCGGTTTCTTGTCGGTCCACAGCAGCAGCAGGTAGCGCAATCTGTCCAACGCCACCAGCGGCTTGGCCTCGACCTGGGCGAAGGGCTTGCCCTCCACGTAGTCGGAGCGGGTCACGGTCGCCACCGGATAACCTTCCGGGAAGCGGCCGCCAAGGCCTGATGTCACCAGCAGATCGCCGACTTGCACATCCGTGTTGCGCGGCAGGTTGCGCAGTTCCAGCTTGTCGAGCTCGCCACTGCCGGAGGCAATGGCCCGCAGGTCGTTGCGCAATACCCGCACCGGGATGCCGTGGCTGGAGTCGGTGATGAGCAGGACGCGGCTGGTGGTGGAACCCACGTGCAGCACCTGACCTATCACCCCCTGATCGTTGATCACCGGCTGGCCGTTGTAGACACCGTCCAGCGCCCCCTTGTTGATCAGCACCTGATGGCTGAAGGGGTCGGAGTCCACCGACAGCAGCTCGGCCACCATCTTGCGGGACTCCTTGTGCACCGGAGAACCGAGCAGCTCACGCAAGCGCTGGTTCTCGTGCTCCAGATGATCCATCTTGAGCAGGCGCGAACGCAGGGTGAACAGCTGTTGTTCCTGCTGCTTGGTCTGCTCGATGAGCCCGGCCCGGGTCTGCACCTGGGTCGACATGGTATCGAGCATGATACCTGGCGCATTGGCCATGTATTGCAGCGGGCTGACGAGCGAACTGAGGTAGACGCGGACGTGGGTAAACACACCGAAGCGAGAGTCCGCTACGATGGCAGCAATGGAGATGATGACGGCGAGAAACAACCGTAACTGAAGCGAAGGGCCTCTACCAAAAATGGGTTTCATGAGTCGTCAAAAAAGAGCCGGCGCGCTGGCCGGCTTTGGGTCTTATTCGTAGTGGAACAGGTCGCCACCGTGCATATCGATCAGCTCCAGCGCCTTGCCGCCGCCACGGGCCACACAGGTGAGGGGATCTTCGGCAACCACTACCGGTATGCCGGTCTCTTCCATCAGCAGACGGTCGATATCCTTCAGCAGGGCACCACCACCGGTCAGCACCATGCCGCGCTCGGAGATGTCGGACGCCAGTTCCGGCGGAGACTGCTCCAGCGCCACCATCACGGCGGAGACGATACCGGACAGGGGCTCTTGCAGCGCTTCCAGGATCTCGTTGGAGTTGAGGGTGAAGCTGCGCGGCACACCTTCGGCCAGGTTGCGACCACGGACTTCGATCTCGCGCACCTCTTCGCCCGGATAGGCGGAGCCGATTTCGTGCTTGATGCGCTCGGCGGTGGCTTCCCCGATCAGGCTGCCGTAGTTGCGACGAACGTAGCTGATGATGGCTTCGTCAAACTTGTCGCCACCAATCCGCACGGACTGGGAGTAAACCACGCCGTTCAGGGAGATGATGGCCACTTCGGTAGTACCACCACCGATATCGACCACCATGGAACCGGTCGCTTCGGAGACCGGCAAGCCGGCACCGATGGCGGCAGCCATGGGTTCGTCGATCAGGTAAACCTCACGGGCGCCGGCGCCCAGTGCGGATTCCTTGATGGCGCGGCGCTCTACCTGAGTGGAGCCGCACGGTACGCACACCAGCACACGCGGGCTGGGGCGGAAATAGTTGTTGTCGTGAACCTGTTTGATGAAGTGCTGCAACATCTTCTCGGTCACGTAGAAGTCGGCGATGACGCCGTCTTTCATCGGACGGATGGCGGAGATGTTGCCTGGGGTACGACCCAGCATCTGCTTGGCGGCATGACCGACGGCAGCGACCGATTTGGCGTTCCCGCGCTCTTGGCGAATGGCGACAACTGAGGGTTCGTTAAGGACGATCCCTTGATCTTTTACGTAGATCAGGGTGTTGGCAGTTCCCAAGTCGATCGACAGATCGTTGGAAAAGACGCCTCTGAGCTTTTTGAACATGGCTACGGGAAATCCTAAGAATTTGGAGGTGCGGAAAACCGGCTAACTTTACCAATGCCCACCCCAATGGGCAAGCGCTCAAACTGTCGCCAACCCATCAGGCGCGACAAAAATGCGAGTCATCACTCACCCGCACAGGCTGACAAACGCTAATAAACAAGAAGATAGGCGGGAAGATCCCGAAGATCCGCCGCCCCGCCTCCATTACTGCATCACTTCGCGCCGATAAATAATTCTGTCATTACCCCGGCTGGAGCCAAAAATGGCCTCGCCGAGCAGGGCATTTGGGGTACTCGGATCGGTCAGCCAGAGTGGCTGTGATGGCTGTTTGTCCAACGCAATCCGGTAAGGTATTCGTACCGCCAGATTGGGAGCCCCAAAGTGGAACAATATTTCCCCCTTGCTGGCCTTTGCATCGACAGCTCCGGGGGCTGCACTACCCAACCCGACATGGATTGCGGTACCACTACCCAAAGCCAGATCACCACTGCTGGCATCATAGTGCTGGGCATTATTGGTAAACATGATGCCATCATTGGCCAGTGAGAGCTGACTGCAAAGATCGGCTTCATTCAGGTTCCAGTTACCACTCTGGTAATATTGCAGTTGCAGCGGCAGCGCCAATGTCGCACTGGCAACCCCCTGCCCCGTGCTGGCAAGCAGTCTACCGTAATAGGCAATCATGGTGTCATCAGTACCTGCCGGAATGCTCAGCTGCCTGGCATTGCAGGTCACGCCGACCTGGCAGTCGCCCACCACGGCCGTATTCATGTTCATCCCGGTCAAGGTCGTGACCGCTGGGTTCTCGCCGTCGATGATGCGCAGCCCGAACCGCAGTTTGGAGAAGGGCTCTTCCGGCGTGGTGAGCGACGGTGTCCGCTCCGCCAGGCGGGCAAAGCGGCTGCTGCCATCGAGATTGACCTCGCCGGCCTGCCAGTTGGTCGCCAGACTGCCGATCCGATCGGTGCGATCGATGCCGTCCTTGTTGTTGGCGCCGACCAGATAGAGCAGCCCCCTGGCAAAGGCGTCGCGGTAATTAAGGGTCACCCCGCCCTGCTTATTGCGGGCCTGTACCACCATCCTGACCCCAAACGGCTGACTCATATAGCTGAAACCGCCACAGGCTGGGGTCACAGCCCCGCTGAGCAGGTTGAAATCCCAGGGCACGAAGCGCCCCACGGGAGCACTGACCGCCGCAGGAATGGTATAGCCGAAATAGCCGGCGGCCGGCGGGGTGGCCGTCATCCGGAACACTCCTACCTCGCTCACCGTCTGGTTGACGCTGTTGAGGCTGTTGGCGGCGGCCCCATGGTTATAGGTGTTGGTGCCAAGCACGGCATTGGTTCCGGGGTTGGGTGCCACCAGGGTGCTGCCCAAGGCGATGGCGCTCAGCACAAAGTTGGGCGTTGTCTGATTCCCGACACAAATATCACCATCATTGGCCGATTCCCAGGCCATCGCCTTGATGTCTATCTGGAATGTGTCTCCCGCCTTCTTGAATACCGGGCAGTTGCTGTCTCCTGCCGCACAGATCCCCTGCGGGGGCGTAATGCAAAGGCCGACCGGGCGCGCCACAAACTGATCCGAGCCGAGCATCACCAGCCCCGCCTCATTGCCCGTGCCGTCGTAGCGGGCATCCAGCTGGACCTTGCCCGCATCCGGATACTTGACCGTCATGCTCGACTGCCCCTGAGCATCGAAGTTGAGGGAAAGCGCAGTGGCATTGCTCTGGCTGCTGCCGATCATGTTGTTGTTGACGCTCATCCCGCTGTTGTAGGCGTTGCCGGCGGGCGAGACATAGCTGCTCCAGAACTTGAGGCTCTTGGTCTGGCTGGCGAACCCCGGCACGCACTGCTTGGTCGCATCGCTCTTCTTGACCGCCTTGATGGTCACTGTCTGCGGCTGGTTCGAGTAGGTGTCGGGCACATCAAAGAGGAAGCCGCTGTCGGAAAAAGTGAGGGTACAGGCGGCGCTGCTCAGCGCCCCGCCGCCCGACCGGCAAAGAGTGGTGCTGAGCGGTTTGGTCGAGGGCGTCGAACCACTGACCCCCACGGTGACCGCCCCGGCCGTGTTGTTTCTGAGCTGCAACGTGGTAGTGCCGCCGCTGAAACTCACTACGTTGCCTCCCACCCAGCCCCCATTGGTCGTCGTGCTGGGGAGCAAGGTCGCAGTGACAGGATCCGTGATCAACAGGCTGCAATCCGGATTGGCGCAAGCCCGGATGGTGAGGGTTTCCGGGTTGCAGGTCAGCGCATTGCCGCTGTGGTCGAACTCGAAATGATCGATCTGGGTGCCCACCGGGCTGGAGCGCAGGGCACAGATCCGCACGTTGTCGATTTCGTGGTAGTTGGTCACCGAACCGGTGGAACCGGTCAGAGAAAGCAGGAAATTGGCCGGCACGGCAGTCTGTCCTGACTGGGCCACCATATTGATGGGCCCAATCAGGGGGCTGTAACCCGAACCGGTATCTCGCTCCACCGTGGCCAGCGAGCTACCTGCCGTCCTGGAATCCACGGTAATGCGGTAGCGGTGGGGACGATTGCTGTTGATGCCGCTGTCGACGGTCGGGCTCAGATTGCTCGCCGTACCGGCCAAATAGTTGTAGCCAGAGGTGCCCGAACCAGAGCCACGAATGGAAACCGCCTGCGGGCGAGACCCCTGATTGTAAAAGCCCCCTTCATTGGCATAGTTGCCATATTCATCGATCCCGACTCCGAGCCAGCCGCCCGCGAAGCCACTGATCCCGGTCTTGAAGCCATAGCCCAGCGGACCGCCAAAGGCGCCGGGCTGAGGTGTCAGGGTGGAATCAGAGAGCACCACTGCCATCCCGTCTGCCCCGCTCGTGCCAGAGGTCTTGTAAGCGAACTGATCGAATTCGACCGTCACCAGATTGCTGGCCCCCGGGAAGAGACGCTGGAAGGTGGCCGAAGTGGCCTGGTTGGTGACGTTCTGGGTAAGGCGCAGGCGACCATTTTGCACCGATGGCAAGGTGCTGTTGTTGCGTTGGGAGACTACCCAGTTATCCGGGTTGATCTGGGCACTGTCGAAACCATCCGAATAGCATGCCAAAGGGGGAGGTACGGCATAGTCATTGATGCTCGACTGGGCGTCCATCGTCAGATAGCCGGCCGTCACCCTGCCATAGACGGTGGCATTGTTGTTCATGGTGAGCCGCCCATCGGTATAGAGGTAACCATAAAACGTGGTGCCATTGTCGATCACCATGTTGGTGTAGTTTACCCAGATGAGGCTGCCCTGATTGCTGGCGTTGATGCTCACGGTATTGAGCAAGGTTACGTCCTGATTGACGAAGATCCGGGTGGTGCCGCTGCCAGACAAGCGGATGCTGCCATTGTCGATGATCAGCTTGTCGATGAAATAATCCCCCTCGCCCAGTACCAGAGTCGCGTTGTTGCGCACCGTCAGGCTTTTGAGCTGATAGATGTTGCGACTCGGGAACGTCATGGTACAGCTTTCGACCGTCATGGTGTCGTAAGCCGCACTGGAGGCTGTTTGCGAGCCTGACAAGCAGCTCTGGATCGTACTGGAACTGGTGGAGAGGAAAACGTTGTTCCCGTTGAGGGCCAAGCCACGAATATCGCTGCCGGTAACGGCACAGACCTTGTAACCGCCAACACCACTGTCGCAACGGGGAGTATTGTTCTGATCGGGCATGATCGAGCAGAAGTTGAGCGGCAGACCGCCTGTTCCATTGATCTTGGGATTGTTGAGCTGGGTGAGCTGATAACCGCTGACCTGGTGACAGGTGTCACTGTTGTTGCCGTGATGGCCCTGCACCACAGCCGGAAAGAGGGTGCCGGTATCGATGGGGTCGAAGGCCCACGCCTGACTACCAAGAAGGGCCAGGCACCATAGCCATTTCATCATGAACCTCCATCGTAGGCTTCAACGGTCAGGGTACGACTCACGGCAAAATCCGGATTGGCACTATTGATATCCTCTACTCCACACGCGCCCATGCTGACCAGACGATAACCATTTGTGACGATACCATTGTAAGTAACGGGCACCTTGGCGCAACTCACCTCGGCCCTGCAACCGGCAAGGCCCGCATTGTCGGGGAAAGAGGTCGCAAAACTGGCGTCACACAGAGCCGGCGGCAGAGGTTGCAACACGGTACGATTGGGAAACAGGCGATACAGGCTGATCTCCAGCCCGCTCTGGACGGCCAGCAGGGCCCGTACGCTGCGCACTTCTACCGTATTTTTCTCGCCGCTGTCGACCAGAAAGCGGCCCATGGCAGCCGCCAGCAGTGCCATCACCACGATAACAAACAGGGCGATCATCAGGGCGCTGCCCCTCGCCCGTCTCGGTTGCCTGACATCAGGGCACATTGAGCACCCCTATCTTGTGGTTGAAGGTGACAGATTCACCTTTGCGCTCAAACACAAGCCGGATGCCAAATTCCCCTTGTGCGTTGAAGGCCGACGTTTCCCGATAAAAAGTGCCAGTACGAATGGCCTCGGCCATCAGCACCCCGGTGGCGGGCAAAGAGTGGCTGATGGCGGTACTGGCGCGGGTCAGCGTATTCCCCTCCACGCAATAACGCACCTGCTGGTTGGCAAAGTAGACCCGGCTGCCCGGCGAGAGGCCCGCCAGGGTTTCGCTACTGATGTAGCGAATAGTCTGAGCCCCGGATACCGGAGCCAGCACCTCGGTCACGCTGGCGACACAACGGCCATACTCGCAACCATTGATCAGCGAATCCACGCCTGAATTCGGCACAGGGAAGACGGTCATCAGATCTCCCATCTTGACAGCATTGGCATCCTGACTCAGTGGATTGGCCGCAGAGGCGGGGGTTGCCATCACCAGCTCCAGAGCCGCGCTGCTGCCTGATATGGCACGATTGAGGGCGACATAACGGCTGGAAGCGCTGATGGGCCAAAACCGCAGGCAGGCCCCCTCGTCAAGCCAGTTGCCATTCTGGTCTTCAATCCGCTCTGAACCTGGCACTGCATCACGCAGCTCACGATTGAGCCGCTCCATGGCGAAGCGGGCATCGCTCATCAGCTGCTCGCGGCTGCTGGCATCCCCATAAATCTGGGTGCCAATGCCGATGAACTGGCTGGTAAAGGTCGCCATGATGCCGAGCAGCAGGATCACCATCACCAGCTCGATCAGGGTAAAACCGCCCATTGCCCCTCTCATCAGTAATTACCCCGATAGAAGGAGAAGTCGAGCACGCTCTGATCCGGCAGGCGCACCTGCAGATCGATGCGTTTGCCCACGGAGCAGGGGGCAGTGCAGGTCTGGAAAGTACCATCCTTGAAGTCGACCGCACTCACCGCAACCCTGACCTGATAGTTGCGATACTCCTCGCTGCTGATCCCCGCTGCGGTCTGGGTTAAACGGTTGGCATCCACCCAGTTACCCGAGGTATCGAAGTCATCCACATCGTTATAGGCGTAAGCGGCGGGCTCTCCATCGGGGCCATATAAGCTGGGTTGCCAACCCGCAATGGCCGGAGCAGGAGGTTTTTGAGTACAAATCACACCAACAGGGCAACTGCAGTCCCCATAAAATTGGCCATTGAAGGTCTCGCCGCAGCGATAACGACCGCCGTTATGGTCTGATTTTTCATCGAACGACTTTTGCAGTATCTCGCCGGCCAGGCGCTGGGCCAACTGGGCGGCACGTACCTGCTGCACCGGATCCACCGCCTGGGGTGCCTGATTGATCAAGAGGCCAAGAATGCCGGTCAGCGCCACCGCCAGCAGCACTATGCCGACGATCAGCTCAATCAGGGTAAAGCCATGTTCAGGGGCTCTCATGGATATAGCCCTCGGATTCAATCTTGATGCGGCTCGTCTCGCCTCCATCGCTCACCTGCAGAGTGCAGCCGCCAGCACAGACGCCTAGCGGGCGGCCCATCTGATCAAAACGGAGCACGAAGTGGCTGTTGTTATTGAGGGAGATAGTCATACCGGAGGAAGGTGTGACAGGACGACCACGAGTACGCTGATTATCGCCCCAGCTGGCAATAGGGCCAGGAGGCGGGCAAACCGCACCGGTAACTACCTGCGTGATATGGGCAAATCGGGAAGAGTCCACAACCAGCTGGGTACAGCGGCTGACAGGTTCGTGCATATTGGCGGTCTGCACCAGCCGCAGCCGGGTCAACAGCTCATCACGGAGGGTTTGAGTTTCAAAGCCGCCTTTGCCCAGCAATTTTGGCATGGCAAAGGCGGCCAGAATCCCGAGCAACAGGATCACCACGACCAGTTCAATCAGGGTAAAGCCCTTGGTTGCAGGCATGGGGTTTCTCATTGGGGAAAGTAGAAAGCGAGGCCGAAGCCTCGCAATCATGACTATTAAGAACAGTTAGCACCGCTCAGAGATACTGAGAATGTAGCACCAGCTACAGAAGGGGCGCTGTATATCACCTGGCAACTGTTGTTCTGATTAGACTTATATACACCATCATTATTCTGTGCCCAACCACCATCAACAGTAATAGTTTTACCTATACCTGCATCATCAGCAGTAGGGTAACCAAACTTAGTGGTTACTCGTTCTGTACCAACAGCAACTGAGGAAGCACCACTTGTCTCAGTACCATCGATAGCTGAACGGCTATACACCAATTGGGCACCACTCTTGATTGCAGCAGCCACGCCCTGTGCAGCAGCTTCATTTGCATCATCCTGCAGATTCAGAAACTTGGGCGCAGCAGTCACTGCCAGAATGCCCAGAATGATGATCACGATGACCAGCTCGATCAGGGTAAAACCCGCCTGTTTTTTCATTTCATTTTCCTCTGTTAATTGATGTTGGTGGTCACCTGACCGGAAGCCGGACGGTAACTGAAACTCATAAATGCATCAGTACTGCCTTGCGGATCCTGATACTTGCCATCGCTACCCTTGCTCAGACTATTGACCAGATAGTAACGGCAGACCGAGTCCAGGCCGTTATTGGTCACGCTGACATAGTATTTCAGGTCATTGCCGCTACCGCGCACCTCGCTAAAACTGGCAGTAGCCTTGGGCGGGTTCTGCAGCAGCCCCTCCCAAATATTGAGACAGCGCGGGGCCGTCAAGTTGGCCGGATCCACATCGACACCGCCACCCGCCGAGGTATCCATGGGATAACCAGGCGAGAGCTCGCCATTGCTGACCTGAGCCTCGGTCGGCGTGGTCAGATAAAAACGGGAACCGTCATACAGCACAGTATTGAGGTTGTCCTGCTTGGCACGGCCCTCCGCTTCCCACTGGGCCCGCACCAGCGAGACGCCGGTGGCAAAGCCGCCGGAGACCCCTTCCACGCTGGCCTTCTTGGCCTCGTCGGTCACATCGAGGAAGCGAGGCAAGGCGGTCACCGCCAGGATCCCCAGAATAACGATGACGATCACCAGTTCGATCAACGAGAAACCCGCCGCCCGAGATGTCATCACCAACCCGGGATGGGTTGGTGCCATTCGATTTGTTGTCATGGGCCCTCCGTAATAACCTGCATTATTTCATGCAGATATAAAAAAATCATGTCACTGAGCCACACAATCGGCCTCATTCAAGGCTTTTGCAGCACTCTGCCATCAGAAAATTGATAAATCAGCCAATTATCTTCCCAACCGAACTCGCATCCCTCGCCATCCACGCTTGCCAGGGCCTGTACCGGCGGCTGTGTCGACGCCGATACACCTATGAGTTGCTCCCACAGCCAGCGGCAATTTTCAGACGGCGTCAGCCGGACACCGTTGCCCAGCGGCCAGCCCCGCTCATCAAACTGCCAGACCACCCCGTCGGCGTGCAGCACGGCCGGACGACGTTGATCCAGCCAGAGCCCGTGCAACCGCTGGGCACGCTCGGCAAACTGCTCTCCCAGTAGCGTCAGACTCACAGCAAGCGCCTCCGCTCTGTGGGTACGATAGCTCTGGGCCAGGGTCGCCACCATGATCAGCAGCAAGATGAGGACGGCCATCCGTCTATATCCCCCCAGCCAGCGGTCATCCTGTTGTGACTGTCTGCTCACCCACACCTCTCCCGCACCCTGTTGCCCAACCACAACGCATTATTCCCCCATCAGGAGGAGTAAAGATCATCACTTGTCGCGTACGGCCCGCATCATGTCCCCATCAGGAGGAGCAAAGATCATTACTTGCCGCGTACGGCCCGCATCATGTCCCCATCAGGAGGAGTACAGATCATTACTTGCCGCGTACGGCCCGCATCATGTCCCCATCAGGAGGAGTAAAGATCATCACTTGCCGCGTACGGCCCGCATCATGTCCCACATGGGCGTGAAGATACCAAGCGCCAGCACCAGCACCATGACGGCCACTATGCCGATCAGGATGGGCTCTATCCGGGCGGTCAGACTCTTGAGGTCATAGTCCACCTCCCGCTCGTAATACTCGGCCGCCTCGTGCAGCAGATCGTCGACCTGGCCCGTCTCTTCCCCCACCGCGATCATCTGCATCACCAGGGGGGTAAACAGGCCGCTGCTGCCAGCGGTGCGCAGCAGGCTCTCACCCCGTTCGATACCGGCCCGCATGTCGCGGATCCGGCTTGCCATCCAGGCGTTGTCCACCGCATCGGCCACGAGCGTCAGCGCCGTATTGAGCGGCACCCCGGCCTTGAGCATCATGGAGAAGCTGCGGGCGAAGCGGGCCAGCAGGGAGCGCTCTATGATGGTGCCGACGATGGGCAACCTGAGTTGCCATCTGTGCCAGGTCAACTTGCCCTTTGCGGTGCTTACCCAACGCCGCCAGCCAACCACCATGGCCAGCAGAATGCCGAGCAGCAACCACCAGTAGTGGACGAAAAAGTGGGAGGTGGCGAGCAGGATCCGGGTCGCCAGCGGCAACTCGACGCCGAACTTGGCAAACATGCCGGCAAATACCGGGATCACCATGATATTGAGGATCACCATGGCGATGCCGATGGCCACCAGCACGAAGCTGGGATAACGCATGGCGGCCTTGATCCGCTTGCGGGTTTCCAGCTCCAGATCGAAATAGTTGGCGAGCTGCAAGAAGGCCTCTTCCAGCTGACCCGTGTTCTCGCCGACATGAATAATGGCGACGAACAGGCTGCCAAATACCTTGGGGTGGGCCTGCATCGAGCTCGACAGCGGCCGACCGTTGCCCAGATCTTCCCCCAGCGCGTGCAGCGCTCGCTTGAGCGGCTTGCTGTGGGCGCTCTCCTCCAGCCCGGCAATGGCACGCAGGATCGGGATCCCCGCCCGGGTCAGGGCATACATCTGGCGACTGAACACCACCAGCTCATCGAGCTTGACGCCCCCTTCCAGCAGCAGTGACCAGTCGATGGCAGCGGATTTCGCCTTGCCCGGTTTGAGTTCGGTCGGCATCACGCCGCGGCGCATCAACTGCTCGGCCGCCGCCATCTCGTTGGCGGCGTCCACCACGCCGCTGACGGCATTGCCCTGGCTGTCGCGTCCCTTGTAGGCAAAGATGCTCATGGTGCGCCTCGCACCAGCCGGTCAGCACCGTGCTCATTGCCGATGAAGTTGGCCATCACTTACCCCAGGTCCTCGGCCAGCCGGAGCACCTCGTCCACCGAGGTGATCCCCTGGCGGGCATAATCCAGCGCCGTCAGGGCCAGTGGTCGATAGTGTTCATGCTGGCGCGCCGCCTTGGCGAAGCCTTCGGCGTCGTTGCGGCGCAGGGCATCCATCATGGGCTGATCCAGCTCCAGCAGCTCGTATACCCCGATCCGGCCAGCGTAACCGGTGAAGTTGCAGCTCTGGCAACCACGTCCCTTGTGGTAGATATGCTGACCGGGCGCCTCGCCGGAGATCACGGTCAGCCAGGTGGCCTGCCCCTCGTCCGGCGCCTTCTCTTCGACGCAGTGCTCGCACACCCGTCGCACCAGCCGTTGGGCCACCACGGCCCGCAGCGCGCTCGCCACCAGATAGCCAGGCGCGCCCATGTCGATGAGCCGCAGGGCGCTGGTGACGGCATCATTGGTGTGCAGTGTGGTCAGCACCAGATGCCCTGTGATGGCACCACGCAGGCCTATCTCCACCGTCTCGTTGTCCCGCATCTCTCCCACCAGCAATATGTCCGGATCCTGACGCAGGGTGGATCGCAGCACGTGGGAAAAGGTCAGCCCTATCTTGGGGTTGACCTGCACCTGGCTGATGCGGGGCAGCCGGTATTCCACCGGATCTTCCACCGTGATGATCTTCTGGCTGGCCTGGTTGAGCTCGGAGAGCGCGCCGTAGAGGGTGGTGGTCTTGCCACTGCCGGTGGGACCCGTCACCAGGATCATGCCGTGGGGCCGTTTGAGCTGGCGCCGGAAGCGGGTCAGGATCTCCGGCGGCATGCCGGTCTCGGTCAGCGACAGGATGCCGGAGGATTGGTCCAGCAGCCGCATCACCACGGATTCGCCATACTGCACCGGCATGGTGGACATCCGCACATCCACGTCACGGCCGCGCACCTTCATGTTGAAGCGGCCATCCTGCGGCAGCCGCTTCTCGGAAATATCGAGCCCGGCCACCAGCTTGAGGCGCAGCACCAGCGCCTGGGCAATGCGCACCTCGTTGAGGATGTTCTCGTGCAAAATACCGTCGATCCGCTGGCGAATGCGCAGCACCTTCTCGTCCGGCTCGATATGGATATCGGAGGCCCCCACCTGCACCGCGTCCTCGAACAGAGAGCGCAGCAGCTTGGCCACCGTCGCCTCCCCCTCGTCACCAGCCCCCAGGTTGCTGGAACCGAGCTCGAAGCCGGAGTCCTGATACTCCTCGTGCAGCTGCTCGGCAAAGCTCTCGATCTCGCGGGTGCGGCGATAGAGGCGGTCGAAATACTCCAGCAGCTGACCTTCCCGCGCCACTGCCAGCCCCATTTCCCGCGGGCTAAGCAGCGCCGCGATGGCATCGAGGGCACTCAAGTCCGCCGGATCCGACATGGCCACCGTCACCTTGTTGTCGGTGAGGTTGACCGCCAGCGCACGGTAGCGGCGCGCCTGCACCTCGGGCAGCAGCGGCACCGCCGAGGCATCGATGGTGAGGTTGTTGAGATCGAAGAAGGGCACGTCCAGCTGGCGGGCAAGGAATTGCAGCAGCTGTACCTCGCTGATGAAGCCCAGATCGATCAGGGTGGTGCCCAGCTTGCGGCCGGTCTGACGCTGCTGCTGCAGGGCGAGCTGCAGCTGATCATCCGAGATGATCTGTTCCTGTACCAGCAGGTCGCCGAGGCGCATTTTCAGTCTGGGTTGTGCCATGCAAACTCCAAAAAAGTTAACCGTCCCGCCCGTCAGGGGGCGAGCTGGGCAATTCGCTGTTCAATCCAGCTGGCCGATGCCTCGCCGAGGTTGCCGTGCAACTGGGCATTGCGATAGGCATCGAGCGCGCGCTGACTGTGACCCTGACCATCTTCGGCCACACCAAGCCCAAGCCACCAGCGGCCCTGATCCGGCTGCTGACGCAGCAATTTCACGTAGAGATCCGCCGCTTCGGCATTGCGGCCCAGCTCCTGCGTCAATCCGGCCCAGGTGGCGTAATAATCCAGATTGGTAGCCAGATCCGGCTGATAGCCGGTCAACCAACCGAGTGCCTTGAGCTGATCGCCGCCACTGATGGCGAGCCGAGCCAGCAACAGCCGAAAATCCGCCTGCGCGGGATCGAGCCGGATCCCCTCTTCCAGCAGCTCGCTGGCCTCGCTCAGTCGACCTTCGCCATAGAGCAGGCCCGCCAGTTGCTCGCGGGCGCCCTGATTGTGCGGGTCGTGGGCCAGTACCTGATAGTAGTTGTCCTGGGCATCGCGCAGTTGCCCCCTGGCCATGGCGGTGGTGGCCTTGCGCTCAGCCAGGGTGGCCAGCTCGGCCTCGGAGAGATTGACCGTCTCTATCTTCAGCACCCCGGGTTTGCGCGGCGGCGGGGCGACAGCCTCTTGTTCCGCTTCCAGCTCGGCATAGAGGTCGGGCTGCAACTCCTCATCGCTCGGCCCCTCCTCTTCGACAGTACCATCGGCAACATAGTCGGTGGCATTCTCCTGCACCGCCAGCGCCTGCTGCGGCTCGGTGGCCGGTTTGGCCCGCGGTGTCGGCAGGGCAACCACCTGATCCACCGGCTCCTGCTCCTCATCCGTTGGCGTGACGGGCACGGCGCGGGCAACGGCATCAGGCCGCGGCTCGCTGGTCGCCTGCGCCAGATTCTGCGGTGCGACCCGCTGGCTCTGTTGCCAGTAGATCCAGGTACGCCAGCCCAGAATGCCGAGGGCCAGGCCACAGATCAGGGTCAACGCCAGCATCCACCAGCCCTGTTGCCGCACGGGGGGCACATAAACGGCCCCCTCGCTCCCCTGCTGACGCTGTTCCAGATCCTTGAGCATCTGGTTGATCACACTCATGGCCAGACTCCATAGGCCAGGGCACACCCCAGCAGTAGTAACAGTGGCCACCAGCGACCTCGCACGGGGCGGCTGGCATCGTCGGTATCGCGAATGGCGCGGAGCACCAGACCGGCATCGATCTGGCGCTCACCCCGACCATAGGCCAGCATCAGACACTTCTGCGCCAATATGTTGATGAGCCGCGGGATGCCCCGGGAGGCGCGCCACAACAGACGCATGGCGCGACCACCGAACAGCGGGGCCCCGCGATAACCAGAAACCTGCAATCTGTGCTCCAGATAGGCGCGGGTCTCGTCAAAGCGCAGCGGCCGCAGGCAGTAGGAAAAACCGATCCGCTGGCGCAACTGGCGCAGGTGGGGCTTGGCCAGCCTGGCGTCCAGCTCGGGTTGACCGAACAGTACGATTTGCAGCAGCTTGCTAGACTCGGTTTCCAGGTTGCCGAACAGCCGGATCGCCTCCAGCGTCTCGTCCGGCAAGGCCTGCGCCTCGTCGATCAGCACCACCACCCGGCTCCCCTGCCGATGCAGACTGATGAGGTGGCGATGAATGCGATCGGTCAGATCCAGCTCGCTCTGATCCCGTACCGGCAGACCCAGCTCTAGGGCCAGCGCGATGCGCAGCTCGGCAGGAGTCAGATGGGGATTCGGTAACCAGGCGAGGCGCACCGGGCACGCCTCCGAGCCCAGCTCGCTCAACAGCTTGCGACAGAGCAGGGTCTTGCCGGTGCCGACCTCGCCGGTCACCTTGATAAAGCCCTCCCCCTGAATCAAGGCCCAATGAAGCACCTGCAGCGCCTCCTCGTGGGGCGGCAGCCCATAGTAAAAAACCGTGTTGGGGGTGAGGCCGAACGGCGCCTCCTGCAAGCCGAAATGCTTCAGGTACATGAATTGTCACCAGCCTGGAAGTCTGCTGTGGCAACAGGCCACTGGCTGCATGGAACAAGGCCAACCGCATGTTGGGTCATGACTCAGCCCTTGGGTGGATACCACTTGTCGAGCAGGTCGGAAGAGCGCTGCAGTTCGTTCTGCCAGGTGTCCTTCTCCACCACGGTCGGTTTGAGCAGGATCACCAGCTCCACCTTCTTGGTGCTCTCGCGCCGGTTGGTAAACGCCTCGCCGACCCAGGGAATGTCCCCCAGCAACGGCACCTTGCTGACAATCTCCTGCTTGTCGGTTTTCATCAGGCCGCCGATGACGATGATGTCGCCATTGTTGGCCTGCACCACGGTATCGGACTCGCGGATCGAACTCTTGGCGAGCGGCAATTCCAGCCTGCCCCCCGAGGTGCCCATGTCGATCACCTTGTTCTGCTCTTCGGTGTCGATGACGGAGGGGTGAATGTGCAGCAGCACCTTGCCCTCTTCGTCGATTTGCGGCGTCACGTCCAGCGCAATACCGGAAAAGAAGGGGGTCAGTTCCACGTTCGGCGTCTTGTCGGTCCCCGTGGAAGTCGTGGTGATGGTGGTGGAGGCGTTGGTGACGTAGTACTCGTCGGTCCCCACCTTGATCACCGCCTTCTGGTTGTTGGTGGCGGTGACGCGCGGGCTGGAGAGGGTGTTCACATCGCCCTGGGTCTTGAGCAGGTTGACCGCCACGTTGAAGTTGCCGTCGGAGATCTTGAAGCCGGCCCCGCCGCCCAGCGCGCTGAAGATCTGGTTGGGAGTCGAGGGTAGCTGGGTATTGGCGAGGGAGCCGCCGCCCGTGATGCCCTTGTTGCCATCCCAGCTGGCGGAGAGGCCGCTCCAGTCCACCCCCTGCTCGTAGCCCTCGTTGAGGGCCACTTCCAGAATACGCGCCTCCAGCACCACCTGGCGCTTGAGGTGGGTCTCGGACTGGCTGAGGAATTCACGCACTGCTTTCAGCTCTTTAGGATAGGCACGAATGGTCACCAGACCCGCCTGCGGGCTGGTGATGACGGCGCGGCCGTCACCGTTGCCGATCAGCATCTCCAGCGAGGCGCGCAGATCGGTCCAGTAGTCGCTGTTGGTATCCGTTTCGATACGGGTACCGTTGCTGTTGTCCGTGCTGGCATTGCCGCTGGAGGCATTGTTGTTATTGCTGTTGTTACTGCTGCTGTTGGCGTTGTCGAAGCTGCTGTTATTGCTGTTGTTATCGTTGGCCGTCACCCCGCCCGTGCTGACCGACGTGCGGGACAGACCACGACGGGACATCATCAGGTAGTTGACCGGTATGGTTTCGGTGCGCAGTCCAGCAGGATAGACGTGGAACACATTGCCCTTGCGCTGCACGTCGAAGCCATACATGTCACCGACCACCGCCAGCACCTCGGGCAGGGTCACGTCCTTGAGCTCGACGGAGATCTCGCCGGCCACGCCGGGATGCACGGCCACGCTGTAGCGGGAACCCTTGAACAGGGAACCGAAGAACTCCACCGCATCCACATCGTGGGCAGCAATGCGCAGCCGCTGTTCCGGCATGCTGAGGGCCTGGGGCGGGCGGTTCATCTGCAGCAGTTCGCTCTGTACCGACTTGGGCACGGTCGCCAATGCCCCGACCTTGTTCTGCTCGGTCATGGCGTGTTTCAGTGCGTCCTTGGCCTGCACGGGTTCGGGGTGCCGGTAGCTGGTACAGCCTGCCGCCAGCACGGCCACAGAGATCAGGCAGAGATGATTTTTTTTCATGTTATGAGTGCACCCTGACTTGCAATTAAACTCGACAAACCTTGCCCCACCCATCCCGGGCGGGGCGCGTTCAGATGCGGACCTTGCTGGCGAACAGGGTCAGCGACTGGCGTTTGCCCCCCTTCTCCAGCACCACTGCATCTGCACTGATGGCCACCAGTCGATATCCCTCGACCTGCTGGCCCACCCGGTAACTTTTCCCGTTGAGCACCGCCAGTGCCGGGCCATTGCCCAGCATCACGCTCTGCAATGTTGGCAAACCTGCATTCTGGCTGGCGGTGGCCCCCGCCTGGCTGTTCATCCCGTCCAGCGGTGCCGTGGGATCCTGCAGCACCTCGGCCTGTGCCACCGAGCCCAGCAGACAACACAATAGCGTCAGCCATCTAACCACGAATAAACTCCTTGCTGGTGCTCAGGGTGTAGATTTCCATCTCCACCACGGCCTTGGGATGTTCCTGCACCTGATAGTCAAACTGCTTCCAGTAGAAGTGACGGGGCAGCGCCTCCAGCGCCTTCAGGTACTGATAGACATCGAAGTAGCCGCCCTCCAGCTTGAGGCGAATACCATGCTTGAACAGGTTGATGCGCTGATCCCCTGCCATCAGCGGCTGGGGGGCGAGAGAGGTCAGCGCCAGCATGTGCAAATTGGCGGAGCGTGACAACAGGGCCTCCAGCACGGCCGGCATCTCCTGGGCCTGGATCAGGTCCACCGTCTGGGCCTTGAGCTCGGCATCCAGCTTGCCGATATCCCCCTCGACCCGCGCCAGCTGATCGCGCACGTTCTGATCGGGATCCCGCGCCAGCCTTGCCTGTTTGCCCAGGTTCTCGAGATCCATGATCTCCAGATCCCGCTGGGCCGTGGTCAAGGCCGCCCTGTCCTGATCCAGCCGCAGGGCGGCGCCATCCAGCCAGCCGTAGATGGCGCCGGCACAAACCAGCACCAGACCGGTCAACAGGATCAATATCCGCTCGCGCTGGCTGAGGGCGGCAATCTTGTCCGCCCATGCCTGCCATTGTGCTTTCAGGCTCATCAGGGCTTCTCCCGCTCGATGCCGCTGAGCTGGAAGGCCAGCCGGCCCTCCTTGTCACGGCTCAGGGTCAATCCACCAAACTGCTTGCCCGCCAAGGACGGGGTCTGCTTGAAACGGTTTACCCAGGCAGGCACATCCTGGCTGCGACCGGCAAAACCGGACAGATTGATCCGTCCCTCGGCGATCTCGATCCGCTGCAAGGAGAGCTGCTTGTCCCGAATGCGGGAGAGATCGGCCATCAGGCCGGCGTAGCCCTGGGATTTTTGCAACGCCAAACTGCCCAGCTGATGCATCAACCCCTGTTTGGCGGTCAGTTCTTCCTGCTTGCTGACCAGCTGCTGTTGCAACAAGGCATTGGCCTGGTGGCGGGCCAACTCGGCATCCAGCCGTTGGGCCTCGCCACGCTTGACCTCCAGCGTCGCACGCACCTGCGCCAGCTCACGGCCGACCCCTTGCTGCTGCCAGCCGTAGAAGGCGGCCATGCAGAGCAGCAATACCACGCAGCCCCCCCACACCAGCGCCATCTGGTTGAGACTGGCCCACTGGCGTCTGGGGCGAAATTCGGCGCCATAGAGGTTGATCTGACGTTTCATCAGGCATCCTCCCCAATGGCGGCAGCATAGGCCGAGAGATATTCAACCCCGGCTAACACAGCTTTGTTGGCCATTGCGGAGACGGCGAAGCCGAAGGTCTGTTCCATGTGGCGCACCAGAGTGCCGATGAAGGAGGAGGCGATGGCAAGCTGCATCTGGCTCAGCTCCGGCAGCTTGAGCTGACCGACCAGATAGTCGAGGGAGCGCTGGATTTCCAGTGCCAGCGAATCAAGCAGCATGCTGTCCGGCTCATGCTCACCGGTAAGGGCGGTGAAGCCGCGCAGCTGGCGGGAGAAGCAGAGGCCCCCCTGATGGAATACCAGCAGTTGCAGATCCTGCCCCCTGGGCTGCCACAGCAGCATGCGCACCGCGTTATCGGCCTCATAGAGCGCTGTCATGGCCAGCTCGTCGCTGACGATGGCATCCAGGCTGGCAATGCCGTTGACCGCATCCGCCAGCTGCTGCACCCGCATCTTGGGCACGCAGATCACATTGATGCGCGGCCGGCCAGCCGGCGGCGTAGGCAGATCCACGTAATCCATCGCGAGCTGCAACACGGGTTCATTGACGTAATCCTTGACCGCCCAGGGCAGGGCACCGGCCATTTCGGCCTCGGGCACGGCGGGCTTGTCGATCTGGACTTGCTGATAAAGGCTGGCGGCGAGGGCGACCCGCACCTTAGACTTGGCGAGGCCATGACGGCTGAACAGCTCGCTCATGGCAAGCGACCACTCCTGCGGACCATTGATGGCGCGGGTAGCGAACACTGGCTGGGGTCCCAGCGAGGCCAGCATGATACGATCGCTGGCCAGCAGGATCCCTACCTGACGGCTCGGGGTCGAACGTCTGAAAAGTTGTTTCATTGAAACCCGCACCTGGCTGCATAAAACGGATTAAACCTTAGCATAAACAGGGTATTAGCCTCCAGATAAATGATGGATCACTCATTGTCACCCAACTCGACCCGCTCGCAGGCGTTTACCCTGCAGCCAACCCTGCTTCCCTCGCCGCTCCAGGCCATCTCGCACCCTCTGCTGACCGAGCATGGCGTAACACTCTGGTGCAAACGGGATGACCTGATCCACCCGACCATCTCGGGCAACAAGTGGCGCAAGCTCAAGTACCAGCTGCAACACGCCCGGGCGCAGGGCATACAGCACCTGATCTCGTTTGGTGGTGCCTACTCCAACCACATCCATGCACTGGCGGCGGCAGGGTGCCAATCTGGCCTTAGTACCACCGGCATCATACGCGGTGAACCGGAGGCTGCCAGCAATTCCACCCTGAGCGCGGCAAAAGGCTGGGGCATGGATCTTATTTTTGTCGACCGCCAGAACTATCGGCGGCGACAGGATCCGGACTGGCTGGCCCAGTTCGCGGCACCCGATACCCTGATAGTGCCGGAAGGGGGCAGCAGCCCGCTCGCCATTCCCGGGGTGGCCGAGCTGGTCGGCGAGGTGCCCTTCTCGCCGGATCTCTGGGTGCTGCCCTGCGCCAGCGGCGGCACCCTGGCGGGCCTCATCGCCGGCAAACGGGAGCAGGAGCGGATCCTCGCCATCGCGGTACTGAAAGGCGCAAGCTTCATCGCTGACGAGGTGCGCCGCCTTCACCCGGCTGCGGCCACCACTCCCGGCTGGCGTATAGCACTGGATCACCACGATGGTGGCTATGCCAAATTCAGCCCGGCCCTCTGGCAGTGGGTGCAGGCCTTCAGTACCGAGACGGGCCTGCCGCTGGAGCCCATCTACAGCGGCAAGGCCATGTGGGGCCTGTTTCGCGAACTGGTCGCCGGGCACATCCCACGCGGCAGCAAGATACTCTTCGTCCACACGGGGGGCATGCAGGGACTCGCGGGTTTGCAAGAGCAGGGCCGGATATGAAGGCAGCCCTGCGCTCATCTTATCAGGCGCCGGCCGGTTCCATCACCAGCCGCTCCGGTTCGGCGAACCAGGGCCCCTGCCCCGCATGGACGCCGAGGTGGCGCAGCATCTTCCACTCGTCGCCGCTCTCCACCCCCACGGCGATGACCCGGGTGCGGGTGTTGGCACAGCCTCCCACCAGGCTGCGCACCGCCATCTGGTTGACCTGACGGGTGTGGATCTCCCGCACCAGGCTGGGGTGGAGCTTGAGAAAGTTGATCTCGAACTCCTTGATGTATTGGGTGCTCACCACATCCTGGCCGGCATGATCGATGGCCAGCTGGCAACCCAGCATGCGCAGCGCCCGCAGCGGCCGCTTGAGCGCCTCGTAGTGGCGGGTCACCTGGGCCTCGGAGAGTTGCAGGATCAGCCGCTCGTTGGTGCTGCGCGGCAGCTGGAACAGATCGAAGAACAGCCAGCGCTGAAACTCGCGGTGCAGCAGGCTCTGGGCACAGAGGGTCAGGCTGATGGGGCAGCTCTGCTCTGAGCGCTGACGCAGCAGCCGCAGGGTCTGCTCCGCCACCAGTCGATCCAGCGGCAACAACAGCCCCGCCTTCTCGGCCATCGGCATGAAAACACCGGCCTGCAACTCCCTCCCCTGCTCGTCGTGAATGCGGATCAGCAAGTCCTGTTGCAACACCACCTGATCCCGCTCCTGCTGCACCGGCTGGACGTAAAAGTCGATGCCGTGCTCCTCGATTCGACGACCGATCAGGGTGCGCCAGCGTACCGTGCCCTTGCTGCTCTGCTCCTCATCCAGCTGCTTCTCGTAGAGGAACCAGCCGGTGTGACCCTGCAGCCGCGCGCTCTTGAGCGCCAGCTCGGCCTCTTCCTGCACCTTGAGCAGCGAATCCTGTGCCTGATAGCAGACGGCGCCGAGGTAGACGGCGGTTTCGACGTTGACCGCCTCGGGCCAGTGCAGTCGTTGCAGGCTCTTGTGAAGCTGACCCGCACCGTCCACCATCTCGCTCTCGGACATATTGGGCAGCAGCACGGCGAACACCTGGCCGGCATAGCGGGCCTGCAGAGCGCCGTTGTGCTTGCGCACGAAGGCGGCGATGGAGGCGCTCGCTTCCATCAATAAATCTTGGCTCTGACGCCCATTCAGCTCAGGATCCAACTCCTCCAGACCGGCGAGTTCGATCAGCAGCACACCGCCGCTCATCACGCTCGCCTCCATGATGGCGCTCTCCAGCCGGTTGTCGAAGAACAGGCGGTTGCCGATACCGGTCATCTTGTCGACAAAGGCGTTGCTGCGGATGAAGTTGTCAAAACGGCTGCGCTCCTTGCGGGCATCCGCCAGCTCGGCCAGCAGGTAGTCAAGGGCTTGGCTGGCGGAGACGGGCCACTCATCGGCCGGATCGTGCGCCAGCTTGGTGAGCTTGTTGTCGAGGATCAGCTGGGCGCGCTCGGCCAGCAGCTCGGCGCCCCGCAGTTGCAACCGCAACCAGCGAATGGAGTACCAGAGTCCGAAGATGACGATGAAGACGCCGAGGGAGATGCCGGACATGGCCTGCATGGAGTATTCAAACTCCTTGAACGGCCGCTCCAGTTTGAAGTCGGCCTGCATGCCGGTCTGATGGGAGATGGGTTGGCTATAGGAGATCAGCAGGCTCTCGTCGGTCTGCTGCTGCACGTCGCGAAACCAGTAGATCCGCTGCTTGCCCTGACGGATCTCCAGCTCCACCACATGGGCTGCACGCAGCAGGGTCGGCAGCCAGCGGGTGAGATCCTGATGGTCGTCGGCCACCTCCAGTTGCTTGTCGATGATCTCGACCAGGGAGTTGACCTTCTTCTGCTGCAGCTCCATGCCCAGCTCACGAAAGCTGAATACCCCGCCGAGCAGCACCATGGCCATGGCGGCGATCACGCACAGGGTAATAAACGAGACAAGCTGAGTGGTCAGTTTCATGTGCCTTTCCGTATGCCCGACAACATCCATGTGGCTTCATCGTATCAGCCAACGCCGAAGCGCGCCTATGGACGAAGATCCCGCTTCTGGAATTCAGCGGGCGAGCATAACCAAATGGGCACCCGAACACCAAGCCTGACGGCAAGCTGGCCACGAAAAAGGGCCACAGGGCGGAAAAACGGGAGGTGGGCAGCGGGAGCAGGGATTGTCAGGCAGAAAAATGGTCCCACTAAGGGGACCAAAAGAAACACTCATATCAAAACTAACACTCTGTGCTACTGACAAAAAAACAGATACAGGAGTATTGAACACACGGTGAGTCAAACCGCACGGCTACTCTAGCCATTTCAGATAAGCTGGACAATTGTCACTTATGACAGGTCAGCGATTGAATCTTCATCATGTTGCTTTACAAAATGCCTATTTATCAGTGCATTAGTTTTTTTGGTGGAAGAGTGATCATCCTCGCTCAAATCGATGTAACTAATGCACTATGATATTGCCACTCATATGCATCTCATCTCCATATCAGGCAGGTGTACCTTGCGACGAATTTCCCCACTCTGGATCAGTTTGTTGTTGTTCTGCCTGCCTCTGCTGGCAAGCCTGCCCCTCAGTCAACTGCTCAGCAAACAGCTGGCACACCAGTTGCTGCAGGAGAAAAAAGAGGAGATTGAGGCCGCTCTGGTGGAGCGACGCCAGGATTTGGACGAGAGCATTCGCGCTCAACTGGCCCAGTTCACGTTTGACTGTGGTCAGCAGGACATGGCGCTGTTGCGGGATCCCCGCTTCTACAGCCGTCACATCCGGATCCAGGGGCTCAAGCTCGCCTCGGGTGCTGGCTGCTCCAGCTTGGGTGAGGATCTTCCCTTCACCACCGCCGAGCTTCCTCCCTATCCCAGCCAGGAGCTGTTCGGCCTCGCGGCCACCAAGGCCCGCTTCAACACGGAGCAGGAGCTGGTCGCCTATTTCCGGGTGGGGAACAATACCGCCTACTGGGTACTGAACAACAGCTGGAGCCATGCGCTGTTGCAATATCCCTGCACCGACTGTTTCTACCTCGAATTCCACCAGCAGACCCCGGACGGAGCAACACCGGTTTTCCCCCGCGGCAGCAAGTCCATCAAGGAAGAAGGGGGGAGCCAGAGCCTGAGCTTCTTTGATCCCAACAATCACATCAAGCAGACCCTGTGGGCAGGCAAGGCGCTGGAACACTATGCCCAGCAACAGGCCAGACACAATGGGTTCTGGTATGGCGGCGCACTGGGGGCCCTGCTGGTTGGCACCTATTGGGTGCTGCGCAACTATCGGCGCTCTCTCAAGGGCTTGTTGCAAGCAGGCCTGGCACGACAGGAGTTCGTGCCCTTCTATCAGCCGATCGTGGATAGCCGCAGCCAAACAGTGATCGGTTTCGAAGCACTGCTACGCTGGCAGCGAGGCGGTGATCTGGTGCCGCCTGGCGCCTTTATCGACTATGCGGAAGAGCAGGATCTGATCCTGCCGATGACCGAGCAGTTGCTGGACAAGGTGCTTGCGGATCTCGCCCGGCTCGAACCGGCTCAATGGGTCAGCGTCAACATAGTGGCTGCCCACATTGAACACCCTCATCTGCGTACCCTGTTGCAGCGGCACCACTGGCCCTCACCAACCCGGCTCACTTTCGAGCTGACCGAGCGCAAACCGATCACCGACATCAAGGCGGCAACCGACGAGATCACGGCGCTGCAGCAACAGGGTTATCACTTCAAGCTGGATGATTTTGGCACCGGCTACGGTGGCTTTGCCTACCTGCAGCGACTCGGTATCCGTCAGATCAAGATCGACAAGATGTTCGTCGACACCATAGGTACAGATGACCTAAAAAGGACACTTCTGGATTCCATTATCGCCTTCGGCCATGAATCCGGCATGGAGATGATCGCAGAAGGGGTCGAAACCGGAGAACAGGTCGACTATCTTGGCCAGCACGGCGTATATCTGATCCAGGGCTATGTGTATGCCAAGCCCATGGCCCTGACCAGGCTGAAGATCTGGTTGCTGGCCTGGAACCAGAACCACGCTGGCGAGCACTGATGGGCCGGATCGCTCATATCTTGTAACAAAATGATTTTCCCCAGGCAGTACAACTCCCTTTATCATTAGCAGGCCCGCCACACCCGTGGCGGCGCCGTTCGCCTCCACACCCCGGCGGCCCAAGCCGCCCCGAGATGAGAACCATTGCCTATGAAGTCATTTATCCGGCAAGAGATTGCCCTGCCCGTTGGCCTGCTGACCCTGCTGTTTTTCAAGACGCTGGGCAGCGACCTGCTGACAGAGGCCACTCCGCTCGGGATTTATCTTCCTGTCTCGGCGGCGCTGCTTGCCATCGTCACTTGGGCCATCTTCTCTGTGGTACGCCACTCGGACGCCCTCGCCATCAAGCTGGGTGAACCCTTCGGTACCCTTATCCTGACCCTGTCGGTCATCTCGCTGGAAGTGGTGATGATCTCCTCCGTCATGCTGACCGGCGAACCCAATCCGGTGATGGCCCGCGACACCATGTTTGCCGTGGTGATGCTGGTGACCAACGGCCTGGTGGGCTTCACCCTGCTGTTTGGCGGCTGGCGCTACCACACCCAGAGCTTCAATCTGGACGGGGTCAAATCCTATCTGGTGGCCATCATACCGCTGGCCCTGCTCTGTCTGGTGCTGCCCAATTTCACCCGGGGCGGCACCATTGGCAGCATGTCGAGCCCCATGTCCTGGATGCTGATCATCATCTCCATCCTGCTCTACGGTATCTTCCTGCTGATCCAGACCCGCAGCCACAGCCACTTCTTCGTCGACAGCGACCACGAGGATTACGAGGAGCACCACGGCCCGCTGCAGAGCAACCTCTACCACACCCTGCTGCTGCTCGCCTATCTGGTGGTGGTGATCCTGCTGGCCAAGACCCTGGCCGTTCCCATCAACTTCGGTGTGAAAATCATGGCGGCGCCGCCTGCACTGGGTGGCTTCATCGTGGCCTGTATCGTGCTCGCACCGGAAGCCGTGGGCGCCATCAAGGCAGCCTTCAACAACCAGCTGCAGCGCGCCATGAACCTCTACTTCGGCTCTGTACTGGCCACCATAGCCCTCACAGTACCCGCCGTGCTCTTCATCGGCGCCATGCTGGACCAGGAGGTGCGCCTCGGCCTCTCCGCCGCCGACATGGTGCTGCTCGTCACCACCCTCATGGTCTGCAAGGTCACTTTCAGCAGCGGCCGCACCAATGTACTGCACGGTGCTACCCACCTGGTGCTGTTCGTGGTCTACCTGTTCCTGATGTTCGAGCACGAGTAAACGGCGCCAGCTCTCAGCTGATGCTGTTCATGGTCTGCCTGTTTCTGATGTTCGCGCACGAGTAACCGGTTTTGGCCTGCGCCAGATGTGAAAAGACCGCCCAATGGGCGGTCTTTTGCTATGAGCCAAACAGGGCTTAGAGGCTGGGCAGCACACCGGCCGGGATCAGGTCGTTGTAGCCCGCCTGGGCCAGCAGCTCAGCGGCCGCCTCGATGTCCGGCGAGAAGTACCTGTCCTTGTCATAGAAGCTGACTTTGCTGCGCAGCCGACCCTTGGCCAGCTCCAGCAGCTCTGTGGTGCGCAGCGGAGCACGGAAATCCAGCCCCTGCGCCGCCGCCAGCAGCTCGACCGCCAGTATGCCACGGGTGTTCTCCGCCATGTCCGCCAGTCGGCGAGCGGCGAAAGTGGCCATGGAGACGTGATCCTCCTGGTTGGCGGAGGTGGGCAGGCTGTCCACCGAGGCCGGGTGGGCCAGGCTCTTGTTCTCGGATGCGAGCGCCGCCGAGGTGACCTGAGCGATCATGAAACCGGAATTCACCCCACCATTATTGACCAGGAAGGCGGGCAGACCCGACATGCGCGAATCGATCAGCAGCGCCATGCGACGCTCGGACAGCGACCCGATTTCGGCGATGGCCAGCGCCAGGTTGTCGGCGGCGAAGGCCACCGGCTCGGCGTGGAAGTTGCCGCCGGAGAGGATCTCTTCATCCTCGGCAAACACCAGCGGGTTGTCGGAGACCGCGTTGGCCTCGCACACCAGCACCTCGGCAGACTGACGGATCTGGGTCAGGCAGGCCCCCATCACCTGGGGCTGGCAGCGCAACGAGTAGGGATCCTGCACCTTCTCGCAATTGTGGTGGGACATGCCGATCTCGCTGCCGTCCACCAGCAGCTGGCGGTAGCAGGCGGCAGCATCGATCTGGCCGAGCTGACCGCGCACCTCATGGATGCGGGCATCGAACGGACGACGACTGCCCAGCGCCGCCTCCACGCTCATGGCGCCTATGGTGATGGCGCCGGCGAACAGATCCTCGGCGTGGAACAGGCCTTCCAGCGCAAATGCCGTGCTGGCCTGGGTGCCGTTGAGAAGGGCCAGTCCCTCCTTCGGTGCCAGAGAGATGGGCTCGAGGCCCGCGATCTTCAGCGCCGTGGCGGCGTCCATCAGCTCGCCCTTGTGGCGGGCCTTGCCCTCACCGATCAGCAGACAGCTCATGTGGGCCAGCGGCGCCAGATCGCCGGAGGCGCCGACGGAGCCCTTCTTAGGCACCACCGGATAGACTTCGGCGTTGATCAGGGTCATCAGCGCCTCAAGCACAGTCAAGCGGATGCCGGAGAAGCCCCGGGCGAGCGAGTTGACCTTGAGCACCATCATCAGCCGCACGGTGGCGTCATCCATGTAGGTGCCGATGCCGGCCGCGTGGGAGAGCACGATGGAGCGCTGCAATTCGTCCAGCTGCTCCACCGGGATGCGGGTGTTGGCCAGCAGGCCAAAGCCGGTGTTGATGCCATACACCACGCGATTCTGCTCGATCACCTTGGTGACCACGGCAGCGGAGGCGTGGATCCCCGGCAGCGCGGCCGGATCCAGACTGATATGAACCGGCTCGCGGCTGACGCGGCGCAGGGTATTGAGGCAGAGCTTGCCCGGTAACAGATTGAGTTCAAACATCTTATTTAACCCCTTTGCCCGTTGCGGTCAGCATCGGCAGATCCAGTTTCGCCTCATGGGCGCAGTTGATGGCAATCTCGTAACCGGCGTCGGCGTGACGCATCACACCGGTGGCCGGATCGTTGCGCAGCACGCGGCCAACGCGTCTGGCGGCGTCATCGGAGCCGTCACAGACGATCACCACACCCGAGTGCTGGGAGAAGCCCATGCCCACACCGCCACCGTGGTGCAGCGACACCCAGGTCGCGCCGCCGGCGGTGTTGAGCAAGGCGTTGAGCAACGGCCAGTCGGAAACGGCATCGGAGCCATCCATCATGGACTCCGTCTCGCGGTTCGGGCTGGCCACCGAGCCGGAGTCCAGGTGATCGCGACCTATGACCACGGGCGCCTTCAGCTCGCCATTTTTCACCATCTCGTTGAAAGCCAGACCCAGGCGTACCCGATCCTTGACCCCGACCCAGCAGATCCGCGCTGGCAGGCCCTGGAAGGCGATGCGCTCGCGGGCCATGTCGAGCCAGTTGTGCAGGTGGGGATCGTCCGGGATCAGCTCCTTGACCTTCTGATCGGTCTTGTAGATGTCTTCCGGATCGCCGGACAGCGCCACCCAGCGGAAGGGGCCAATCCCCTCGCAGAACAGCGGGCGGATATAGGCGGGCACGAAGCCGGGGAAGTCGAACGCATTCTTGACCCCCTCCTCCAGCGCCATCTGACGGATGTTGTTGCCGTAATCCAGCGTGGCGGCGCCACGGGATTGCAGGGTCAGCATGGCTTCCACCTGGCGGGCCATGGAGTGACGAGCGGCCTGGTTCACCTCCTGAGGCGCGGATTTTTGCAGCGCGCGCCACTGGGCCACGCTCCAGCCCTGGGGCAGGTAACCGTGGATGGGATCGTGGGCCGAGGTCTGGTCGGTCACCACGTCCGGGGTGATGCTGCGGGCCACCAGTTCGGCAAAGACATCGGCAGCGTTGCCGAGCAGGCCGACGGAGACGGCGGTGCCGCTGTGTTTGGCTTCCTCGACCATGGCCAGCGCCTCATCCAGGCTGTGGGCCTTCTTGTCGACGTAGCGGGTCTTGAGGCGAAAATCGATGCGGGTCTCGTCGCACTCGACGGCGATCATGGAAAAACCGGCCATGGTGGCGGCCAGCGGCTGGGCGCCGCCCATGCCACCCAGACCACCGGTCAGGATCCAGCGGCCCGCGGGCTCGCCATTGAAGTGCTGGTTGGCCACCGCGAAGAAGGTCTCGTAAGTGCCCTGTACTATCCCCTGGGTACCGATGTAGATCCAGGAGCCGGCCGTCATCTGGCCGTACATCATGAGGCCCTTCTTATCGAGCTCGTTGAAGTGCTCCCAGTTGGCCCAGTGGGGCACCAGGTTGGAGTTGGCGATCAGCACCCGAGGCGCATCCTTGTGGGTCTGGAACACCCCGACCGGCTTGCCGGATTGCACCAGCAGAGTCTGATCTTCCTCAAGCCGGGTCAGCACCTCGACTATTTTGTCGTAGCAGGCCCAGTTGCGGGCGGCGCGGCCGATACCGCCATACACCACCAGAGATTGGGGATGCTCGGCTACTTCCGGATCCAGGTTGTTCATCAGCATCCGCAGCGGCGCCTCTGTGAGCCAGCTTTTCGCGGTCAGTTCGGTACCACGGGGGGCACGGATGACCCGGCTCGGATCCTGACGGGGATCCAGGTGTTGCTCAGACATACACACTCCTTGTTTTATCAATGCAGCAGCATGGCGACCTGCCCTCGGCAGGCCGCTACTTGGTTAACTGATGGACCAGCCGGGCGGCCACGCGGGCGCTGCGGTTATCCTGATCCAGGTTCGGGTTGTACTCGGCCAGATCGGCGAGCCGCAGCTTGCCGCTGGCCCGGATATGGGCGATCAGGGGTTCGATGATGGCCAGCTCGACGCCGCGGGCGGCGGGGGCACTCACCCCCGGCATGACGGCGCCGGGCAGCACGTCCAGATCGATAGTCAGATAAAGGTGATCACAGCGGGCGATAAAGCCATCCAGCCCGTTCAGAAGCTCGGGTAGTGCGGCTTGGGTCATGGCCTCATCCAGCGCATACCAGACCCCCAGTTCATCGGCGCGTGCGAACAGCGCCTGGGTATTGGCGGTCTCGGCTACCCCGAGGCAGGCGTAATGAAACGCTGTGCCCTGGGCGGTGCACTGCTCGGCGATCTGGAAGAAGGGGGTGCCCGAGCTGGCCTGATCCACCTTGCGACGCAGATCGAAGTGGGCATCGAAGTTGATGATGCCGACCCGACCCTGACCGGCCAGATGGCGGTTGAGGCCGCTCCAGCTGCCAAACGCCACCTCGTGACCGCCTCCCAGCACCAGCGGGAAGTGGCCCTCATCCAGCAGGCTCGCCACCCGCTCGGCCAACCGGTCGTGGGCAGCATCGAGATCGCCGTCGTCGCAGACCAGATCGCCGCCGTCATAGACAGGTTTGCTCAGATGCCAGGCACTGTTGGCCAGCAGCTTGCGGATCGCCAGCGGTGCGTCGGCCGCCCCCACCCTCCCCTTGTTGCGGCGCACACCCTCGTCGCAGGCAAAGCCCACCAGGACGACACCGGGGGCGGCAGTGCCAGCTTGCGGCCAGGGTTGAACCTTGTCATGCCAGCGCAGGGCCAGTTCACCATCTTCCGGATCCTGGCGCCCCTGCCAGACCGACATATGGGGCTGGCTGAACTTATCCATGCAGCGTCTCCTCGCCGTTGACGATACGGCTCACCAGCTGATCGACGCCAATGAGGTAACTGAGCTCCGCCGGGTGCGCACAGTTCCAGACCAGGAAGTCCGCCAGCATGCCCACTCTCAACTGCCCCAAACGCTCCTGCTCGCCGAGCGCGCGGGCGGCGTTGCGGGTCACCCCGACCATGGCCTCGACCGGGGTCAGACCGAACAGGGTGCAGGCCATGTTCATGGCCATGCGCAGCGACACTATGGGGGCCGTGCCCGGGTTGATGTCGGAGGAGACCGCCATGGGTACATGGGCCTTGCGCAGGGCGGCGACCGGTGGCAGCTTGGTCTCCTTCAGGAAATAGAAGGCGGTCGGCAGCAGGGTAGCGACCACGCCACGATGGGCCAGCGCCTGGATCCCTTCCTGATCCAGATGTTCCAGATGATCCACCGAGAGGGCGCCAAAGTTGGCGGCCAGCGCACTGCCCCCAAGATTGGATAGCTGATCCATGTGGCCCTTCACCGCCAGACCGTATTGATCCGCAGCCAGATAGACCTGCTCGGTCTGGGCCAGCGAGAAGCCGATGTGCTCGCAGAAGACGTCCACCGCATCGGCCAGGCCCGCCTGCGCGGCGGCCGGAATGATCTCCTGGCAGATGGTCTCGACCCAGGAGTCGGGATCGTCGCGATATTCGGGCGGCACCGCATGGGCGGCCAGCAAGGTGGTCTTGACCCGAATGGGCTGTGCCTCCCCCAGGCGGCGGGCGACCCGCAACATCTTGAGCTCGTCATCCAGCGTGAGGCCGTAGCCGGATTTGATCTCCACAGTGGTGACCCCTTCCCGGATCAGCGACTTGATCCGCGGCAGTGCCAGCTCAAACAACTGTTCCTCGCTGGCGGCACGGGTGGCCCGTACCGTGCTGATAATGCCGCCGCCCTTGCGGGCGATCTCGGCATAGGGCACCCCTTTCTGGCGCAGTTCAAACTCTTCGGCCCGGCTACCGGCGAAGATGAGATGGGTGTGACAGTCGATGAGGCCCGGCGTCACCAGCCTGCCCTTCATGTCCTGCCAGTGGGCAGGATAAGGGCCCTTGAGATCCTGCATGGGCACCAGGGCGTGGATCTTGCCTTCATGAACGCCGAGAGCGTGGGGTTCCAGCAGACCGTAGTCCGCCAGATCGGGGCGCAGGGTGGCGGGTGTCACGTTGAGCCAGACCCGCTCGCAGTTCAACAGTTCCTTGTTCATACCGACCTCTAAATGTATATACATTAACTTATATCCGATCTCTGACGGGAAAGAAAGGATCAAGTTCACATCTTGATAACAGCGCTGTGATTAGAGTTTAAGCACAAAAAAGCCCACCATGAGGTGGGCCCTGTTAAAAGAATATGTATATACAATTAATTCAAACTGGTCTTGGAACTCAGCTTGTAGCGGGAGCCCGGCGAGAGCAGACGGGCGTAGGAGACCAGATAACCTTCCGACCAGGTACGGCGGTGCAGCAGCAGGCAGGGGGTATCGACCCGCACCTGCAGCAGACCGGCCTCACCGGCGCTCGGCAGCACGGCTTCTACTACGTGCTCCATCTCGGAGAGGGGGCAGACCTCCATCAGGTAGCGGTTTGGCGTCTGTCGGGTGAAGTCCTGCTCGCCGTAGTCCGGCAGGCGCTCGGCATCGATGAAGCGCTCCTCCAGTTGCAGCGGCTCCCCATCGGCCTGATGGACGATGAGGCTGTGGAAGATGGGAGCGCCGACCCGCAGCCCGAGCTGGACCGCCACCTTCTCGTCGGCGGCCTGGCGTTGCAGCCGGATCACCCGGGCACTGTATTCGCTGCCACGCTCGGCAATCTCGTCGGCGATATTGCGAATGGCCAGCAGCGGTGACTCGGTGCGCCTGTCCGCCACGAAGCTGCCGGAACCGGCGGTACGCACCAGCCAGCCCTCGGCCACCAGTTCGCGCAGCGCCTTGTTGACCGTCATCCGGCTCACGGTGAACTGCTCGCACAGGGCGGCCTCGGTCGGGATCCTGTCCCCCGCCTGATAGTGGCGTTCACGGATCCCGTCCAGGATGTGCTGCTTGATCTGCAGATAGAGGGCTGGCGCCAACGGCAGGCTCCTCAGCGACGGCGGTGGGGCGGACGCATGTCCGGCCAAGCGCGGTAAACATCGGGGATCTGATCCGGCCCGCTGATGCAGAGATCCAGATCGTGCAGCAGGCCATCCTTGATGCCATAGATCCAGCCGTGCACCGCCAGCTCCTGCCCTTTGCGCCAGGCATTCTGGATGATGGTGGTGTGGCAGACGTTGGCCACCTGCTCGGCCACGTTCAGCTCGCACAGGTAATCGAAACGCTCATGCTCATCTTCGATGGCATCCAGCTGTTCGCGATACTTGAAGTAGACATCCTTGATGTTGCGCAGCCAGTTGTCGATGAGCCCCAGTTCCTGGTTCTGCATCGCCGCCTTGACGCCACCGCAACCATAGTGACCGCAGATGATGATGTGCTTCACCTTGAGCACCTCGACCGCGTATTGCAGCACGGAGAGGCAGTTGAAGTCGGTATGCACCACCAGATTGGCGACGTTGCGGTGGACGAAGACATCCCCCGGCAGCAAACCCATCAGCTGGTTGGCGGGAACCCGGCTGTCGGAGCAGCCTATCCAGAGGTATTCGGGGGCCTGCTGGGCGGAGAGGGTAGCGAAGAAATTCGGGTCCTCGGCCTTGATCCGTTCCGCCCACTCGCGGTTGTTGGTAAACAGGTCGTTCAACAGTTTCACTATCTGCTCTCCCTACTGTGGCAGTGGCGGCAACATAACATAGACAAGGGTAACCAAGGCAAGGCCGACCAGATGCCCGTGAAACAAAAACAGGGCCATCAGGCCCTGTTTTTGTGAGGGAGGCATCAGGCCTCCATGGCGTCTTTCAGCTTCTTGAGTGCGTTTTTCTCAAGCTGACGCACCCGCTCGGCAGAGACACCATAGGTGTCGGCCAGCTCCTGCAGGGTGGTCTTGCTGTCATCGTCGAGCCAGCGGGCACGGATGATGTGCTGGCTGCGCTCATCCAGAGTGGCAAGGGCCGAGCTCAGGCGACGGGTCGCATGGTCATCCCAGTTGTCATTCTCTATGGTGGCCGCCAGATCGGATGATTTGTCTTCCAGATAATGAACCGGGGCGAAGCCGCCTTCGTCTTCATCATCACCGACCAGATCAAATGCCTGATCGTAGTTGCTCATGCGTGCTTCCATCTCGGTCACATCGGTCGGGGAGACCCCCAACTCGGCGGCGACGGCCTGCACTTCATCATGGCTGAACCAGCCCAGACGCTTTTTGGATTTACGCAGGTTGAAGAACAGCTTGCGCTGGGCCTTGGTGGTCGCCACCTTGACCATGCGCCAGTTGCGCAGGACATATTCGTGGATCTCGGCCTTGATCCAGTGCACGGCGAAAGAGACCAGTCGCACCCCGACGGTCGGGTCGAAACGCTTGACGGCCTTCATCAGGCCGATATTGCCTTCCTGAACCAGGTCAGCCTGGGGCAGCCCGTAACCGGCATAACTTTTGGCGACGTGAACGACAAAACGCAGGTGCGACATAACCAGCTGACGAGCAGCCTCGAGATCGCCGCTCTGCTGCAAACGCTCAGCCAGCTCACGCTCTTCCTCTGCGGTCAGCACAGGAATGGAGTTAACTGCCTGGATATAGCCTTCCAGACTACCTTGCGGAATCAGAGCCATAGTGCGCTGCAATGAAGTTCCCATGTTCTACCTCTTTCTTTTCAATCAAATCAGTCTAACACCCTGAGAGGGTCTGTCTACTGACTGGACGCCATTCTGCGGCCTGTATCAAACATAGCGAGCATGTCTGAACCGGAGTTATCTTAGGCCGGCAGGATGAATCATGAATGAACAGTCAAAAAAAGGGGGTCACAATCAAGGACCCCCGAAAAGTAGCATGCTAAGTCCATTGTTGCGGAGCTCGCAACCTTCACATGCTTGCCAAGTCAGACGAGCAAGGCAGAGGGGCCACACCCGTATAAGTTCTTCAGCACTTGTAGACTGCTTATAAATCAGAAGGTTCACAGGATCCAGAGAAGATCCTGAAGATCGGTATCGATCAGATTACTCCCAGAACGGCGGCCGTGCCAGAAACGGCCACTCTTTTACTTGATCCGTGTCTCAAAATCCAGCGCTTTAAAACGCTGATAAATTAATCAGGATGGTTCTATGTCGCGAATGTGGCGATGGACCGAGAACCAGGAGGCGATCAGCCCCAGTAGAGCCCCCAGCAGAATCAGATTAATCCCATCCACCGCCCCCATGCCCACCAGCCGGAAATTACTGTTGTAGAGGCCGGCCAACTCCTTCACCACCCCCTCGCTCCAGATCACCATCACCTCGGTCAGCCACCAGGCCAGCATGCCGCCGATGACCCCAAACCAGATGCCGGTATAAAGGAAGGGACGGTGAATGAAGGCATCGGTCGCCCCCACCAGCTTGAGCACTTCGATCTCGGATCGCTGATTGAGGATATTCAGCCGGAGCGTATTGCCGACGATCAGCAGCACGGCGGATAGCAACAGCACTGCTATGCCGGTAATTGTGTGGCGCAGCAGGTTCATGATCCCCTGCAGCCGGGTCAGCCACTGCAGATCCAGCTTGCCCTGCTCGACGCCATCCTCGTTGTTCAGCTTGTTGAGCAGCTCGGCGGCCCCTTCCGGATTCTGCCAGCGGGGATCGGGAATAACGCTCAGTACAGGCGGCAGCGGGTTGCTGTCGAGGTAATCGAGCGCATCGCCGAAACCGGAGATCTCGCGAAACTCCTTGAGCGCCTCATCCCGGCTCATGTAGGTGACGGATTCCACCTCGGGATAGAGCAGGATCCGCTGCTTCATGTCGAGAATGCTCTGCTCGGGCAGATCCTTGCGCAGATAGAGGGAGATCTGGGAACTGGTCTGCCAGCTCCCTTCCACCACCTCGGCGTTTTTCAGCAACACGTGGAAGCAGGAGGGCAGCGCCAGGCTGACGCCCAGCACCGCCAACGTCATCAGAGAAGCCAGCGGATTGCGCCACAGCTCACCCAGACTGGAGAAAGCCTGACGGGCGTGGTCGACCCAGTACATCATGAACCGGCGCAGCGGCGGTTGTTTATGACGAACGATAGCCATCAGAGCTCCTCCCCTGCCGAATACATGCGCCCCGCCTTGAGGGTCAGGGTGCGATAGCGCATGCGGGCGATCAGCCCCAGATCGTGGGTGGCAATCAGCACGGAAACGCCGAAGCGGTTGAACTCCTCGAACAGCCGCATGATGTCCATGGAGAGCTGGGGATCCAGGTTGCCGGTCGGTTCATCCGCCAGCAGCAACGGTGGCTTGTTGACGATGGCGCGGGCGATGCCGACCCGCTGCTGTTCACCACCGGAGAGCATGCGCGGCTGGTAGCGCTCCTTGCCAAGCAGTCCCACCTTGTCCAGCGCCGCCGCCACCCGCTTGTTGATGTCGGCATGGCTGTAGCCGTCGATCACCAGCGGCAGCGCCACGTTGTCGAACACGGTTCTGTCCATCAGCAGCCGGTGATCCTGAAAGATCATGCCGATCTGGCGCCGCACATAGGGGATATCGCCCCGCTTGATATGACTGACATCATCGCCGTGGAAGAAGACGCGCCCGTCGGTCGGCCGCTCCATCACACTAATAAGCTTCAAGAGGGTACTCTTGCCAGCCCCTGAGTGCCCGGTCAGGAAGGCCATCTCCCCCTTGCGCAGGTGAAAGCTGACCTTCTGCAACGCCTGATGGCCGCCGCTGTATACCTTGCTGACCTTATCGAAACGAATCATAACGGATCCCTGACATTGACAAACCCCGACCTGAGTCGGGGCATGTGGCGCTTACCATCACGCCTGAGCTTACTCATCGCGACTGAACAGTGCCTCGATAAAGTCGTTGGCGACGAAGGGGCGCAGATCGTCGATCCCCTCGCCCACCCCGATATAGCGGATCGGGATCTGGAACTTGTCCGCCACCGCGAAGATGACGCCGCCCTTGGCAGTCCCGTCCAGCTTGGTGAGGACGATACCGTCCAGCCCCACCGCCTCGCTGAACAGCTTGGCCTGGCTAAGGGCGTTCTGGCCTGTGCCCGCATCCAGGGTAAGCATGACCTCGTGGGGCGCCTCTTCATCCAGCTTCTTCATCACCCGCACCACTTTCTTGAGCTCTTCCATCAGGTTGCTCTTGTTTTGCAGGCGGCCGGCAGTGTCGGCGATCAGCACGTCGGCCCCGCGCGAACGGGCAGCCTCGATGGCGTCATAGATGACGGAGGCGGAGTCGGCGCCGGTATGCTGGGCGATCACAGGGATGTTGTTGCGCTGACCCCATACCTGCAGCTGCTCGACCGCAGCGGCGCGGAAGGTATCGCCGGCGGCCAGCATGACGCTCTTGCCTTCGGCCTGGAACTGCTTGGCCAGCTTGCCGATGGTGGTGGTCTTGCCGACGCCGTTCACACCAACCATCAGGATCACGTAGGGCTTCTTGCTGGTGTCGATCACCAGCGGCTGCTCGACCTGGGCCAGCATGGCGCCCATGTCCTGCTTGAGCAGGCCGTAGAGCGCCTCGGCATCCTTGAGCTGCTTGCGATCCGCATGCTGTACAAGGCCATCTATGATGCGGCGTGTGGTATCGACGCCCAGATCGGCGGTCAGCAGCTGGGTCTCCAGCTCTTCAAACAACTCATCGTCGATCTTCTTGCCACTGAACAGGCCGAAGAAACCGGAGCCAATATTCTCCTTGGTGCGCACCAGACTGCGCTTGAGGCGGGCAAAGAAGCCCTCCCGCTGCGGCTTGTCCTGGGTATCGTCATCCACCTTGGCGGCCAGCGGCAAGGCAGCCAGTGCGGCGGCTTCAGCCTCCATCTCGGCGACCAGGCGAAGATCTTCCGCTCTCTGGGCCTCTTTGGCGATACGAGCCTCTTCGGCGGCCTGGGCTTCGGCGACGATGCGGGCGTCTTCCGCAGCCTGCGCCTCGGCAGCGATACGGGCTTCTTCCACAGCCTGTGCCTCGGCAGCGATACGAGCGGCTTCGACAGCCTGCGCCTCGGCGGCAACACGGGCGGCTTCGGCAACCTCTGCCTCGGCGGCAACACGGGCGGCTTCGGCAGCCTCTGCCTCGGCGGCGATACGAGCAGCTTCGGCAGCCTGCGCCTCGGCGACAATACGAGCGGCTTCGGCAGCCTGCGCCTCGGCGGCGATACGGGCGGCTTCGGTAGCCTCTGCCTCGGCGGCGATACGAGCAGCTTCGGCAGCCTGCGCCTCGGCGGCGATACGGGCGGCTTCGGTAGCCTGCGCCTCGGCAACGATACGGGCGGCTTCGGTAGCCTGCGCCTCGGCACTCTCCTGCTCGATCAGCAGTTCATTGACGATGACGGGCTCCAGCTCGGAGGCACACTCTTCCACCACCAGCGGACCCGCGTCCAGATCGGTGGGGGCACAGCAATCGTCATCGTGCGCAGCGCCAGCGGGCAGGAGATCATTCTGTGCGCTGACGGGCAATTCAGTGGGCACTACCGGCGTAGTATCGGAAACGGGAGCGGAGTGAGCTACGACCTCAGGCTCAACGATAATGGGGGTGGCTTGGGGTGTCTGTGGTTGGACAGCCTCAGCCTCTTCTTTCTTGCGGCCGAAACCCAGCCAGGAAAACAAACCTTTTGCCATCTAAAAAATACTCACTTCGTTGGCTGACTGCTAAGATAGCCGTCCCTCGGCGGGTCGGCATAAAAATGAACCGCCTTATACTACCACTTTATTTTCTGACGACGAAACGCGATGCCCAGAGTGAAACCCAGCCGTAACATCCCGAACAAGAGCCCGGCCCCGCAGGGGAAATCGGGCTTTGTCAGAATCATCAGCGGCCAGTGGAAGGGCCGCAAATTGCCGGTCAAGGATGTGGAGGGGCTCAGACCCACCACGGATCGCGTCAAGGAGACCATCTTCAACTGGCTGGCCCCCCATGTCCGTGGCACCCGCTGTCTGGATCTGTTCGCCGGCAGCGGCGGCCTGGGGCTGGAGGCGCTGTCGCGCTATGCCGAGCAGGTGACCCTGATCGAAATGGACAAGAGCGCCGCCGACCAGATCAAGAAGAATCTGGCCGCCCTCGGCAGCAATCAGGGCCAGGTGATCCAGTCCGATGCCGTCAGCTGGCTGCAAGGCCCGGCCACGCCGTTCGATCTGGTGTTCCTCGATCCGCCGTTTCGGCGCGAGCTGCTGCCCCAGATATGCGAGCTGCTGGAGCAACGCGGCTGGCTGGCACCGGATGCCCTCATCTATCTGGAGCGGGAGAAGGAGATGGCCGATCTGGCACTCCCTGCCAGCTGGCAACTGCTCAAGGACAAGCAGGCAGGCCAGGTCTGCTATCAACTCTATCTGCGGGACACCAAGAATGACGCTGCGGTTTAAATGCCGAGGGGGAGATGGGTGCTGTGCCCCCCGTCAATCTGGGCAACAGCTCAACGACAAACAGGCCGGTCAGGTCTGCTATCAACTCTATCTGCGGGAGGTAAACGATGAAGCGGGTATTTAATCTGTTGGCGATGGGGCTGATCCTGTTCTTCTGGTTCGGCGTGCTGGTCAGTCTGCTCGCCCCCCTGCCAGGCAAATTGAACGGTTTTCTGCCGGTCTGCGGCGTGATCGTGATCCTGATGCACTGGGTCCAGGCCAGCATGGTCAAGGCCGCCTGCAAGCCCTACTTCGCGGTGAGCCGGCTCGAATTCGTCCAGGTGCTGGTGTTCGGCGTGTTTGGCATGGTGGAGATCCGGGCCCGACTGCAGGCCATAGTGGGCGCCAAGCAGCGCGGCACAGACAACAAAGCCGGGTGATCCCGGCTCTGTCATGATTTACCTAGAAGGAGTGCTGGTCACTCCTTCTCTTTTTTCCCCACGCTGATGCCGAGCTTGATGGAGAGCACGGCCAGCAGCAGCAGCATCATGATAAGCGAGAAGAAGTTGCTGCCAAGTTCGGGATACTGCACCTTGACCAGCGCCGAGTGACCGAAGCCACCGATAAAGAAGCAGAGCAGCATGCAGAGCGGGGTGTTGCCCTCCAGCGACACATGGCGGTAGTGCTGGTAGAGCTGATAAGCGGCCAGCACGAAGGCGATCATGGGGAAGAAGGAGAAGGGCACCACCGACTCTGACAATACCGTCAGAGAGGCATCGCCACAGATGCCGATGAGCAAGGCCAGCAGCAGAGGTTTCTTCGGGATCGGATTCTGATCATGCATGGAACTGTCCATCCTTGATTTAAGAAAGAGGTTGGCGGCGCTTCTGGTTCTGAACCTCGGCGCCCATGGCGATCATGCGCAGCTGGCTGATGGTGCGATCGGACAGAGCCCGGCACTCTTCGCTGGTCATGTCGAGGGCATCGGCGCCGGCGCTGAAGACGATAGTCACCATGGCTTCGGCCTGGATATAGGCCTCTTCCCTCGGCGCCCCCGTGGTGGCTTCGAGGTAATCGGTCAGCTCGGCAATGAAGTGCTGTATCTCCCGCGCCACCGCCTGCCGAAATGCCGCCGAGGTGCCAGAACGCTCACGCAGCAACAGCCGGAAGATATTCGGATTGTTCTCGACGAACTCCATGAAGGTCTGCACCGAGGTGCTGATGACGCTGCCACCGCCAGCGATGCGCTGGCGCGCCTGGCGCATCAGCTGGCGCAGGGTCAGGCCACCTTCATCCACCAGGGTCAGCCCCAGCTCCTCCATGTCGCGAAAATGGCGATAGAAAGAGGTCGGCGCTATGCCCGCCTCCCGCGCAACTTCCCGCAGGCTGAGGTTGGAAAAGCTGCGATTGGCGCACAGTTGGCTGAACGCCGCATCGATCAGAGTACGCCGGGTTTTTTCTTTTTGTTGCGCGCGAATACCCACGAAAACAGTCACCTTCAGGTTATCGAGGCCAAATGATAACCCGAAGGCCGAGCCGGGATCAGGTTTGTCTCCTACTTTTTTACCATTGACCCGAATTCTGGCTGCGTGGAGAATAGCGCACAGCTGTTCGCTGAAAGGAACCGAGTGAGATGGAACGCCCCCCGATCATCATGACCAATACCCTGCTGTTTGCCCTCTCCGGGCTGACCGCACTGATCGCCGTGCCCTGGTACGGCATGACCCATGGCTATGACCTCTGGCAGTGGAGCTGCTTCCTGCTGCTGTTCTGTTACAGCGGCATCTCCATCACGGCCGGCTACCACCGCCTCTGGTCGCACAAGGCATACAAGGCCCACCCTATCCTGCAGTGGATCTTCGCCATCGGCGGTGCCCTCGCCTTGCAAAACTCGGCCCAGCACTGGTCTTCCGATCACCGCCGCCACCATCGCCATGTGGATGACAACCTGAAGGATCCCTACAGCGCGGGTCGCGGCTTCTGGTACTCCCACATCGGCTGGATGCTGCGCGAGTACCAGCGCGATATCTACAACGATTACAGCAACGTGCGGGATCTGCAGAACAACCCCGTCGTCGTCTTCCAGCACAAACACTATCTGGCGCTGACCCTGGCCACCAACCTAGGGATACCGCTGCTGCTGGGGCTCGTCCACGGCGATCTGCTCGGCATGCTGCTGCTGGCCGGGGTGCTGCGCATGGTGATGACCCACCACACCACCTTCTTCATCAACTCCCTGGCTCACATCTGGGGCAGCCAGCCGTTTACCGACCGCAACACGGCGCGGGACAACGGCATCCTGGCCTTCTTCACCTTCGGTGAGGGCTATCACAACTTTCACCACCTGTTCGAGAATGACTATCGCAACGGCATCCACTGGTGGCAGTTCGATCCCACCAAGTGGCTGATCCGCAGCGCCTCCTGGTGCGGGCTGACCCGGGACCTGAGATCCTGTCCGGAAGAGCGGATCGAACAGGCCAGGCTGGAGATGCAGCTCAAGCGGGCGCAGGCCAAGTTGCGCAAGCAGGAAGACAGGGAGCTGTGGCAGGCGCTGTTGCAGGAGGAGTACGACAAGCTGAGCCAGCAGTTGCAACACTACTACGCCAGCCGCAAGCGCTTGCTGGAACAACGCAAGCGCAAGGCACTGGCCCGCTATGACAAGTTGAAGCTGCAGCTGGAGTATCGCAACCTGCACGATGGCTTCGTTGCCAGCAAGCGCAACTGGAGCCGGCTGCTGGCTGGCATCGCCTGACCATAGGCCGTCGGGCTGAACAGAGAAAAAGACCGCCAACCGGCGGTTTTTTTCTGGGTGCCACTCAGCCAGCGGGCCATAAAAAAATGGGGTGACATTTCCATGTCACCCCCTCGCAAATAGCATGTTCCATATTGGAATCCGGCCCTGTCGGGTGCCTGCCCTGTTTCCTGAGTTTCCGCTACCCATCTGAAGCAGGCGCCTGCTGGAGCAATCCAGTCGGCCAGTACCCTTCACGACCCTCTTCCGCACGGCAGGCAAGCCACCGTGTTTGTCCTTGCAACTGAAATATTACGCAGTTAAATAAAATAAAAAACCGTTTTATTCATTGGCGTATGCAAGTGATGGGGTGCTCTCAGGATTCCTGCATCTAAACAAACTGATTAAAAACAATACGATAAAAAAAATCATCGCCTTTGGATGGCAAACGTTATCCTCGAAGGCGCACAAGGCTTTGCGAGATCTCGCACAAGAAATAACCCGCTCACAACCAGCGCTGCAACGGCAACCAGTCGCTCACCTTGGCCAGCAGCCGGCGCAGGGTTGATTGTGGTGCGGCAACGGAATGGGACGACCGCTGCTGCCACCCCGTCAGCCACAGTTGCAACTCGGCACAGAGCGCGGGGCACTCCAGGTGCAACATCAGCTCCGTATTGAGCATCAGGGAGCGGGGATCCAGATTGAAGCTGCCGAGTAGCGCCTCCCCTTCCCCGATCAGGATCAGCTTGGCGTGCAGGCTGAGAGCCTCCCCCTCCAGCTCGGACAACGCTATCCCCTGCCGTATCAGCCAGGGGCGATGACGCCGATAGGCGCCATACACCAGTGGCACGTCCGTGCTGGCCAGGGAGTTGGTAAGAATCTCTATGTTCACCCCCGCCTGACGCTGCTGCCTGAGCCGGCGGCGCAACCCCCGGGTCAGGATCAGGTAAGGACTCACCAACTTCAGACTCCCCAGATTGTCGGCCAGCTTGCGCCAGAGCAGGGGAGCCGTGGTCGGCCGCGACACCAGCCCCTTGCCGGGCCGGTCGAACCACACTTCGGCCTGTCCCGGATGCCAGTTCAGGGAGGCAGGCTCGGCGTCAAACAGGCTGGCGGGCAGGTCATAGACGGCCGCCACCTGCGGCTCGGTCAGGGTGAGCAGAAAGTCGTTCACCGCCGTCACCTCGGCTCGCAGCAAGGGCCGACGCAGCAGGCGGCGGATCGGGTGGCTCCAGCGGCTGCGCCAAAATTGATCGAAGCCCTGTTCTGCCTGCTGGCAGAGCGGGCCACGGCAGGCGAGATCCAGATCGACGAACTGGGGCGGACCGCCCAGCCCGAAGTAGCGGTCACCTATGTTGCGGCCACCGATCACCGCCTGGCTGCCATCCACCAGCAACAGCTTGTTGTGCATGCGGTGATTGATGCGGCGAAAACTGAACATCCCCTCCAGCAGCAGGGTCAGCGGACGCCAACCCCGCAACCAGAAGGGGTTGAACAGCCGCACCTCTATGCCGGGTTGATGGGCCACCATCTCCAGGAAACGGTTGTCGCCGGCATAGAGGTCGTCGATGAGCAGCTGTACCCGCACCCCGCGCCGGGCCGCATGCAGCAACTCGGACAACAGCAGCTTGCCGCTGCTGTCCTCCTCCCAGCTGTAGTATTGGGCCTGGATCCGGCAGCGGGCGTTGCGGATCAGCTGGCAGCGTACCTTGAGCGCCAGCTCGGGTTGGTCAATCAGTGCAAATTCGCCGGGGATCATGGCGTCATCTGCCTGTCATGGGGAAATGGCATAACGCTGGCTACAGGCCTCGTTGGAATATGGATGAAGGAATTTACCATGGAACTCACGGATCGCCCCGCCATCAGCCATCGACCGCAAGCCAGTCAGCCGGATCCCTCGCCGACCGGCCAGCTGGCTCCCTGGTATCTGCAGCACAGGGATCAGGGTTGGGAACTCTTTGTCCCACCCGCCCAACCTGTCTAGACGGGCGAGAAAACATCAGGGCTGGGCCACCGCCTCGATGGCGGCTGCCTTGCCCTCCAGCTGCGGCAGGCTGAAACGATAAGCCACGTAGTACTTGTAGATGGTGCTGACGTAGTTGATGGGCCCCTGGCCAACCTCGTTGGCCACCAGCTGCTCCACGTTGCCAAACCAGACATTCGGATCCAGCCCGGCGGCCTTGGCCTTGGCCCTGAGCGCCTGCACCCGGTTCGGGCCGGCATTGTAGGCCGCCAGCGCAAACAGGTGGCGGTTGAGCACATCCAGCCCGGGATCGTCGAAGTAGGTATCCAGGATCAGCCGCATGTAGCGGCAGGCCGCCTCCACATTGCCCTCCAGGCTGGCGAGCCTGGCACCACGAATGCCCACCTCCCCCCCCGTACTCGGCAACAACTGCATGATCCCCACAGCCCCCCGCTCTGAACGCACACTGGCATTGAGGCCCGACTCCTTGTAGGCCAGCGCCGCCAGCATCAGCCAGTCCAGCCGGTACTTGTCGGCCTGCTGCTCCAGCACCTTGCGAATGGTCGACAGTCGCCCCAGAGGATCCGGCGCCAGAATATTGCTCATCTGATCACTGCGGGCCAGCAGGCGGCGCAGGGTCATGTCGCTGTAGAGAGTGCGCTTGCCCGCATCGGCCAGATAACCGTTGACCGCCTTGAGCAGCTCGGGGCTGTTGTTGCGCAGCGCCCAGGCACTGCGGCCCTTGTCCCGCAGCGGGATCAACTTGTGAGCTCTCAGGCCGCTGATCATGCCAAGCCAGATGCGGCCCTTGAAGCTGTCGGTAACCGTGAGCGGAATGATGCCGGCCGCCACCATCTCCAGCAGATCCCCGTCCTGCAGGTATTCGGGCACCGTCTCTATGTAGATGGGCGGCAACCCCAGCTCGCGAAACAGCCAGTTGAGCTGGCGCAGGCTCTCGTAATAACTGGAGCTGGCCCGCACCCAGATCCGTCGGCCGGAGAGCTGGGTGATGCGGTTGAAGGTCGGCAGGGAATGCTGGCTCACCACCCACTCTTCGATGGGGGCGATCACCGGATCGGAAAAGGTCACCTGCTCACGCCGGGTCGGCGTCACCGTCATGTTGGCCGCCACCAGGTCGCCACGCCCCTCTGCGAGGTAGTCCAGCAGCTTGTCCTGGCGTACGGGTATGTAGATGATCTTGAGCTTGATCTTCTCCTTGGCGAGATAGGTCTGGTTCAGCCAGCGCTCGAACCCCTGCAGCTGATTGACCAGGATGCCATGCTGAGTCCCCTTGTCGAAGAAAAAGAAGCCCCGCTCATAGACCACCAGAGCCCTGAGTTCTTTCTTTTGCAGAATATGTTCGAGGTCCCCGGGTTGGGGCAGGCGCTGTGGCTTGAGATCAGCCGCCAGCAGAGGAAGACACCAGAGGGCCAGCAGGCCCCATATCCATCGCAGCCTCATTATGTGGTCGCCTTCTGTTGGCCGACTCGCGTCGGGCAAAGCCGTCTGTGGGATAACTAACTATAGAACGCAGACCCACAGCAGAAGGGTCAACACGGCAGGCGAGCCCGCCGTGTCATCACTGGGCTCAGATAGAGCGGGCACGCATCTCGAAAATCAGTTTTTCGGCGGTGCAGGTAAATTGCAGACGGGCTTTCAGGATCACGCCGTTGGCGCCCTGGCTCAGTTCGCTGCTGATGCTGGCTTCGGCAGTCACCTGTTTGGCCAGTGCCTCATAAGCGGCCAGCTTGGCGCGGGCATCGGCTTCTGCCGCCGCCTCGATCACCAGATCCATTACATCGTCACCTTCACCTATGATGGTGCCGATCTCGGCGAAACAGCCGCAGCTGTCACAGGTTTCATTCAATTCGACTTTCTCGTCTACAGACATCACTCAACTCCCACTTATTTCGGCTGTACTTCATCGTCACGCAAGGCTTTACGAAAATCCTTGATGGCGGTGCCCAGATCCTCACCGGCGCCGGCCAGGCGTTTGCTGCCAAACACCACGACCACGACCACGAGCAGGATCAACAAATGCCAGATATGAATTCCACCGAGTCCCATAGGGATACTCCTGACTGATAGATACCGATTGTTTGTATCAAAAGAAGGCGCAAAGATTGTTGGGCAAAATCAAGACAGGTGCAAGTTTGCAAATAAATCACCCAAAAAAATACGGCGACCCAGGGTCGCCGTATCACTTGATGCTACTTGTCCCCTCAACCACTACATCCTGTACCAGCCGCCATTGAAGGCGAGAGACGTTTCGAGCATAAGTTCGCCTAGATATGAAAACAAATGGTATAAATTCATCTAAGAATTGAAGAGGATTCATATCATGTTGCTGGAACAGCTGGGGCGTATCGACCTCAATCTATTGATAATCCTGCAAGTTTTACTGGAAGAGCGGAACGGCAGCCGGGCGGCTCGCCGCCTGCACCTGAGCCAGTCTGCCGTCAGCAAGGCCCTTGGCCGCCTGCGGGAAACTTTCGATGACCCCCTGTTCGTGCGCTCTGCCTACGGGCTGGAGCCCACCGCCCGCGCCCTCAGTCTGCAACAACAACTGCAGCCCATACTGCTGTCGCTGGACAACCTGATCCAGCCGCCGGATTTCGATCCGGCCAATACCGAGCGGGAATTCGTCATCGCCAGCATGGACAGCGCCTTCACCCTGTTCGCCCCGCTCTACCTGAGCGAGCTGAAACGGCAGGCGCCGGGCATACGGCTGCGCTACGAGGAGTGGACCGAGAACAGCCTGACCGAGATGAGCCAGGGCCAGGTGGACATCGCCTTCACGGTGCGGGAGAACTGCATCAGCTCGGATTTTCGGCTCGACACCCTGCCCAACGCCATCTGCCAGCGCTTGCTCGCCATCGATGACCTCACCTGTCTGGTGCAGCACGATCATCCGGCCCTGCACGAGCCCGAGTGGGATCTCGCCCGCTACCTAGCCTATCCCCATGTGCAGACCTATTGCGAGGGGCGGGACCGCTGGATGCTGGATCACAAGCTGGCGGGGATGGATCTCTACCGCCGGATCGAGGCGACCGTGCCCTCGTTCGAGGCGGCGCTGCGCATGGGCATGCACTCGGACATGATAGTGACCCTGTCTAGGCTCTATGCCCGTCACGCCACCCAGGTCTATCCGCTGGTGCCGCTGCCGCTGCCCATAGCGCTAGACAGCATCTCCCACCTGCTGATCTGGCATCAGCGCCACGAGGAGGATCCTGGCCACCGCTGGCTGCGGGAAACCCTGCTCGCCCTCATCATGAGCAAGCTGGAGCCCTCGGCAATCGAGCGCGCTTGACTCAAGAAACCATAGCGTCACAGGCAAAAAAACGGGGCTCACCGAACCCCGTTGCATTCGGGTGAACAGGCTAGGTCAGTTCTGGCCGGTCACTGCCAGATAGTGGTGCACGCCGTCCAGCAGCATCTGCACCGAGATCATCACCAGCAGCATACCCATCAGACGCTCCACCGCGGTGAGCCCTCGCTCACCCAGCAACTTGTTGAAGACCTCGTAGAACATCAGGATCACCGCACTGGCGCCCCAAGCCATCAGCAGGGCCAGCGACCAGTCCGCCATCCGGGTCGGCTCCTGGTTGGCCAGCAACAACAGGGAGGCGAGAATGGAGGGGCCGGCGATCATGGGAATGGCCATGGGCACCAGGAAGGGCTCCTCGCCCGCCGCCAGCCCGGTCACCCCGCCTTCACTCGGGAAGATCATCTTGATGGCGATGAGGAACAAGATGATGCCACCGGCTATGCTGACCGCTTCCTGGCGCAGATTGAGGAAATTGAGGATCTGCTGACCGGCGAACAGGAAGGCCATCATGATGGCCAGGGAGAACAGCAGCTCCCGCATCATCACCTTGCGCCGCCGCTTGGGATCGATATGACGCAGGATCGACAGGAAGACCGGCAGGTTACCCAGCGGATCCATGATCAGAAACAACATGACGGCAGCGGAGAAAGTGTCCATACAACGCCCAGGCTAAGCCTTCAACAAGGAGGGGAAAGAGGGCGAAATATAACAAAGGCGGCGGGATTCGGCGAGCGTCACAGGCCGCTCGCCGCAGGGGATCACCCGTGATTGCAGATCTTGTCGGCGTGGGTCTGGAAACCCTGCTCCGATTCGATGAACTTGCCGCGCTGGGCCAGGAAGGCGATCAACGCATCAGCATCCATCTCGCTGGCGCTGCAGGTATGAAAACGGGCGTCGGCACCGAAACGCTCATCGATCGCCTGCTTGAGGCTGGCCCGGGTAAATTGGCCACCCTGCGCCAGCATCATCTCCATCACCTCGTGACCGTGTACCGATTGAGTCATTGCAAACCTCATTAATGAACATATTTAATGTCCATTAAATCCCGCGCCGCCGCTGACGACCTTGATATAGGCCAATAAATTGCTGATTTCCCTCAGGCCGAGCTGGTTGTAAGGAGTGCTTTGTCGATAATGTGGCAACCTGACAAGGGGATGGCTACACTAACGCCCCTTTTTGCCATCGCAGACCGACTATAAGGACATTGGCGTCATGCTGTTCCATGGATTGGCTTTCAAGCCCTGGCGGATCTGGACCCGCCGTCCCCTCTGGTTGAAGACCCTGATCGGCATGCTGACGGGGATCGGACTGGGACTCGGTTTCAGTGAGCAGGCGTTGCAACTCAAACCCATTGGCGTGCTGTTCGTCAACACCATACAGATGCTGATGGTGCCCCTCATCTTCTGCTCGGTCATCGCCGGCCTCACCTCATTGCTCAAGGGCAAGAGCCTGGATCGGATCGGCAGCAAGGCCATCGGTCTCTATCTCTTTTCCACCGCCATCGCCATCTGCATCGGCCTGATGATGGGCTGGCTGCTGGAACCCGGCATGGGCGCCAATATGGGGCCCTATGAGCGCGTCGGCATGCTGGAGCAGCCGACCCTGGCCAGCGTACTGAGCCATCTGGTACCGAGCAACCCGGTGCAGGCCATGGTGGATGGCAAGATACTGCAGGTGATCGTATTCGCGGTGGCCCTCGCCCTCGCCCTCAACGCCACCGGCCGGCGCGGCCGCCCCGCCATCCTCTTCTTCACCTCGCTGGCGGAAGGGATGTTCAAGCTGACCCAGATGGTGATGGCACTGGCGCCCTACGGCGTCTGCGCCCTGATGGCCTGGATGACGGGCAAATACGGAGTGAGTCTGCTGCTGCCGCTGCTCAAGGTGATCGGCGCCGTCTATCTCGGCTGCCTGCTACACGTGCTCGGCGTTTACAGCAGCCTGCTGATCCTGCTGGCCCGGCTCAACCCGCTGCACTACTTCAAGAGCATCGTCGATGCCCAGGCCGTGGCCTTCACTAGCAGCTCCAGCAGCAGCACACTGCCCATCAGCCTGGCCTGCGCCGAGCGTCGGCTCGGGGTCTCCCCCGCCATCACCGCCAAGGTGCTGCCCATAGGCGCCACCATCAACATGGATGGCACGGCCCTCTATCAGGGGGTGACCGCCCTGTTCGTGGCGCAGGCCTTCGGGGTGGATCTGCACATGGTGGATTACCTGACCATCATCAGCATCGCCACCCTGGCCAGTATCGGCACGGCGGGCACGCCGGGCACCGGATTGATGTTGCTGACGCTGACGCTGACCGCGGTGGGATTGCCGCTGGAAGGGGTGGCGCTCATCGCCGGGATCGACCGGATCCTCGACATGGCGCGCACCACTGTCAACGTCTCCGGCGATATTCTGGTATCCGTGCTGATCGCCCGCAGCGAGAAAGAGCTGGACCTAGCGACCTATCACGACGCCAGCGCGGGAGAGGATATCGACTTCACCCTGCGCTGAGGCAGGGTGAGCGATTAATTATCGTGGGGATCGTGATGACAGCGCCAGCAGACCTCGAAGTTGGCGCCGTTCTCCTCCCCGCATTGTCCGCAGAGCCAGCCATTGCCCTGGCGCTGCTGATAGCGCTCTATGACGCGCCCCGCCTTGCTGCGATCCTGCTCGCGCACCATCAGGGTCACCTGCAACAGATCCACCGGCAGCTCACCCAGGGCGCCGGACAGCGCCTCCCCGTTGAGCCGTACCAGTACCCCTTCCACTTCCAGCGCCCCCTTCAGGGCATGGGCCTCCAGCGAATGGGAAGCCCGATAAAGATTGATCCATTGATCCATGCCTTCCCCCTGCAACCGGTTGTCGATGCCACCTGTAACCGGCACCATGCCCCTCTTCCATCCTCAGGATCGAACCGGGATCCCATGATCCAGTCCTCCCTCGTCCTCAAACCCGTCTGTCACAACAGGTTGTCGATGCCGTAATCGGCCCCCTGCGCCACCATGAAATCAATAAAGGTCCGCAACTTGCGCGGCATCAGTCGCCGCTCCGGAAACAGCAGATAAATCGGGACCTTGGGCTGCTGCCACTCCGGCAGCAAGGCCACCAGCGCCCCACTGGCCAGCTCCTCATGGCAGAGCATGGCGGGCAGAGAGGCCAGTCCCAGCCCCGCCTTCGCCGCTTCCCTGGCGCAGGTTATATTATTAACCCGAAAGCGGGAGGGAGGGTCAACCAGCACCTCTCTGCCTTCACGCTCGAAACACCAGTGAGAGGCCAAAAAACCGCTGCTCACCGCCACCCGCTCATGTAAAACCAGATCTTCCGGCCGCGTGATGGCGGGGCTGCGCGCCAGGTAGTCCGGGCTGGCACACAGCAGCCGCTCCGTGCTCCACAGGCGCCGCGCCGCCAGGTTGGAGTCGCTCATGTCGCCGATGCGCACGATCGCATCCAGTCCCTCGTTGATGGGATCCACGATGCGATTGGTCAGCTCCAGCTCCACCTGCAGGCCCGGATAGACCTGCAAGAATTTGGCCACCAGCCGGCCGACCACCAGTTGCCCCGTCTCGATAGGCACCGCCAGCTTGAGGGTGCCTGTCACCTCCTGCTGGCTGGCACTCACCATCAGCTCGGCCTGGGCCAGCTCGTCCACCGCCTTGCTGCAGCGCAGGTAATACTGCTCGCCGGCCTCGGTCAGGGTGAGCTGCCGGGTGGAGCGGTAGAGCAGCCGCACGCCGAGGCGCTGCTCCAGCTCGGCGATGCGGCGACTCACGGTCGCCTTGGTCATGCCCAGCTCCTGAGCGGCCGCGGTGAAGGAGCCCTTGTCGACGATCCGCACTAAAATCAATGCAGCGTTCAGATCCATTGTTGCACCAGTGAAACTGTATATCTCATAAATGGATACTAATCGAAACAGTTGGCCAGTGTTAGCCTGCGTCTCTTAAGTTCAGGAATCCCCCAAAAAATGAGTCAACACAAGAAGATCCCCCTGCTGGCCGCCATGGTGCTGGCCCTGCTCGGTCTGCTGTTCGCCGCCTACTGGTATCTGCATGGCCGCTATTTCGAGAGTACCGACAACGCTTACCTGCAGAGCGAGGTGACCGGGATCGGCTCCAAGCTGCCAGGCTACATCAGCGAGGTACTGGTCACCGACAACCAGGCGGTGAAGGCTGGTCAGCTGATCGCCCGCTTGGACGATCGGGAGTACAGGACCAAGGTAGCCGAGGCCGAAGCCGACCTGCGCCTCAACCAGGCGACGGCGGAGAATCTGGCCGCGACCCGCACCCAGCAGCTGAGTCTGATCCGTCAGGCCGAGGCCAAGGTCAGCTCTGCCAATGCCGAGCAGGTGCGCGCCCAGCAACAGGTGCAGCGCGTCAGCCAGCTCAACCAGCGCCACTACAGCTCGCAAGACAGTCTGGACGAGGTGCGGGCCGGACTGCAGGTCAATCTGGCACAGGAACAGGAAGCCAAAGCCGCCCGGCAAGCCGCCCGTGAACGGCTACTGGTGCTGGATGCCGAAGCCAAGCAGAACAAGGCCAGACTGGCATTGAGCTCCGCTCAGCTGGAACAGGCCAAGCTGGAGTTGACCTATACCGAGTTGCGGGCACCGGCCGACGGCATCATAGGCAAGCGCAGCCTGCGGGCGGGGCTCTACGTCCAGTCCGGTATGCAGGTCGCCAGCCTGGTGCCGCTGCAACAGGTGTGGGTCGAGGCCAACTTCAAAGAGACCCAGCTGCTGCATATGCAGCCGGGCCAGAAGGTGAAGGTGATCCTGGATGCCTATCCGGATCAGCCGGTCGAGGGGATCATCGACAGCCTGGCCCCCGCCACCGGCGCCAGATTCGCCCTGCTGCCACCGGAGAACGCCACCGGCAACTTCACCAAGATAGTGCAGCGGGTACCGGTCAAGATCCGCATCCCCGAGCCGGGCACCCTGGCTGGCAAGCTGCTGCCGGGCCTCTCCACCGAGGTGATAGTGGATACCCGGGATCCTGAACCCCTGGTCGCCGCCCACTGATGGAACCCATCCCACGTCGCAACTGGATTGCGGTCATGGGGGGCCTCATCGGCGCCTTCATGGCCATCCTCGACATCCAGATCACCAACGCCTCCCTGAAGGACATTCAGGGGGCCCTGTCGGCCACCCTGAGCGAGAGCTCCTGGATATCCACCTCCTATCTGGTGGCGGAGATGATCGCCATCCCCCTGAGCGGCTGGCTCAGCCGGGGCCTGAGCGTGCGCCGCTACCTGCTGTGGACTACGGGGGCCTTCATCATCGCCTCCGTGCTCTGCTCGTTCAGCTGGAACCTCACCAGCATGATCGTCTTCCGGGCGTTGCAGGGCTTCACCGGCGGCGCGCTGATCCCGATGGCCTTCTCCCTCATCGTCAGCCTGCTGCCGCTGCACAAGCGGGCCACCGGCATGGCGCTGTTCGGCCTCTGTGCCACCTTCGCCCCCGCCATAGGTCCGACCCTGGGCGGCTGGCTGACGGAGCAGCTCTCCTGGCACTACATCTTCTATCTGAACGTGCCACCGGGACTGCTGGTGATGGCCATGCTGGCCCACGGGCTGGACAGGAAGCCGGTGGACTGGGAGGTGATCAAGCGGGTGGATCTCATCGGCATAGTCACCATGGCGATGGGGCTGGGCCTGCTGGAGGTAGTGCTGGAAGAGGGCAATCGGGAGGACTGGTTCGGTTCCAGCTTCATAGTCCGGCTCACCGTCATCTCGGTAGTGGCCCTGGTGTTCTTCGTCATCAGCCAGTTGCTCAGACGCCATCCGCTGGTCAACCTGCGGCTGCTGCACAATCCGCGCTTCGCGCTGGCCTGCTTCGCCTATCTGGTGCTCGGCATGGCGCTGATGGGCTCCATCTATGTGCTGCCGCTCTACATGGCGCAGATCCACAACTACAACGCGCTGGAAATCGGTGAAGTGCTGATGTGGATGGGGCTGCCACAGCTGTTGGTGTTACCGCTGGTGCCCAAACTGACCCACAAGATAGATCCGCGCTACCTGGTGAGTTTCGGCTTCCTGGTATTTGCCATCAGCTGCTTCATGAACATGAACATGAGCGCCGACTACGCCGGCCCCCAGCTGATCCAGTCGCTGATAGTCCGGGCGCTGGGCCAGCCCTTCATCATGGTGCCGCTGTCGCTGGTGGCGACCGCCAGCCTGACCCATGACGAGATCCCCTCCTCCTCGACCCTGCTCAACGTGCTGCGCAACCTGGGGGGGGCCTTCGGCATCGCCATCATAGCGACCCTGATCGACAACGACACCCGCGTCCATGTCAGCCAGATCAGCAGCACCCTGGCCGCCAGCAGCATAGAGGGGCAGAGCTACCTGCTGCAGCTGGCCCAGAACATGATGGCGCAGGGCTCGGGTCCCGAACTGGCCCAGCAGCAGGCCCAGGCCATGTTGTCGAACACAATCAGCCGCGAGGCGGCCATCATGGCCTACAACCAGGTGTTCTACGTGATGGGCATCTTCCTGCTGATCGCCAGCGCCCTGATGCTGCTACTCAAGCAGCCGGCCCCCAGAGCCGCCGACGCCGAACCGCTCGAGGCATAGCAAAGCGCTGAAAACAGACAAGAAAAATGGGCCTGTTGGCCCATTCTTCTTGTCGGCGATCTTCACTCGCCGGCGAGGATCAACATTCAGGTAAGAGCAATGAAAAACACCGGCTTTTCTTCACCCCGCCAGCGAGGCGGCGATCAGGAACTGGGCGGCAAAGTAGCTGCTCATCACCCAGGCCGTGGCATGGGGAAAGGGACGGCGGAAGCGGTCCAGCGCCAACATACTGTCGGAGAAAAGGAACATCAGCGCCCCCACCAGGGCCGCGGCACTGCCTGCGGTCAAGGAGGCGTGCCAAGCACCAGCGGCCACCCAGGCCATGCCGATGATCACCAGCATGTAGCAGAGCACGGGGATCTTCATCTCGCCGAGCTTGCCCCACAGCAGGCCGAACACCATGCCCGCCACCAGCAACAGCAGCAGGCCATCCACCAGGTTCAACACCAGCGGCCCCTGGGCAAAACCGACTATGTAGCAGAGGTGCGCGACAAAAAATGCCGCCAGCCCCTGAATGAAACGATCGCTTGGCAGCATCAGCAGCACGTCACCGGCCAGCGACAAGCAGAGACCGAGCAGGATCCAGGCGTGGGAGCCGTCGTGGTCATAACCCTGATAACCGAACGCCAGCGCTATGATGAGCAGCATGGTCAACGGCTTGCTGATGTAAAACTGACGGGAGTCTGAGCCGTAGGCCGCACGAATATGCCACCAGCCCGATGCGATGATCAAGAAACTCAATAACATGCCCTGCTCCTCACGTGTTGCTCGCAGTCATACGGCAACATCTTCTTACTGACAAGCAGAGTAACAAATTCCCCCGTTCAGTGGCAGGGGCACTCAACAAACGAGCAGTCTACGCCTAAAGTCTAATTGCACCGTCCTCCTGGCTGGGGCATAAGGAACGGGTCTGGAGGATCACCATGGAAGATGCAATGAAAAACTATCTGCCCGCCATCGATATCATGATGTGCCATCTGGGGATCAGCTTCGAGCAGGCCTGTGAACAACTTGGCCTGAGCCCGCAGGAGCAAAAAGCGCTGGATAAGTTGCAACAACAGGCTCAATCAAACTAGCCCTCCCGATATGGATATCATGATGCGCCATCTGGGGATCTGCTTCGAGCAGGCCTGTGAACAACTTGGCCTGAGCCTGCAGGAGCAAAAAGCGCTGGATAAGTTGCAACAACAGGCTCAATCAAACTAGCCCTCCCGATATGGATATCATGATACGCCATCTGGGGATCAGCTTCGAGCAGGCCTGTGAACATGCGAATAACTTGGTCCGAGCCTGCTGTTGAAGCAGGATCCACAAGAACCAGCCCCGATGGGGACATAAAAACGGCGCCTTGATGGCGCCGTTTTTAATTGACCGTTTTTTATGCTCGCACCGCTCGGCGCCGTTGCAGCCCGACAATCAGCGCAAACAGCAGGAAGCCGGGCAACCACATCAGCTCCTTGCGCCAGCGCTCGGTGGGCGCCTTGACGGAGAGGATCTCCTGATCGAACTCCATGCCGGCCGCCGCTGCCGGACTGCCGAAGGTGACGCTGTCGATCAGGGTCTTGCCATCCTGCTCATAGAGCGTCAGCCCCAGGTTGGCGAGACGAGTCTCACCATCCTCCCCCGCCGGTACCGCGATCAACACGGTCGACTGGCGCAGCTTGCCCACCGCATCCTCGCCCTGGATCTGCAACCGCAGGGTGCTCTTCGCCTCCGCTTCTCCCAGAGTTTGGGCCAGTTGGGCCGGCGGCATCTCGCGGAAAGGATCCTGCACCATGTCCATCCAGAAACCGGGGCGGAACAGGGTGAAGGCCACCAACAGCAGCAGCAGGCTCTCGTACCAGCGGCTCTTCACCAGGAAATAGCCCTGGGTCGCGGCGGCAAAGATCAACATGGCGAGGGTGGCAACGATGAAGATCAAGACCCCGTGGGCAAAGTCCACGTTGATCAGCAGCAGGTCCGTGTTGAAGATGAACAGGAAGGGCAGCGCGGCAGTGCGCAGGCTGTAGTAGAAGGCGGTGATGCCGGTCTTGATGGGATCGCCCTTGGAGACGGCCGCCGCCGCGAACGAGGCCAGCCCCACCGGCGGGGTCACGTCCGCCATGATGCCAAAGTAGAAGACGAACAGGTGCACCGCGATGAGCGGGACTATCAATCCGTTCTGCTGCCCCAGCGTCACCACCACCGGCGCCAGCAGGCTGGATACCACTATGTAATTGGCGGTGGTGGGCAGCCCCATGCCAAGGATCAGGCTGAGCAGGGCGGTGAGCAGCAGCATCAACAACAGATTGCCCATGGAGAGGAACTCCACCAGATCCGCCAGCACCAGGCCAACCCCGGTCTGGGAGACCGCGCCCACTATGATGCCGGCGGTCGCTGTGGCGATGCCGATACCAATCATATTGCGGGCACCGGCCACCAGCCCCTCCCGTAGATCAACCATACCGTCTGCGACGGTGCCGTAGTCGTGCTTGCCGTCCTTGCGCAACCAGTTGAGCAGCGGTCGCTGGGTCAGCAGTATAATCACCAGCATGACGGTACCCCAGAAAGCCGACAGCCCGGGCGAGAGGCGTTCCACCATCAGGCACCATACCAGTACCACCACCGGCAGCAGGAAGTGGAGGCCTGAGAGCAGCACGGCGCGAGTGTTGGGCAGCTCGGTGAGTGGCTTGTCCGGATCTTCCGCTGCCAGTGGCTCATTGCTCGCGGCTATCTTGAGCAGACCCACATAAACCAGTGCCAGCAGCAGACCGATCCCCGCCAGGGCGTGCTCGCCCAGCGCCGGTTTGAGCCAGCCAAGGCCATAGTAGACCGCCAGTGACAGGCCGCTGATAAGGGTGGCGCCGAAGGCAAAGCCGGTCAGGCGATACAGCCAGGGTTTGGGCTGGTGATCGCCGATGGGCTGCATGCCCAGTTTCAGCGCCTCCAGATGGACGATATAGAGCAGCGCTATGTAGGAGATGGCGGCCGGCAAGAAAGCGTGCTTGATAATCTCGACATAGGGAATACCCACGTACTCCACCATCAGGAAGGCGGCCGCACCCATCACAGGGGGCATGATCTGGCCGTTGACCGAGGAGGCCACTTCCACTGCCCCCGCCTTCTCGGCGCTGAAGCCCACCTTCTTCATCATGGGAATGGTGAAGGTGCCCGTGGTCACCACGTTGGCGATGGAGGAGCCTGAGATGAGGCCGGTCAGGCCGGAGGCCACCACTGCCGCCTTGGCTGGGCCGCCGCGCAGGTGGCCGAGCAGACTGAAGGCAAGCTGGATGAAGTAGTGACCGGCACCGGCCCGTTCCAGCAGGGCGCCAAACAGCACGAACAGGAACACGAAACTGGTGGAGACGCCGAGGGCAATCCCGAACACCCCTTCGGTGGTGATCCACTGGTGGTTGGCCAGCGCGGTGAAGCTCACCCCGCGGTGAGCCAGCAGTCCCGGCATCCAGGGCCCCGCCAGACTGTAAGCAAGAAATACCAGAGCGATGACCGCCAGCGCCGGCCCCAGAGCGCGGCGGGCGGCTTCCAGCAGCAGCGGAATGCCGATACAAGCGGTGACCAGATCAGAGGTGGTGAGGTTGCCCGGCCGCTGAGCCAGCGCCTCGTACATGACGAACAGGTAGGAGGCCGCACTGGCGGCGACGAGACCCAGAGCAATATCGCTGAGTGGCACCCGATCACGTGGTGACGAGCGAAATGCCGGGAATACCAGATAGGCCAGCAACAGGGCAAAGGCGAGGTGAATGGCACGGGTTTCGGTATCATTGAGCACGCCGATACCCAACATGAAGGGCAACGGCGAGGCAATCCAGAGCTGGAACAGTGACCAGACCAGCGCCAGGCTGGTGATAAGCCAGCCCATGGCACCCAGCGGCATGCGAGCGCCCACATCCTGAGCGATCAGTTCCTCGGTAGAAAGTTGTTTATCTTGCATAGGGTTAATTTGTGCCAACGAGTACAACAAAAGCGACACCCGCCCCCGCAACTGAGCAGCGGCTGACGGGTGTCGAAGAGAGTGACTTGGGCCCTTGGGCCTTCAATCAGAGCCAGCCGCGCTCCTTGTAGTAGCGCACAGCCCCTTCATGCAGCGGCGCCGAGAGCCCCACCTTGATCATGTCGGTCTCTTTCAGATCGGCGAAGGCCGGGTGCAGACGCTTGAAGCGATCCAGATTGTCGAACACCGACTTCACCAACTGATAGACCACTTCCGGATCGGTCTTGGCGCTGGTGGAGAGCACCGCCTTGCCACCGATGGACTGAGTGGGCTGATCACTACCCTTGTAAAGGCCACCCGGGATCTCGGCCTTGGTGTAGTAGCTCTTCTGTGCCAGCAGCTTGTCGATGTCGGCGCCGGTCACCGGTACCAGCACGGCATCTGTGGTGGTGGAGGCTTCCTGGATGGCGCCGTTCGGGTGGCCGACGAAGTAACTCATGGCGTCTATGTTGTTGTCGCCGAGCGCGGAGGCCTGCTCGGCAGGTTTGAGTTCGGAGACCAGACCGAAATCGCTCTTCTTCCAGCCCTTGACCGCCATGATCTCCTCGAAGGTGTCACGCTGGCCCGAGCCCGGGTTGCCGATGTTGACCCGCTTGCCCTTGAGATCGTCAAAGCTGGCGATCTTGGCATCCTTGCGCGCCAGTATGGTGAACACTTCGCTCTGCAGGGAGAAGACGGCCCGCATGTCAGCCATGGCTCCTTCGGCCTGAAACGGTGGCAACCCCTTCATCGCCTTGAACTGATGGTCGGACTGCATGATGCCGAAGTTGAATTCGCCACTGCGGATGCCATTGACGTTGGCCACACCGCCACCGCTGGCAGGGGCATTGCACTTGATCTGGTGATCGGCGACACCGCGATTGAGAAAGCGGCAGATGGACTGGCCAGCGACATAGTAAACGCCGGTTTGACCGCCTGTGCCTATGGTCACGAAGCGTTCCTGCGCCTGCAGCGGACCACCAAACGAAACACCGACCAAGGCAGCCGACAAGGCACACGCCAGGGATAATCCTTTCATGTTGTTCATCCTTTTTGATTGATTCAGCTCGCCCTTTCCGCGGGCGAATGCCGGACAAACCACCGTTCTGCGTCGGTGGTCATCCATGACCTCGATATGAGGAATTGGGTGAACGGCAAGCGTTCCCCAAAAAGCCACCAGCATCCTGTGGTGAGACAGCCGGCTTCATGCCAACCGAAGATAATTGGCTCTGCGGGGGCCAATTAAAGAGTCATAACGGTTTCGATTAAGCACATGGCGCCAACATAAATCAAACAAAAATACAAAATGATGGATATGGATGACGAGAAATTTGAAGCCGGTCATTAATTTACTGCTCGGAGATTAATTCGGTGTGCTAGTGACGGGCAAACGAGGAAAGAGAGGAGAGATTCTTTTGCGGCCCTTGACTGGCAAGGGCCGCAACTGTGGTGACTTATGCTTTCGGCTGGGCCAAATCCAGGATAAACGCAAACTCCAGAGCGATATCCTCGTAAGCCTTGAAGCGACCCGACTTGCCGCCATGGCCGGCATCCATGTCGGTATTCAGCAACAACTTGTTATCATCCGTCTTCAGCTCACGCAGTTTGGCCACCCACTTGGCGGGCTCCCAATACTGTACCTGGGAATCATGCAGACCCGTGGTAACCAGCATATTGGGGTAGGCCTGCGCCTTGACCTGATCGTAGGGACTGTAGGCCTTCATGTAGTCGTAGTAACGCTTCTGGTTCGGGTTGCCCCACTCGTCGTACTCCCCCGTGGTAAGGGGGATGGACTCGTCCAGCATGGTAGTGACCACGTCGACGAACGGCACCTGGGCCACCACGCCGCGATAGAGCTGGGGAGCCTGATTGATGACTGCCCCCATCAGCAGGCCGCCGGCGCTGCCACCCATGGCGTAGACCTGATCCTTGGCGCCATAGCCCTGCGCCACCAGCGCCTCGGTCACGTCGATGAAATCATTGAAGGTATTCTGCTTTTTCAGCAGCTTGCCATCCTCATACCAGTGGCGGCCCAGCTCCTCGCCGCCCCGAATGTGGGCAATGGCATAGACGAAGCCCCGATCAAGCAGGCTCAGGCGAGCCGTGCTGAAATCGGGATCCATGCTGGCACCGTAGGAGCCATAGCCGTAGATCAGCAACGGATTTTTCTGCGACCCGGCATCTTTCTTGAACAGATCCTTTCGATAGACCAGCGACACCGGCACGGCCACCCCATCGCGGGCGGTCACCCAGAGGCGCTCGCTGGCGTACAGCTCCGGCTTGAAGCCCGCTACCGCCTGCTGCTTGAGCAGGGTGCGCTTGCCACTCGCCATATCCAGCTCGTAGGTAGACGAGGGGGTGGTCATGGAGGAGTAGCCGTAGCGCAGCTGGCTGGTCTCCGGCTCCGGATTGTAGGCAAGCCAGGTAACATAGGCGGGGTCGTCGAAGGCGATCTCTTTCTGCTCGCCGCTCTGCCAGTTGATCTGGCGCAGCCGGGTCAGCCCCTGGTTGCGCTCCTCCAGCACCAGCCACTCCTTGAACAGGGCATAGCTCTCCAGCAACACATCCGGATTGGGAGCGATCACCGCCTTCCAGCGCTCGACCGGGCTCTCCTTGGTCTCGTACAGACCGAAGTTCTTGCCGTCCTTGTTGGAGCGCACATAGAAGCGACCGCGGTAGTGATCCAGGCTGTATTCGTGATCCACCTGGCGCGGCAGGAACAGCCGTGGCGCCTGGGTTGGCACATTGGCGTCGATGAGGCGCGCCTCGCCCGTGGTGGTACTGGAGAGGGCGATGACGATGAAATCTTCCGAGGTAGTGGCGTAGAGGCTGACGTAGAAGGTGTCGTCCTTCTCCTCATACACCAGGGTATCTTTCGCCGGATCCGAGCCAAGCTCATGGCGATAGACCTGATAGGGCAACAGAGTCTTGGGGTGCTTGCGCACGTAGAACACCGTCTTGCTGTCGTTGGCCCACACCAGATTGCCCGAGGTGTTCTCGAGCTTGTCGGCAGCCCACTTGCCACTCTCCAGATCGAGGAACTGGATCTGGTACTGACGGCGAGAGAGGAAATCTTCCGCCACCGCCAGCCAGCGGTTGTTGCGGCTCACCTCCAGAGCGCCCAGGGCGTAGAACTCGTGCCCCTCTGCACGCTGGTTGCTGTCCAGCATCAGTTCGAGCTCCTGCGGCCCTTCCACCTTGCTGCGCGAATAGATGCCGTACTCCTTGCCCGGCTCATAGCGAGTCTGGTAACGGTAGCCATTCTTCACATAGGGTACGGACTCATCCTGCTGGGGAATGCGGGCCACCATCTCCTGGTAGAGCTGGTCACGCAGCGGCTGGGTCGGCTTGAGCATGGCCTCGGTATAGGCGTTCTCCGCCTCCAGATAGGCCAGCACCTCGGGTTTCTGGCGCTCGTCATCGCGCAGCCAGTAGTAGTTGTCGACCCGGGTATCTCCGTGTTTTTTGATGGTGTAAGGGTGTTTGGTGGCCACGGGAGGCTGGATAAGGGTGTCGCTTGTGGGCATGGCGGACTCATCATTGGCATATGAACAGGGAACGGCAGCCAGGCAAGCCAGCAGCAGAAGCCCTCGGGGAAAGGTGAACATGTCGCATCCTTTGCGCTTTAAAAGGGTTAGCAGACCTGAGCCTTGGCTCCTTGGATAGGGGATCAATCTGCCCCTTGTCGCCCCCAGTTGCAAGTTATCACCCCGCAAAACCCGCAAGAACAGGTAAAAGGGCCGCTATCTCGCGACAGCGGCCCTCAAACCTGACCATGAGCGACACAGGTTCGCTCAGGTGTGCCTCACATGATGGAGTCGTGCCTGCTCATGGCCAGTTTGCGTCAGCCGGAGTAGCTCGACCAGACCTTGGTCGCGCCCCCATCACTGATGCTCAGCACCTGATAGGGCTGACCCGGAATATCCATGCCTGGCGCACTCTGGGGCATGCCCGGAATGGTCAGGCCGCGGATCGCCGGTTTTTCCTTGAGCAGCTTCTGCACGTCGGCGGCAGGTACATGTCCCTCCACCACATAACCGTTCACCACCCCGGTATGGCAGGAGGCCAGCTGTGGTGTGATGCCGTACTGCTGCTTGATGGGATCGAGCTGCTCGGTTTCGACGACCTTGACCTCAAAACCGTTCTCTTCCATGTGCTTGATCCAGGTCTTGCAACAGCCGCAATACTGGGACTTGTAGACGGTCATCTGCTCCGCGGCCAGGGCGGAGAAGCTGACGGTACCGGCCAGCAGGGCCAGTAACAGGGACTTGTACATAACTCACCTCAGATAAGAAGAAATACCCAAAAAACGGGGAAACTTAACTCAACCGAGGTGGCGAGGCGGACGCTCCAGCCGCTCGAACGGTGCCTCCGGCGTGAACAGGGAGGGGGAGAGGAACTGTGGCATGTCAGGCTCCAGCACGGCCACCGTCAGACTGTCGCTGATGATCACCGTCATGGCGAGCGCCGAGGTGAAGCTGCCGCAGGGCATGGCTTTTTCCAGGGTTCGCTCGCTCTGGCTGCAATGGGGTGTCAGGGTACAGAGATCGGTCGCCGCCCGGCTGCCAAACGACATCAGCACCATCAGCAGACTCCACAAGGGGAGCCAGCGGCGGGCGCGAGCGAGTTGGCGACGGGTCAGAACCATGACATGACTCATTGATCAGAGGAGCCCTATGGTAACCCTTGGCCCAGGGGGAGGGTCAAGCCCTCCCCCTCATGGCCTGTCCGGATCAGGGTTGCTGACGGGTGGCAGCCAGCACGATTTCGCGTATGCAGACGTTGGCGGGCTGATTCCAGGCATAGAGCACAGCCTCGGCGATCACCTCGGGCGCGATCACGCCGCCCATCTGATCCTTCCAGTCGTGATAGCCGGCCTTGATGCTCTCGTCCGTGGTGTGGCTGAGCAACTCTGTCTCCACCGCGCCTGGGGCTATGGTCACCATGCGCACGCCGACGTCGGCCACCTCTTCCCGGATATTCTCGGTCAGGGCGTGCACCGCAAACTTGGTGGCGCAGTAGGCCGCATGGTTCGGGAAGGTCTTGCGACCGGCGATGGAGCTGATGTTGACAATGGTGCCGCTACGCCGAGCCTTCATCCCGGCCAGCACGGCATGAACGCCGTTCAGCACCCCCATCACATTGATGTTGAGCATCTGCTGCCACTCGGCAGGATCCTGCACGTCGGCCTGCCCCAGCAACATGACGCCGGCGTTGTTGACCAGGCAACCCACAGGGCCGAACCGGGTCTCTGCCTGCTGGACAGCAGCCTTCATGGCAGCCGTGTCGGTTACATCGACGCTGACGCACAGCGCGTTGGGTAACCCCAGCGCCTGCATGGGCTCGACCCGGCGGGCCAGCAGCAAGAGCGGATGACCGGCAGCGGAGAAAGCACGGGCGATGGCGGCACCGATCCCGGCGGAGGCACCGGTGATCACGACGAGAGGCTTGGACATGATGTTTTCCTTCTGATTCAAGAGTCGGTTTGAGCAAACAGCGGCTGGCCAGCACGGAACTCAGTCACTATAGTCGCTACATCCATCAGTGATAAATATTGTTTTCCACTGGTTATCATCTGAAAAAACTATGGTTGTACTCATGCTGGATCTGAGATTGCTGCGCTTCTTCATCGCTATCTATGAAGAGAGAAACATCACAACGGCGGCACTGCGCTGCCACGTCAGCCAACCCTCGCTGTCGGCCGGCCTGCGCCAGCTGGAAGAGGCGCTCGGCGACAGCCTCTTCATCCGGGGCAAGAAGGGGGTTGAGGCCAGGGATCCGGCCCACTACCTCTATCCCCATGCCGTCAAGCTGGTGGAAGAGGCACGCCGCCTGCCGGAGCTGTTCCGCCAGAAGGCGACGCGCGCGCGGCTCAACATGGCCATCATGCCGGATCTGAGCCGCCACCGGCTGGCCGGCTTGCTACAGCGGGTGCAGGGTGTGCTGCCCGAGCTGGATCTCACCCTCTCCGACTACACCAGTCCCGCCGACTGTCGGCTGACCCTGGATGCGCTGCGCCGGGAGGACGAGATCTTCCTCCCCCTGTGGGAAGAAGACTATGTGCTGTGCGTACGCACCGATCACCCCCTCGCAAGCCGCACTCGGATAGATCTGGTTGAGTTGCAACATTATGATTTTATTGAATGCCCACCCTGTGAGGCCCATCAGCAGACCATAGGATTGCTTGCCTGTGACCGGCTCACCCTCAACCTGGTGGCCAAGGCAGAGAGCAAGGGGCTGGTGATGGCCTTGGTGCTGGCGGGTGTCGGCATCAGCTTCCTGCCAGACGGCCTGGTGGACGACGAACCTGGCCTGTGCACGGTCGCAGTGAGCGGGCCGCGGATGTTTCGGCGCATCGGACTCTGCTACCCCGCCCATCAGACCCTGAATCCGGCGCTGCGGGATCTGATCCCGGAACTGGCGGGCTATTGCGCTTCTTGATAACGTCGCAACTCAATACATCTTCTTTTCACCGGTATCAGGCTCATCTTCAGGTTATGACCCCATGAAACGCATTCTGGTTATCTTTTCACACCCGGCCCTGCAGAGCTCCCGGGCCAACAAGCAGCTGCTGCAGGCTGTCTCCGACCTGGAAGGGGTCACGGTACACGACCTCTACCAGCACTACCCGGACATGTTCATCAATGTGAAGCGGGAGCAGGCCCTGCTGTCGGAACACGACATCATCGTCTTTCAGCACCCCTTCTACTGGTACTCCTGCCCCGCCATCATGAAGGAGTGGATGGATCTGGTGCTGGAGTACGGTTACGCCTACGGCCCCGAGGCCCACGCCCTCAACGGCAAGCAGTGGCTGAGTGCCATCACCACGGGTGGCGCCCCCGACTCCTATTGCAGCGAAGGCTACAACAGCCGACCGCTGCTCGACTTCCTGCTGCCGTTCCAGCAAACGGCGCAGCTATGCGGCATGCGCTGGCTGCCGCCGTTCGTGCTGCACTCCTTTCACAAGATCAGGGATCCGGAGGCGCTGCGCCGCTGCGGCCAGGATTATCGCCAATTGTTATGCGCCCTGCGCGACGAACAGCTGACCCCTGCCCAGCTCGGCGGCAGCCCCTATCTGCGGGATCTGCTGGAGGTGCTCTCATGAAACACTGTCAATCATTTGGCCACCCCTGTGAGTCGGGCCAGACATGTGAACGGAGGGCCGGCTGATGGGTCACGGATTACTGTTTGATGCGCTTATCTACCTCTCGGCGGCGGTGATCGCCGTGCCGCTGGCCAAGCGCTGGGGGCTGGGTTCCGTGCTCGGCTACCTGCTGGCGGGCATCATCATAGGTCCCTTCCTGCTGGGGCTGGTGGGAGAGCAGAAGGATGTGATGCACTTCGCCGAGTTCGGGGTGGTGCTGATGCTGTTTCTGGTCGGGCTGGAGCTGCGCCCTGCCCTGCTGTGGCAACTGAAGGGGCCCATCCTCGGCACCGGTGGCCTGCAGGTGCTGCTCACCACGGGGGCCCTGACCGGGGTGGCTCATCTCATCGGCCTGCCCTGGCAACAGGGGCTGGCCATAGGTCTCATCCTGGCGCTATCGTCCACCGCCATCGTGCTGCAGAGCCTGCAGGAGCGCAAGCTGATGCAGAGCGAGAGCGGCCGCTCCGCCTTTGCGGTGCTGCTGTTCCAGGATATCGCCGTCATTCCCATACTGGCGATCCTGCCACTGCTCGCCATCGCACCGGTGGCCAGCAATGGCAGCTCCGAGCTGGCCGGCTGGCAGCACGGGCTGTTGGTGGTGGCGGCCATCTCCGGCATCGTACTGGGTGGCCACTACCTGATGCGCCCGGTGTTCCGGGCCATAGCCCAATCCCACATGCGGGAGATCTTCGTCGCCGCCGCCCTGTTGCTGGTGATCGCCATCGCTGTGTTGATGGAATCGGTGGGGCTCTCCCCCGCCCTTGGCTCCTTCCTCGCCGGTGTGGTGCTGGCCGACAGCGAATATCGCCACGAGCTGGAGGCTGACATAGAGCCGTTCAAGGGGTTGCTGCTCGGGCTCTTCTTCATGTCGGTAGGCGCCGGCATCAACTTCAGCCTGTTTGCCGAACACCCCTTGCTCATCCCGACCCTGGTGGTCGGCCTGATGGCGCTCAAGTGGCTGGTGCTGATGGCGCTCGGCTTTGTCATTCGCATCTCGCCGAGCCAACGCTGGACCTTTGGGCTAGCGCTGGCCCAGGGGGGGGAGTTTGCCTTCGTGCTATTCTCGTTCGCCGCCCAGAACAAGGTGCTGCCCGGCGACACCATCTCGCTGCTCACCCTAGTGGTGGCGCTCTCCATGGCGCTGACGCCGCTCTTGCTGATCCTCAACGATCGGGTGATCCAGCCCTGGTTCGATTACCGTACCCACAACGACGTACCACAGCACGAACAGCCGGAGCTGGTGGAGCACCCCGTCATCATCGCCGGCTTCGGCCGGTTCGGCCAGATAGTGGGGCGTCTGCTGCACGGCCACGGCATAGGCACCACCATTCTCGAGCAGGATGCCAGCCAGATAGAGACGCTGCGAAAATATGGTTATCAGGTGTTCTACGGCGATGCCAGCCGGCTCGACCTGTTGCATGCCGCCGGCGCTCACAAGGCCAAATTGCTGGTGCTCTCCATCAACGACCCGGCCACCTCGCTCGAAGTAATTGAAATGGTGAAGAAACACTTCCCGCACCTTAAGATACTGGCGCGAGCCCAGGACAGACCCCACGCTCACGAAATCCTGCGTCAGGGCGTGGGCAGCGTGTATCGGGAAACACTGGGTTCCGCCGTGGATCTGGGGGTGGAAGCCCTGACCCAGCTGGGATTCCGGGCCAACCAGGCCTGGCGAGCCGGGCAGACCTTCAAACAGCACGACAACTGGTTGCTGCGCGAACAGGTCAATTATCTGGACGACGAACACACCTATATCAACAAGAGCCTGCAATACCGGGATATCCTCTCTGATCTGTTGCAAGACGATCAGGAAGGACAGGAGCGCATTCACGCTCACAACTGGAACAGCGGTCTGCCCGACAACGACAAGGAAGCAATATGATTGCCTATTACCCCATGCTCAAACATCTGCACATGACCCTGGCCATCGTCAGCCTGCTGCTGTTTGTCTATCGCTGGATGCTGGCCCTGGGGGGCAGTGCCCGCCTGCAGCAGAAGTGGCTGAAGATCCTACCCCATGTCAACGACACCTTACTGTTGCTGTTTGGCGTGCTGCTGGCGGTGACCCTGCAGATGAGCCCCGGCCAGCAACCCTGGCTGATGGCCAAGCTGATCGCGCTAGTGGTCTACATAGGCCTCGGCGTCATGGCACTCAAGCGACCGGCTCGCAACCAGAAGCTGGTGGCCGGTGCTGCCGCGCTGGCCGTCTTCGGCTACATGGTGGGCGCCGCCATCACCAAATCAGCCTGGTCCTGGCTCGCCTGATCACAGGGAGCCATCTGGTGGAGGGGCCAAGCCCCTCCACATCATCTTCTGCCTCTTCCTGCTATTTTTATTTTTTCCTCTCCCAAAAACCGCAAGACAGCACTTTCATTTGCGATTTTTTCATCAATTAAAAGCCTCGATTGATACCCGCAAAAACATGTATTCGTTTTAATATCATGTAGTTAATCCCATTTGTATGAAAATGGCGACAGTTGTCGCAGCAAAACTTGCGACACATATTGTCGCAACTGGTGGCTAGGATACACTCAACGCTAAACCAGTGAAGGCATGCACCATGAGTAAGAAGCTGTTACGACAACTGACCTTGGCGCGTTGCATCCCGCACCGCCCTTACAAGCTGACCGCCAGCCAACTCCAGGTCAAACTGGAAGAGGAAGGCATACACGTCAGTCTGCGTACCGTGCAACGGGACCTGGAGGAGATGTCCGGCATGGGGTTGTTCGACCTCACTTCGGATGAACGCAGCAAACCCCACGGCTGGTGCTTTGAGCGCCATGGCCTCAACGACTTTGCCAACATAATGCCGCTGTCGCTGGCGGTCGCCCTGAAAACCTGGAGCGATCAGGCGAGTCAACTGCTGCCGGCAAGTGTGCTGACCGAATTGAACCCGCTAGTCGACAAAGCCAGTCAGGTGATCCGCGACAGCCAGAGTGAACTGGCCGAACGCTGGCTCGAAAGCGTACATCAGTCACCGCGTCCGTTTGCCGGCAACCCGGAAATCCGTCGCAGCACCCTGATCCGCGATGCGCTCTGGCGTGGTCGCAAGTTCAGTGCCGAGATCCAGCGTGTCATCAAGGAGCGTACCGTATGGCTCTGCTATGACCGCATCAATCCCCTCGGCATCCTGAATCAGGCCGACGGTCCGACCCTGCTTTGTACCCTGTCCGAGCTGGATCCCAAGGTGTACGGCATCCCCTTCGATCACATCAAGGGCGTGGAATTGACCAACTTCAGCGCGACTCAACCGAAGGACTTCAATATTCAGAAGCTGATCCGCGATCAGGGCTACCAAGACGTCAGCGGCCCGATCCGCTTCGTCGGCCGCATCGATGCCAACTGCCCGACCCTGGTCGATGGACAGATCCCGGGCCACAACCCTCGCATGACCCGCTACGATAAACGCAGTGTGGTCGTGGAGACCGAAGTACAGGACACCCCTGAATTTCGCACTTGGTTGAACAACATGAGTGACAACTTGGAAGTGTTGGCGCCGGAGTCACTGCGCAAGGCATATCCCACGCCAGGCAGCCGAGTCAGCTAATCTCAAAAAAGCCGAGCCCAGCCTCGGCTTTTTTGTATTCTTTTTGAGCATATTTATTCAACTAATTTTTAACTCTTACCCGCTGAATTGAACCCCTTTGTACCATCGTTTTCTCCCTGCTTTTGTGTGTGAGAGATCAGCTATCGCCGTTGTAAGAGGCCACTGTGCTGAGCCGTACGTGAAGCCATCTTTGAATCCATACGCTTTCCAATGAAACAAAGTAAGACCATGATTAATATAGATTTATCTTGTTAATGCTTGGGTTGGACCAAGCTGGCTCATGCCGATAACTGCTCAACCGCCCTTGTTCCGCTATGCGGTTCCCTTAATATGGGTCTCACAAGGACGGAGCTGGTCCGGTAGGATGCAGGAACAGCGCATAAACAGGGAATAATCCACAGGACGTGGCCAGGGACACCTCAGGATGAGGCAGGTAGCCGGGAAGGTTATCAAACGGATTGAACCGGACGCCACAGGATGTGGTTGTGGACACCTCGGGATGAGGCTGAGCGGTACGGATTGCAGCTCTTCAGGAAGAAAGGACCTCGCCGGATGCGAGCAGGACAGCTTCAGGATGAAGCGAGATAGCCCGGATGGTTATCTGTCAGGACGACGCAAGGAACACCACGGGATGTGGTAACGGACACCTCCAGGATGGAGAGAGTGCAGCAATCAGGATCGATTGCCAGGCTAGGATGGCCACAGGACACCTCAACGGATTGGGAAGGGGATATTCCGAAGGATCAGGATAAAGTCAAGGATTGCAGGGAGCATTGCCGTTCATAGACTGGACGAGATGACTTGGGGGACGGCAACTGCCGTCCCTCTTTCTTTGAGCGTTGTTTTGACTATGTGTTGAAAGGCTAATCTTGAAGTAGACCATCACCTTGGTGGCTCATGGACACCCCAGTCTTGCAACACCTGTTGCCCCTTCTGCCCGTGACTTACACCTTATGCCAACGCCGCATTGCTCAGTATGAGCTCACAGCACCAGCCCATGAATGACTCCCATCCGACGACACAAGAGAAGAGACTTAGCAGTTTATCGCTTATAACTAGCTGATTTCAGACAATAAAAAAGCCCGCTCAGGTGAGCGGGCTTTCAATGTTGGGTGCCTGGCAGTGTCCTACTCTCGCATGGCGAATGCCACACTACCATCGGCGCTACCGCGTTTCACTTCTGAGTTCGGCATGGGATCAGGTGGTTCCACGGCGCTATGGCCGCCAGGCAAATAACTTCAATCTCGGAAAGCTGACGTGAATAATGATGTTGCGCTTGGCTTGTCACTATCACTGAATTTGTAAGTAGTCTCGCACTTGCTACAAGGCCCAGAACACTTCTTGGGTGTTGTATGGTTAAGCCTCACGGGTAATTAGTACGGGTTAGCTCAATGCATCGCTGCACTTACACACCCCGCCTATCAACGTTGTGGTCTCCAACGGCCCTTTAGGACCCTCAAGGGGTCAGGGATGACTCATCTCAGGGCTCGCTTCCCGCTTAGATGCTT